>DLNB01000036.1:0-3514 GCA_002479455.1 Acetothermia bacterium UBA7521
ATGGGGGAGAGCCCAGCTAAGATCATGGTGGTGGGGGTAGGCGGAGGTGGCGGGAATGCCGTCAGCCGCATGGTCCAAGCAGGGCTGGTCGGCGTCGAACTCGTGGTGATGAACACCGACGTCCAGGTGTTGGAGATGATCGAGGCCCAACGCCACCTGCAGCTGGGGGGCAAGCGCACCGGAGGACTGGGAGCAGGGGGAGATCCGGAGGTGGGACGCGAGGCAGCCGAGGAGTCCCGCGATGAGATTGCTGATCTGCTCGATGGCCTGGACATGGTGTTCATCACCGCCGGGATGGGCGGCGGGACCGGGACGGGTGGCGCGCCGGTTGTCGCGGAGATCGCCAAAGAGTTGGGCGTCCTCACCGTGGGGATCGTCACCCGTCCGTTCTCGTTCGAAGGCCTCGCTCGGTCCCAGCGTGCAGAGAGAGGTCTGCAGCAGCTTGCACGGAACGTAGACGCGATCATCACCATCTCCAATGACCGTTTGCTCAAGGTCGCCCCCCACGAGATGCCCCTCACCCGGGCGTTCGAACTCGTGGACGAGGTTCTCCGTCAAGGGGTGCAAGGGGTGACCGAGCTCATCACCGTCCCCGGGCTCATCAACCTCGATTTCGCCGATGTCGAGGCGGTGCTGCGCGGGGCGGGAACCGCCCTCATGGGAATTGGCGAAGCCGATGGCGACAACAAAACGCGCGAGGCGGCCCGGAAGTCCATCTCTTCACCCCTCCTCGACTTCAGCGTGAAGGGGGCGAAGAAAGCGATCCTCAACATCACCGGCGGCGAGGACCTGACCTTGGAAGAGGTCACTGCAGCGGCTGGGGCGATTCAGGAAGCCCTGTCTGACAAGGCCGACCTCATCTTTGGCGCCGCGATTCGCGAAGGGATGCAGAAGGCCAAGGTGACCGTGATCGCCACCGGATTCGCCGCAGTCCAGAGCGGCGAGATCATGGATACCGAAGAAGAGGTCGTCCTGGAGCGATTGGAGCGGGAGGGTATCCGCGACGACTACGACATCCCCACGTTCCTTCGTCGCGCCCGCCGCCAAGAAGGCTCGTAGAGTTCACTGCTCCCCGCTGGGCCTTCGGCCACGCGGAGAAAACCGGATCCCCGCGGGTACTTGTTTACCGCCGAGACGCTAAGGACGCAGAGAAAACCAGTTCTGAAATTGAATCTGTAGAGTCGCAGCCTGTCTGCGACGAACGACCGTCGGGGTTCATCCCCGACGGTCGTTAGGGTTTCGTGCCCGACGTCCGTTGGGTTGGACGGTTCGTCGGTTGACGGTGGAACGGTCCGAGAAAAGGCCGTCGCAGACGAGCTGCGCCGCTACGGAACTCAAAGGCTCTCACCGCCGAGCGCGCGGAGAACAGCCGGTCAACGGAAAACCCCACCACAAAGGACACCAAGGTCACGAAGAAGAACACCAGGCATGAACCCTGGGGTTGGGAACCCCCGAATCCCTTAGTGTTCTTCGTGCCCTAGGTGGTGGAGTTCGGGGTTGCTCTGCGATCTCGGCGTCCTCGGCGGTTAAGCTGCAATACTTGGGTTCAAGGTGCGAACCTATGGGTGATGGGGTACCGACGGCCGATCCCGAACGACTTCGGTGATACTTTGATCACCAGAGGAAGCTGCTTTCGCTTGTACTCAGCCCGGTGAAGGCGATGGGCGACGTCTTGGACCGAGTCTGGGCTGAACGCCCGCACCAGTTCTTCTGACGGTCGATTCTCGACGACGAGCGCCCGCACGAGCGGGTCGAGCACGTTGTAGGGAGGGAGATCCTCGTCGTCGCGCTGATCGGGCCTCAGCTCGGCGGAGGGAGGTCGGGCGAGGGTCCCTTCGGGGATGATGGGGACGGGTCCTTGCTCGTTGATGAGCCGGGCCAACGCGTACACCTCGGCCTTGACGAGATCGCCGATCGGCGCCAGCGCGCCCACCGTGTCTCCGTAGAGCGTGTTGTAGCCCGTGGCGATCTCCGACTTGTTCCCGCAAGCGAGGACGGCGTAGTCGAGGGCGTTGGCCAATGCCATCCACAGGACTCCCCGAACTCTTGCCTGGAGGTTCTCCGCAACCAAGCCTTCCACTGCGATGTGCGGAGCCAGGGCCTCACTGAGGGCAGAGAAGCTTGTATCGATCGGAATCTCCACAACGCGCATCCGCAAGGCATTCGCAAGCTGCGTCACCTCGTCGCGCGACTCGCTCGCGGTGTACGGTCCGGGGAAGAATGTGCCCAACACCCGATCCGAGCCGAGCGCCTTGCAGGCGAGCGCGGCGACGACCGCCGAGTCTACCCCACCGGAGACCCCTACGATACACCCCCGGATCCTGTTCTTGTCGAAGTAGTCTCGGATCCCGGCGATGAGAGCGTCCTGGATATCGCCCATCCCGTCGTTCGATGGGGGTTCGACCGGCGCTCCCGCCGTGTCGAAGGTGCAGACGCCTTCGGTGAACCGCGGGGAAGAGAGGAGAAACGCCCCGTCCGGCCGGAGGGCGAACGATCCGCCGTCGAACACGAGTTCATCCTGCCCCCCCACGAGGTTCGCGTACACAAAGAGCGCGCTCGACCGCTCGGCCCACTTCCGGGCCAGGTCGTAGCGGAGGACGGGCTTCCCCCGGAAATAGGGGGAGGCGGAGACGTTCACGAGGAGGTCCACGCCTGCGGCTGCCTGAGCGGCCAACACCCCACCCTCGTACCAGAAGTCCTCGCACACCGAGAGCCCGAGGCGCAGGCCCTGCCAATCGAGCACCGTGATCTCCGTGTCGGGCGAGAAATACCGTTCCTCCTCGAACACGTCGAACGAGGGTAGCCTGTGCTTGACCTGGTGGCCGATCACGGCACCCTCGGCGAGAAGGAACACGGCGTTGTGGAGGAGCGCGTCCCCGCCGAACGCCACGGCAGAGGGATCGGCCACATTGGCTGCCTTCGTCCCGCCACGGGCGACGTGGCCGATCACGACGGCGATATCGGAGCTCGCCTTCACGATCGCGGCGAACTCGCGGTCCGCCGCGTCGAGGAACCCCGCCTGAAGGAGAAGGTCCCGCGGAGGGTAGCCGAGCAGGGCCAGTTCGGGGAAGATGACCAGCTCGGCACCCTGGCGGCTGGCCTCGGCGATGGCGTGGACGATCCGCTCTCTGTTCCCAGCGAGGTCACCTACGGTCGGGTTGATCTGGCCCAGGGCGATCTTCACCAGCGTTCCTTCGGAAGCCTGTTGTTCACCATTCGCGACCGATCACCCGTCACCCATCACGGGTGCAGAATGAGCAGCGCCCTCCTGCTGGGGCTGGGAGGTGAGGCATGCGGTGGGATGGATAAGCCACGAGCAGAAGGGCGCGAACTCACAAGACCAAGTATAGCCCTCTTCGGGTGACGGGTCGAGGTATACATGTTTGGCGTCCCTCGAATCCACCGCAGAGGCGCCTGTCTGTTGCCAGGCAGGCGGAGTTCGCAGAGAGAGAACGGATCGTAGCGTCGGGGTTCATCCCGTGACTTCGGTTAGGCAGTCTGACGGTTACAGGTT
>DLNB01000036.1:3627-4499 GCA_002479455.1 Acetothermia bacterium UBA7521
AGGCAGTCTGACGGTTACAGGTTCGCGACGAGCCCAATCCGGTTCGTCGCAGGCACGCTGCGACGCCACAGAACCTCGGGAACGTGGATGCAAGTCCAGAACTGGTCTTCTCTGCGTCTCGACGGCAAACAAGTACGGGTCGAGGAACGGCGGCGAACGGTGCTCCGATTCAAGTGTCGCGCTTTTGGGGGAATGGCGTTCAGGATCGAACGAAACACGGGTTGAAACCCGCCTCTCGTCCGAGGTGTATACTGTTCATCTAAAGAATCAGCAGCGCGCAGGCAGAGGGGCGTGGCCCTGATTTTCGTCGAGCTCGCCCAACCGCGTCTCCCCTCTCGCCCTCTCTACGCTCATACCCCCTGCCCCGCCGAAGGGGGTGGTGAGGGACACACCGATCGTGAAGTGTGCGGGTCACGGACCACGGCCAACGGATCACGGTCAACGGTCCACGGACCGCGGTCGTCGGCTCACGGTCCACGGATCACGGTTCACGGAGTACGGAAGAGAGGAGGTGAGGATCATGCGGAACGTGTGGTTGAGTCTTGGGCTGGTCGTCGTGTGGGCCCTGGTGGGATGGACTCAGTGTTCTGAAATACCTTACACGGTCGGTGGCACGACCGTCACGCTCAGGTTCTGTGGGAACCTGACGGTGTCGGGTGGGACGTGCAGCCAGGTGGCGTCAAACGTCGTTCGGTGCTCGGTCTCCGAGGGAACCACGGGCACCGTCAACCTGTCGGCGCAGTGTACGCCGACTGGGACAGTAACGATCTCTGCCACGTCGATCCCGGCTGGGTGGTCGTCTTTCACGCCTGTGTCCGGGTCGGGCTCAGTGAGCGCTCAGTACAGGTTCACCGTGCCGGCGGGGAGCGCGG
>DLNB01000025.1:0-8576 GCA_002479455.1 Acetothermia bacterium UBA7521
CCCTCACCCATCGCGTACCACGTCGCGCTGGAGGCTCTGGGGATCGCTCCGGAGGAAGCGCTGATGATCGGGGATCGTCTGGAAACGGACATCGCGGGTGGGCACGGGGTGGGGATGGACACGGCCCTCGTCCTATCCGGGATCTCCACGGTCGCGGGCATCGAACAGACGGGGATCCGTCCGACCTGGGTCGCCGTTGACTTTCCGGCGCTCGTGCGCGGAGAGGTTCTCACCCTGTGAGGCGTCATGGCTAGAAGAGAGCCAGGAGATCCAGCGGTACGCATCACTCTGGTCGGGCTCTGTGTCAACCTCGGGCTGACCGCAGTCAAGTTCGGGGTTGGCCTCGCCTCGGGTTCGATGGCCCTTGTGGCCGACGGGGTGCACTCCCTCTCGGATCTCGTGACAGACCTCGTGGTCCTGGGCGGTCTCCGTCTCTCCCGGCGCCCGGCCGACGCCTCCCACGCCTACGGGCACGGGAAGTTCGAGACCTTAGCCACGGCCCTTGTTGCACTGGCGTTGTTCGCCGCCGGGGGCTGGATCGCCGGGGAAGCGGTACGAGCCCTTCTGACACGTGCTGCACACGTGCCCGGGCTGGCCGTGGCGGGGGTCGCAGCTCTGTCCGTGATCGTCAAGGAGTGGTTGTTTCGCGCCACACGGAAGGCCGCCCGCGAGGTGCGGTCGAGCTCGCTTGAGGCCAACGCCTGGCACCATCGCTCCGACGCTCTGTCGTCGGTGGCCGTGCTCGTGGGCGGAGTGCTGACCGCCGCGGGATTCGTTCAGGGCGATCAGGCGGCAGCCATCGCCGTGGCCGCGCTCATCGGATGGGCGGCAGCGGGCATCCTGCGGCGGGCCCTCTACGAGCTGACCGAGGGCGCCCTCCCAGAGGCGGAGCAGGACCGCGTGGCGCAGGCGATCGCCGCAGTGGACGGGGTGCAGAGCTGGCACAAGCTGCGCACCCGAACCTCTGGGCGAGGAGCGTTCGTGGACGTGCACATCCAGGTGGATCCCCACCTCTCCGTCGCAGAGTCGCACGCCATCGCGTCGCGGGCAGAGACAGCCGTGCGCGGCGTCCTCGGCGGGGTGGTGTCCGTGGTCGTGCACATCGAGCCGATCAACGACGTCGGACCGAACGAGCGACAGAACCCCTGAGACCTCTCGCCCTCTTCGTCAAGCGGTAGACAGGGGAAACTCAGAGCTGCGCTTGTCGTCCTTCGTCCTCGTTGAACGTGAACCCTTTGCGGAACACGCTCACGCAGGCATCTACCACGCGCGGATCGTAGAGCCGGTCCTTGCCGGCCTCGATCTCGGCGAGGGCGGCCTCGATCCCCAGAGCCGGCCGGTACGGCCGGTGCGAACTCATCGCCTCCACGACGTCAGCTATAGCCAAGATCCTCGCCTCGAACAGGACATCGTCACCCTTGAGTCCCCTCGGATACCCCGAGCCATCCAGCCGCTCGTGGTGCTGGTAGACGATCTCCGCCACCGGCCACGGGAAGTCGATCCCCCGCAGCACGTTGAACCCGGCCTCGGGATGCGCCCGCACCAGGTACATCTCCAGCTCGCTCAACTGCCCTGGTTTGCTGAGGATCTCGGCTGGCACAACGACCTTCCCCACGTCGTGCACCAGGCCGGCGATGCGCAGGCCGTTCAGTCCCTCCGGCGGAAGGTCCAGCTCGCTGCCCAGGGCGGCGACGAGCTCGGCCACACGCCGCTGGTGCCCCGCGGTGTACGGATCGCGGAGCTCAATCGTCGAGGCGAGGACGTTCACGATGTCGTCGAACATCCTTCTCACCTTCGCGTAGCTCTCGCGGAGTTCCTCTTCAGCAAGCTTCCGCTCAGTGATGTCGCTCAGCACCCCGCGGATTCCCATCGGACGCCCGTTCTCGTAGAACGCCTTGCTCAAGCTGCGAACCCACACGACCTGCCCCACCTTGCCAATGACGCGATGCTCAAGGGGTTCCGGATGGTCGGCGAGGGTCCTCTGCAACGCTTCGGCGACCATCGGTCGATCATCTGCGTGCACGAACTGGGCGAACGAGCGTCCCGTGATCTCCTCAGGAGCGTACCCCCCCAGTGCTTGGACTGCCGGGCTGATGTACGTTACGATTCCGTCCCCGTCTGCAGCGAAGATGATGTCGGTGACATCTTCCACTAACTCACGGTACCGTTCCTCGCTTGCCCGGAGATGTTCGAGGAGCCGTGCGCTCTCGATGGCCGCCGCGGCATGGGCAGCGAGCATCCCCAGGATCCCCAGATCCTCCTCGCTGTACGCGTCAGGCCGGTAGCTCTGTGTGGACAGCATCCCAATCGCTTGCGCCCCCGTCGTCAGGGGCACGGCGAGAATCGACCGGACCCGCTCGTCACTCCCAAAGTGAATCCCTGGCGTCTCCTCCGCCAGCATGTCCCGCACCACGACCGGCTTCCCCGCGGTGATGACCTGCCACGTGAGGCCTTCCCCCTTCAGGATCCGGGCCGGGGGGGACCGACCCCCTCTGTCCCACAGGTACACGGCTTCCGCTTCGTCCCCTCCCGTGCGAAGTGAGATCACGAACGCATCGGCGGGCATGAGCTCCCCCGTCGCCCGATGGATGGTTGCGTAGACCTGTTCAGGACCCAACGAAGCCCGGGCCACCTCTTGACTCACCCGGTGAAGTACGGTGAGGCGCTGCACGAGCCGGGCACGTTCCTCCTCAGCCCGCCTTCGATCCGTGATGTCCTCACCGATCGAGAGGACCATCTTGAACCGACTATCCTCCGTCAAGACCGTGTTGCTCCAACGGACCACCCGCTGCTCGCCAGCCTTCGTCTGAATCGCGTTCTCGTAGCGGTGCTCGATGTACCCTCCCGCGACGATCTGCTCCCAGATCCCGCGGATCTCCCTTCGCATCTCCTCGGGGATGAACACCTCGATCCACTCTTTGCCCAGGACCTCTTCGGCGGCATAGCCGGTCAACTTCTCGGCGTATCGGTTGAAGATCAAGATCCGGGAGTTCTCGCCCAGCCCGATGATGATGTTCGGCGCCCCACAGATGATGGCCTCCGACCAGTTCTTCTCCGCAAGGAGATCCAGCTCCGCCTGTCTGCGGTTGGTGATATCAAACAACACCCCATGCGAATGCCTCAACGCGCCGTTGCCGCTGTCCACGAGGGTCGTCACATTGCGGAGCCAACGGACACCCCCGTTTCGGGCTACCACGCGGTACTCGATGTCCAGCGGCTGGCCTGCCACGTCCCGTCGCCTCACTTCGGCCACGGCGCGCTCACGGTCATCGGGGTGGATACAGCTGATCCACAGGTCGGGATCGGCCAACCACTCCTCCGGCGAGTAGCCGAGCAACGCTTCGACCTGCGGGCTGATGTATGTTGTCCGGTTGACCTCGCCCAGCTCGACGGTGTAGACGACGGCGGGAAGGTGCCCGACGAGCAATCGATACTTCTGTTCAGCTAGCTCAAGTGCTTCGGCCGCCTGCTTGCGGTCGGTGATGTCCGTTCCCAAGCCCCATACGACCGGCTTCCCTTTCCACATGCCGGGAGTGATCGTCAGATCCAGTGTCTTCTGCTTCCCGTTCACCCAGTAATCGGTCTCGATCCGCCCTCCGCGCTCCCAAAGGTCCCGGTGGAGCCGCATCACATCCGTGGCATCCGCGCCAGGGGGAATCGTGTCAACCACGTTTCTCCCCACGATCTCCTCTCGTGTGCGTTCGAGGAACGCACAAGCCGCGTCGTTGGCCTGGATGTAGATACCCTCTCGATCGATCACCAGGATCGGGTTGCCCGTCTGCTCGAACAGCGTCCGGTAGCGCTCCTCGCTCTCCTGCAAGGTTGCCTGCGCTTTGACCAGTTCCGTGATGTCGGTGATGAAGCCTTCGAGGGTGATCTCCCCACCTTCGCTAGCGACGGCGACTCCCCTTTCCCAAACCCACCTTTCTTCGCCTGTTGCGGTGCGCATGCGGTAGGTCAAGGTGAACGCCGCACGCCGGGCAACCGCCTCGTGTATGTCGTCCCACACAGCCTGACGGTCGTCGGGATGAATGAGGTCGCCGTAGGCCACGTCGCGGTTCCCCACAAGGGCTTCGGGCTCGTATCCGAGGAGATCCCGGCACCCCTCGCTCACGAACTCCATCGTCCAGTCGCGATCGTTCCGGCATCGGTACGCGATCCCCGGCAGGTTGGCCATGAGCTGCGCCAACCGCCGCTCTCCCTCGCGCCGATCTTCCTCCAACCGGATGGTGGAGAGGGCGTACCCCAGGTCAGCGGCGATCTCCCGAAAGAGATCCAGCTCCTCAGGGTCGCCCGTGAACGCGGACGGTGCCCCGGCCACGAGGACGCCGTGGATGCGACCGGCGTGAGAGAGAGGCACGGCCACACCCGCAGATGGCCCGCAGTGGGCAGACATCGGGCATGCGGTACACGCCATCGCATCCTCCACAATGGCCAGGCCGTCACCCGAAATGGCCTGCTCCACACACAACGGAGGGCCGCTCTTCCTCCACATCGTGATCAACGCTGCCATCTCGTCTGACGTCCCGGTTCCCGCCCAGCGTGTGGGCTGTCCCCGCTCATCCACCAGCGCAATCCACGTGCACACCACTCCCCGCGCTTCGACGAGCAGCTCACACGCATGCTGAATCAACGCGCCCACGTCATGTTCGCGGACGATGAGCTGGTTCACGTTGCGGATCGCCCGCAAAACCCCGTTGAGGTGGAGGATCTTCCCCATGTCGTGTCTGGATGCGAGGGCGTGGCCGAGCCGAACGGAAAGGTCGTGCAGGAGAGAGCGCTCCTCGGGCAGGAAGGGGTCAGGTTCCGGCGGCGGATCAGGATAGGCAACCTCGAGGGTACCGACCTGGGTCTCATGCTGCAGGATCGGTGTTGCGATCCGCCAGCGGTTCTCCTCGAACCCCTCGGTCGCGTAGAAGGAGCCCCCGTGCTCAATGCGGACCCCGATGCGCTCAGGCCACCGCCAGCCGGAACGGATGGGGTCCAGAACAGCCTGCAACAGCTCGGTGACCGAGAGGTCGTCGCGGCTGACGAGCTCGCGCACCTGCCTCAGGCACTCTAGCTCCTTCACCCGCTCCTCGAGGGCGCGGGTGCGCTCCCGCAGCCCATCGGTCAACCGTTGGTTCTCCTCAAGGGTGAGCAGCCATCGGTCGAGGGTGAACTGATCGCTCTTCCCCGCCTGTAGCTCCTCGGGAGAGATGTAGTAGACGTTCGCGTAGATCCTCGTCCCCACAACCGCGATCGGGTGGGTGCGCAGCACATCGAGGAGGATGTCCGCGGGGAAGCGACGGGCGTCATACTGGCAGAGCCCAATGCACGGCGAACCGGGGAAGAACTCGTTGAGGAGCGTCTCGTATTCGATGAGCCGCTCCGAACCAGGCAGGCCGCGTAGGGCCCACGTCATCTCTCCGGTGACGCGGAGGCCAGAGAACCCTTCACCCAACGCTTTCTGGGTCTCCTGGTGGAGGAGGGAGATCATCCCCTGTGGGTTAAAGACCCCTTCCCGCATGTACGCGTCGTCCCGGGTCAAGAAGAGGAGTTGCCTGCGCTTCTCCGCATCGCGGATGTTGATTCCCACGTCGCGCAGGTAGCCGCGGATCTGGCGGGCAGTGTGGGCGTCCACGATGTACACCACCCGCTCACCGGCTTCCAGCCCCCGGCGAAGGTAGTCAGAAAGGACAATCCTGTGTTCGTCGTCGTCCCGGTAGATGACGCACAGGTGGTCGCCAGGGCGAAGATCCTCTATGCCCGAGAAAGCCCGGTCGGAATGAGTCCATGGCGTCCCCGCGTCTGCCCCGTACGTTGTAGCCCCCCCTCCAACACCGGATCGTTGCGCAGAACTCAACAACCACTATACAGCCTGAGGTCCGCACCGACGGTGTTGTAGATCACCCTCGCCCATCAACGCTACAGGGGCACAGAACCTTGGTCTCTCGGCGTCAGAAACCGGGGTTCTCAAACCACACCACGGCGAGGATGGAGCGCAGGCGGTTGAACTCCTCGACGTTGGCCACGAGGTCAAGGCGCCCGTCCCCATTCACATCGAGGATCATCAGGTCATCCCACTTCTCGCCGTTGAACGTCCCCAGGCCGAGGAACCCTGACCCCCACTTGATCACGTGAGGAACCCACTCCTCGGGGGGCTGCTCAAGCCACCACACGGCGGCGACGTCCCGGGGCAAGATCCCATCGCGGTGGATCGCCGCGCCGACGGTGTCGGGGGGGCCATCTCCGTCAAGGTCGGCTACGGCAATCGGCCGGGATCGCCAGCGGAGGGCGGGCGGCTTCGCGATCGCTTCGTGCGCGAACGCGGGGTTCCCCGGCTCGCCGTGGTTCCAGAACACGTGGACCACGTCCTCGGACTGGGCCACAATATCCGTCCGGCCGTCCCCGTCGAGGTCGGCTACCGCGACCTGCTCCTTCCCGTAGAACTCCGGGCTTCGGTAGAGCTCGACCACCCGCCACGGCCCCTCCACCGCGACCGGACCGGGATTGCGGTACAGGAGGATCGCCTTCTCGCTGTCGAGCGTGTCCCAATCGGCGTTGTTGATCACGAGGTCCGGGAACCCATCCCCGTCGAGGTCGGCGAGCACGAACCCGTGTCCGCTCGGAACCGCCGGGTCGATGGCGTACATCCGCCATTGGGCAGGATCGCGCGGATCTTCGCCGGAGGCGAGCGGGTTCCGAAACCAGCGGATGCCGGTCCAGCTGAGTCCCTCCAACGCTTCAGGGGTCCGTCTCCCCCCGGCGAGGCGAGCGGCCCGGCCGCCGACGAGGATGTCCGGGAACCCGGATCCGTCGAGATCTGCAACCTTGGCGTACAGGTAGTGCCCAACCCCCGTGCCCTCCGGGAGGGCTCCTCCATCCGTCCAGGCGTAGGCCGAGGGGAGAGACCCCGAATCGGGCGGAAGCTGCCCCCACAGGATCCGCACCGCCGCGGGATCTCCGTGGTGCTCAATCCCTTGCACGACGACGATGTCCATGATCCCGTCGCCGTCGAGATCGCCGAACGCCGCGTTCTCGGCGTTGGCGAAGGTTCCTGCATCTACCGCCGGCCAGGGTCGGTCGGGAGAGAGGTCCGCTCCGGGGTGGAACACGACGCGAATCCGGCCCGTCCACTCGTAGTTGACGAGGAAATCGGGGAAGCCGTCGCCGTTCACGTCGGCCACGTCGAGGCCGTTGGGGATCCAGTCTCCAGGGTTGTCCACCGGGTGCATCCGCCACGGCGCCCCAAGCTCCGGGTAGCGGGGGTGAGGAGTACCGGCCCATCGGTAGGGAGGATAGATCCCGACCACGAGGTCGTGGGCGTAGAAGAACCCAGCCACGACGAGCGGAGCGAGAAGCAGCCACGTCCACCACTTCATGGAACGATCCTTCCTGCAAGGAGCACGTCGGTCAACCGGGCATGGCCCAGGGCTTCGTTTCGGTCTGAGCTAGGTTGTTGTGACCCATAGAGGTGGGCGCAGTGTTCTTGCCTCGCAATGAGGTGCGCGTCCCCGACAATGCCCCGCTTCACCGGAAGACCTTCACGCCGCAGCGGTTCGCTGCCCTGCGCAGGCCCGCATCGCGGGTGGCCAACGGCACTCCCATCCGCATCGCCAGGTCCAAGTAGGACGCGTCATAGACGGATAGGCCGTGCGCTCTCGCCAGCCTCACCCCATCGCCCAGCACGCGCTCCACCGGCTCCGCCTCGACCGCGATCGGGAGCTGACGGAGAAGCGACAGGAAGCGCACTCCAGCCGCTTCGTTCATCCGACCGCGACGCTCGGCCACCACCACGGCGTTCCCCACCTCAAGCGGCCACACGGATGGCACCACACCTCGGCCTCGGGTCACGGCGTCCAATGCCGCCTCGGTGTAAGAGGTAGTCTCGTCCTCGAACGCCCACGCCACCGCTATTGAGGCATCCAGCACGAAAACAGGCTCACGCTCCATCCCGACCTTCCTCGATGAGGTCGCGGGCGCTGATCGGCTTCAGCGTCCTTCCTTTCCGGAAGCCGCGCAGCTGCCCGGCCACCTGCTGGGGATCGGCCTGAGGGCCGACACGGGAGAGAACAGCCACGGGCACGCCATGCTTTGTGATCACCACCCGCTCCCCCCGCGCCACGCGCTCCAGAATCTGGGCAAGATGCGTCTTGGCCTCGTAGGCGCCGACTTCGGTCAAGGTTCCTCCTTTAGACCAGTCGTTGACCAGTATAGAGAGAAGTGGAGTGGCGCGCAATGCGGGGTGGAGTGAGCTCGCCGTGGCCTAGCGCGCGAGCTAACGGAGTTGCGTCCGGCGAAGGAGGTTGGCGTTGGCCACCACGGTCACCGAGCTCGTCGCCATCGCGATCTCGGCCAGCACCGGGTGCATCCACCCGGCGATCGCCAGCGGGATCATCACCACGTTGTAGAAGAACGCCCAGAACAGGTTCTGGCGGATGACGCGGAACGTGGCGCGGGAGAGGCGGATCGCCTCTACGACCGAGGTTAGCTCCCCCCGCACGAGGGTCACGTCGCTCGCCTCGATCGCGATGTCCGTTCCGCTGCCGATGGCGATCCCCACGTCGGCTTGGGCCAGGGCCGGCGCGTCGTTG
>DLNB01000025.1:8698-9180 GCA_002479455.1 Acetothermia bacterium UBA7521
GCCAGGGCCGGCGCGTCGTTGATCCCGTCCCCCACGAACGCCGCCGGACCGAATGCCTCCTGGAGCCGGCGCAGCTCGGCCATCTTCCCGTCGGGTAGGACCTCGGCCCGCACCTCGTCGATCCCCACCTGGCGGGCGATCGCCTCTGCGGTGTGGCGGTTGTCGCCGGTGATCATCGCCGTGCGGATCCCCAGCCGGTGGAGCTCGCGGACCGTCGCTGCCGCGTCGGCCTTCAGCGTGTCGGCGATCCCGATCACGCCGAGGCCTCGGCTGTTCACTGCCACGAGTACCGCGGTCTTCGCCTCCACTTCCAACCGGCGCGAGGCATCCTCCAGTGGAGCAGGGTCCACACCGCTCTCGGCGAGGAGCGCCCGCGACCCCACGATGACCTGCTGCCCCCTCGCCTTGGCCACCACGCCTTTCCCGCGGACCGCCCGGAACTCCCGCGCCGCCTCGACGGCCAACCCGTCGGCCTCCGCCCG
>DLNB01000025.1:9325-9485 GCA_002479455.1 Acetothermia bacterium UBA7521
CCCCCCGCCGCCCCCCCCCCGCCGCACCACCGCTCGACCCAGAGGGTGCTCGCTGCCCGCTTCGGCGGCAGCCGCGATCGCAAGCAAGGCCTGCGGATCGCCCCCGTCGAGCGGGATCACGTCCGTGACCACGGGCTGGCCCTGGGTGAGCGTGCCCGTC
>DLNB01000056.1 GCA_002479455.1 Acetothermia bacterium UBA7521
CCGGACGACCTCTTCACCGCAGAGGTCGCCGAGGACGCTGAGAAAACAGCGAACCCCTGGACCACCAAGGGAGCACGGCTTCACCTCCAAGGGCACGAAGTGCTCGTAGGGTTCAGGCAAACTGCACACCCAGTAGCCCTACCCTTCCTCCGTGCCCTGGTGTCCTCGGCGTTCTCCGCGCGCTCGGCGGTGACAGCCTGTGGGTTCTGTAGCGTCGGACCTTGTGTCCGACGAAACGGGCGGGGGATAAACCCCGACGCTACGCAACCTGAAACCACCGTCGGGCATGAAGCCCGACGCTACGGCGGGGTTGCGTAGCGCCGCGGCTTGCCTGCCGCAGGCAGGTCTGCGACGGGTTGTGGTCGGTTGCGACCCCTCTGAGCGGGCCGTATAGTCCTGTTCATGCCGTCCATCCGGCGTGGGATCGAGTACCTGTTCGGCCAGACGAACGAACAACGCCTCCGCAAGCTCCTCCCGGTGGTGGAGGAGGTGAGCGGCTGGGCGGAACGGGTCGCCGCGCTCTCCGATGGTGAGCTGTGCGCGAAGACGGACGAGTTCCGGTCCCGCCTCGCCGCGGACGAGAACCTCGACAACCTGCTCCCGGAGGCGTTCGCCTGCGTCCGCGAGGCGGCGTGGCGCACGATCGGCCTGCGGCCGTTCGACGTCCAGGTGATGGGGGCGATCGTCCTCCATCAGCGGCGGATCGCGGAGATGAAGACCGGGGAGGGGAAGACCCTCGTCGCGACGATGCCCGCGTACCTCAATGCGCTCGCCGGGAAGGTGCACATCGTGACCGTGAACGATTACCTCGCCCGCCGCGACCGGTTCTGGATGGGCCCGGTGTACGAGTTCATGGGCCTCACGGTGGGCCTGCTGCAGGAGACGACCCCGCCCGAGGAACGGAGAGGATCCTACGCCTGCGACATTCTCTACGGGACGAACGCCCAGTTTGGGTTCGACTACCTCCGCGACCACATGGTCGCCTCGCGGTCGCAGATGGTGCAGGGCCCGCTCGAGTACGCGATCGTGGACGAGATCGACAACATCCTCATCGACGAGGCGCGCACGCCGCTCATCATCTCCGGCCCCACCGCGGACACGGCTCGCCAGTACCGCGACTTCGCCCGGTTGGCGAAGCTGTTCAAGCCGGACGAGGACTTCGAGGTGAACGAGGAGCACAGGCGTCTCTCCCTCACCGAGGCCGGGTGGAAGAAGGCCGAGCAGGTTCTCAAGTTCGACAACATCGCCGACGCCGGGGCGACGACCGCCCGCTACCACCTGGAGACGGCGCTGCGGGCGCGGATGTTCTTCCACCGCGACCAGCAGTACATCGTGAAGGACGGGCGGGTGATCATCGTCGACGACTTCACCGGCCGCCTGATGCCGGACCGCCGCTACTCGGGCGGCCTCCACCAGGCGATCGAGGCCAAGGAGAACCTCCCCGTGCAGCGGGAGAGCCAGACTCTGGCCCAGATCACGCTCCAGCACTACTTCCGCTTGTACAAGGGCCTCGCCGGGATGACGGGCACGGCGAAGACGGAGGAGGACGAGTTCAAGCAGATTTACGGCTTGGACGTGGTCCAGATCCCCACCAACCGTCCCCTGATCCGGGAGCCGCTGCCGGACGTGATCTACCGGACGAAGAAGGGGAAGTTCGAGGCGGTGGCGGACGAGGTGGCGCGGCTCCACGGCGAGGGGCGGCCGGTGCTCATCGGCACGACGTCGATCGAGGACTCGGAGGACCTGTCGCGGCTGCTCAAGAAGCGCGGCCTCGCCCATCAGGTGTTGAACGCGAAGTACCACGAGAAGGAGGCGGGGATCATCGCCCAGGCCGGACGGCGGGGCGCGGTCACGATCGCCACGAACATGGCCGGCCGCGGAACGGACATCGTGCTCGGCGGGAGCCCGGAGTTCCGCTCCCGGGCCGAGGCCGACCCGGAGGCGGAGCCCAAGGTGTACCGGCAGCTCCTGGAGAAGTACCGCGCCGAGGCGGCGGCGGAGCGCGAGGCGATCGTGTCCCCGAACGGGGACGATCCCGCGTACCGCAAGGGCGCGCTGGCCCGGATCCGGGAGTGGTGCGCCGACACGGGCCGCCCGTTCCGAGGCGAGGCGTGGGACGACGCGATCAAGCGGGGCGGCCTCGCCGTGCTCGGGTTCCAGCGCCACGAGGCGCGGCGCATCGACGACCAGCTCGCCGGCCGTTGCGGCCGCCAGGGAGACCCGGGGTCGAGCCAGTTCTTCCTCTCGCTCGAGGACGATCTCCTGCGGATCTTCGGCGGTGAACGCCTGGCGACGCTGATGGAGAAGCTGGGGGTGAAGGAGGGGGAGGCGATCACCCACGACCTGCTCACCCGCTCGATCCGCCGGGCCCAAAAACGCGTTGAGGAGCGGAACTTCGAGATTCGGAAGCGGCTCTTGGAGTACGACGAGATCATGGCCAAGCAGCGCGAGGCGGTGTACGCGCTGCGGGAGAGGTTCCTCCTCCCCGAGGCGGAGGAGACCCCGGACGACGAGGCGTTGCGGGCGCATCTTGTTCAGATGGTCTCCGAGTTCGGGGAGATCTTCCTGGAGCGGTTCGCCTCCGGTCCCATTCCCGAGGAGTGGGATCTCCCCGGACTCCGGCGCGAGTTGGGGCAGGTCCTGCTCGAAACGCCGGGCGAGCTTCCGTCCCGCCGCGACGCACTCGAAGCAGAGGTGGACGATCTCCTGCAGGCTCAGCTCGACGCCCAGTGGACGCGCCTCACCCCCCACTACCCGCTGATCGTGCGGATGGTTCTCCTGCGCACGACCGACGAGAACTGGCGCCAGCACCTCCTCGAGCTCGACGAGGTCCGGGAAGGGATCGGGCTCCGCGCCTACGGGGGGACGGATCCGCTCGTCGAGTTCAAGCGGGAGGCCCATCGCCTGTTCCAGGAGATGATCGTGCGCTCTGAGGAGGAAGCGATGCGGTTCCTCCTCAACCCGCGCCTCTCCGTGCGCACGGAGGCGGCCGAGGGCCGCCCGGCCCCGCCGCGGATGCCCGCGTCTCCGGTCGCGCCGAGCTCGACCACGAGCACCACCGCCGTGCCGGCGCGGGCCGCCCGGTCCTCGACAGGGGGGCCGAAGCCCGCCGCCCAGGCCGTGGGGCGCAACGACCCGTGCCCGTGCGGGTCGGGCAAGAAGTACAAGCACTGCCACGGTCGCTGATCCCCATGGGCCCTGATCTCGCCGTGGCCGTGGCGGGGATCGGAGGTCTCCTCGCGTACCTCGGGCTGGAGAAGGTTCACGTCGCAGCCAATCGCCGGGCGGTCCCGCTGCGGATCTGCGTCACAGGGACCCGCGGCAAGTCGAGCGTGGTGCGGTTGATCGCCGCCGGCCTGTCGGCCGGGGGAACGCGCACCCTGGCCAAGACCACGGGGTCGAGGGCGTGCGTGATCCTCCCGTCCGGGGAAGAACGGCCTCTGGCTCGGCGCGGAACCCCGTCGATCCTCGAGCAAAGGGCCATCGTTCGCCTGGCCCGCCGAGAGGGGGTGGGGGCGTTGGTGGTGGAGGTGATGAGCATCCGACCGGAGAACTACGCGGTCGAGCTGGGGCGGCTCATCGTTCCCCACGTGCTCGCCCTGACCAACGTCCGCCCCGACCACACCGCCGACCTGGGGGCGTCGGCGACGGAGGCCGCCCGGGTGTTCGCGGCCGGCGTTCCCGCCCGCTGCCGACTGGTTCTTCCCCAAGGGGCGCTGCCACAAGACCTGTTACAGGGTCTCGAACGGCGGGGAGTCCACGTCCGGGTGGTGGGAACCGATGCGTACAGAGGGGAGGTGGAGGGACTCACCGTGGCGTACACGGAATGGGCGGACAACGTGCGGTTGGCGTTGGCTGTGTGCGCCGCCGCTGGCGTGTCGCCGGACGTCGCCGCGGTGGGAATGCAGGGAGTTCGGGCGGACTTCGGCGCGTTGCGGGCATGGCGGCTGACCGATGGCGGGTCCGCGTGGATCGCGGTCAATGCGTTCGCGGCCAACGATCCGGTCTCCACGATGTCCGCCTACCGGCGGGTGGTCGAAGCGGACGCGTGCCGCGGGCTCCCGCTCGTCGGCGTGTTCAACGTCCGCGGCGACCGGGGCGACCGCACCGCCCAATGGTGCCGCGTGCTCTCGTCGGGGACGGGCCCGGAGCTGGAACGCCTGCTCGTGGTGGGGGACCGGCCGGGGCTTGTTGCGCGCCGGGTTCGTCTCCGCTACGGCGACCGCGCACAGACACTGCCCGGGCGCGGTCCGGAGGCCGTGACCCGGGAGGTGCAGCGCGTTGCGCCGTCGGGAGGCGTGATGTTCGGGTTCGGGAACATCGGGGGACTGGGCGCCGCCCTCGTCGAGCACTGGGAAGAGGTAGGTGAGCCCGTGTGTCTGTCGAGTTCCTTGTCGTAGGGCTCGTCGTCGCCTCTCTGTTCGTCGAGTTCGCGGGGTTCTATCCCGGTGGGCTCATCGTCCCGGCGTACGTCGCCCTGCACCTCGACCAACCCCTGCGGCTGATAGGCACCCTGGCCGCGGCGCTCGCAGCGTGGGGGGTCTACGTCCTCCTCGCGCGCTGGTTCATCCTGTTCGGTCGACGACGGTTCGTCCTACTGGTTCTTCTCGGGGCGGCGTTCGGGGTGGCCGGGTACCGGCTCGCCCCGGCCGTGTGGCCGACCGCGGTCGAGCTGCGCACGATCGGGTGGGTGATCCCGGGGCTTCTCGCCAACGCGTTCGAGCGCCAGGGCGTGGCGATCACGCTCCTTGGAGCGACCACCGCCAGCGTGATGACGTGGTTCATCGTCCGGCTGATCCTCGGATGGTGAGGCCTGTGTGAGGACGATGCGGCGTCGCTGGGAGATCCTGCGCACAGCCTTGCTCCGACACGCAACACCGGGGGCGAAGATGAGCCGCGCCGCGCTCGCCCTCCTGGCCGCGTTGAGCGTGGGCGCGTACCTCCTCGCGCAGTATGGTGTGGGCGGTGGGGAAGGCGATCTCCACCCGATGGTCGCCGCCGCCGAGCTGATGGAAGCGGCGACGGTGGCGATCCGCGACTGCCGGCTGGCGCGAGGAGTGGAGCTCAGCCCGGATGACGTGAACCGGACCGGGTTCATCGGGGTGCGGTACTCCCCTCTCACCACGACGCTCGGCGATCTCGCCGCCAAACGAACGACGACCAACCCGAACATGGCGGCGCTCCTCGTCCGCCTCCTGCACGACGCGGGAGCGGAGAAGGGGGACGCCGTGGCCATCGGGGCTTCCGGCTCGTTCCCCGCGCTCATCGTGGCGACCCTCGCTGCCACCCGCGCGATGGGGCTGCACCCGATCCTCATCTGCTCGCTCGGCGCCTCCCAGTGGGGGGCGAACGATCCCCGGTTCACCTGGCTGGAGATCGAGGACTGCCTGGTGGCCGCGGGGGTGTTCCCCGAGGCGTACCGGGCAGTGGCCGTGTCGTTGGGCGGAGATCGCGACGCGGCGCTGGAACTCGACCTGGAGGTTCGCGACGCCCTCGTCGCGGCGGTCGCCGCCCGTGGGGCGCGGTTCCTCTACGAGCCCGATTTGGCGAGGAACGTAGCTGAGCGGGTCCGCACCTACGATGCCCACGCCGAAGGCCGGAGGATCGCGGCGTTCGTGGGGATCGGCGGCAACTGGGCGGACATGGGGGAGGACCCGGTCGTGCTCACGCTCCTGCCGGGGTTGAACGTGCTGACCGTGGTCCCCGAGGGTCCAGGGCGCGGTGTGGCGCTGGCGATGGCCGCCGACGGCATCCCCCTCGTCCACCTTCTGAACATGCGAGGCTTGACCACCCGCTACGGTCTTCCCTGGGATCCGTCACCGCTTCCCCGTCCCGGAGAGGGACACATGTACGTCACATACAGCTCAAGGCCATTGTTCCCGTTCCACGTCCTTGCGGGGGTGTATCTGGCTGCTATTGCCGGTCTCGCTGTGGCCTGGCGAGTTGTCCGCCGGGGCCTTGTTCCCGACAGGTAGCCAACCGACGCGCGGCCCAGCTACCACTTCATGCAGGGTCGTCTGAGTTCCGTCTGTGATCATCCTCCAGGGGCTTTCGTCACACAGCGCGGGGCGGGCTGAAGGGGGGCTGTTCCGGTATCGCGTCAGGCCTCACAGAGGTGTTAATACCTACAAGGACTTGCTAACGCCTGGGGCGGCGCTAGACTACCCATCGAACCTATCTCTCTGTGCCTGAGGGGGTGAGAGCCAAGATCGCGCTGGTGGGCAGTTGTGATTGCAGGGCGGTCGTCCGTGCCTCTGAGGTACGCTCGCCGCCTGTGGCCGAAGGGTGATCCTTTGTCGGGAGGGGGGAGACATGGTGGCAGTGAAGACAGGGTTTGTGCTCATCTTGGTGGCCATCCTTGGAGTGTTAGCTTTTCCGTGTACCGACGTACTGGTGAGCAAGGGGGCGACGGTAGACGGTTCGGTGATCACGACGCACACCTGTGATGGTGCGTATGACTCTCGGCTGATCATCGTTCCAGCGGCAGATCATGCGCCAGGGACGATGGCTTCTGTGTGGAAAGGGATGATCCGAGCGTATCCGGAGTTCAGTCAGTACCCGCCGATGGTCAAGCTCGGCGAGATCCCAGAGGTTCCCCACACCTACAAGATCTTCAAGATCGCCTATCCATTCGCTAATGAGCACCAGGTCATGATCGGCGAGAACACGATCGGCCGCGCATCAGTCCTGGCACCGAACCTGGATGAAGCGATCCTGTACATCGAACAGCTGGAGTACTTCGGTCTGCAGCGGGCGAAGACGGCTCGGGAATGCATCCTCGTGATGGGCGAGCTGGCCGAGAAGTACGGGTACGCTGACACCGGAGAGGGACTTGCGATCGCTGACCCGAATGAGGTGTGGCTGTTCGAGATCTACCCGGTGGGTCCTCTGTGGACCCGCGACAGTGGGAAGCCCGGGGCGGTCTGGGCTGCTGCGAGGGTGCCTGACGGGCATGTCGCGGTTCAGCCGAATCGGAGCAGGATCGGCGAGATCGATCCCCACGACACTGAGAACTTCATGGTCAGCAGCAACTACATGAGCTGCGCTATCGAGCTCGGCCTCTACGATCCGGCCAGCGGTGAACCGTTCGTGTGGAGGTTCGTGTACCGAGACGTGCGGCCCCTCTCGCTCGACTACCGGACGTGGCGGCTCTTCAACCTGCTTGCTCCATCGGGGAACTGGCAGATCGAAGATGTGCCCAACTACCCATTCTCCTTCCAGCCGGACAAGATCCTCTCCCTGGCGGACATCATTGAGATCTACCACGACGTCCTCGAAGGGACAGAGTACGATGTCACTGAGGCTGAGGTCTGGTACTACACGGACAGCCGGGGAAACCGGGTGAAGTCCCCCTATGCCACACCCCAGGTGCAGGCCATGCCAGGCATGGCTGCCTGGTTGGGGCTGAGTCCTGCTCGGAAGATCGCCATCTCTACCTGCTCGTACTTTTTCGTTGGTCAGGTTCGCGACTGGCTACCCAACGAGATCGGGGCCGTGGCGTGGTTTGGCCTCAACAACCCTGCGACCAGCCCGTGGATTCCGGTCTGGGTGGGGGTTGAGGAGGTCCCGGTCTCGTGGACGGTGCTTGACCGGAAGAAGCTCGATCGGAACTCGGCGTGGTGGGCATTTGACATGGCTGACACGCTCGTCAACCAACGCTACGGGAATCTCAAGCCCATCCTGGATGCTGTCAGGGACCCTTTCCAGCAGGAGATCAACACCACCTACACTGCGGTTGAGCAGGCGGCAATACTCATGTACGAGTCGGATCCCAAGGCTGCCGTACAGCTTCTGACCAACTTCACCTACATGTACATGCTCAAGGCCGAGCGGCTGTGGTGGGACCTGGTCGACACGCTTCTGTTCAGGCTGTAAGGATGTGTGGTCCGGGGTGGGGCGCCCATGGGGTGCCCCACCCGTGGATCTGGTTGGGGAGTTGCGGAGGGCGCTGTGCAACCGCGCTCAATGATCGAGGGTTGCACAGGCGCTTGGGGTCTAGTGGATGAAAAGGAGGAAGTGCATGCGTCGAGCGATGATGCTGTTGGTAGCTGGGTTGTTCGTGGTGTCGTGGCTAGGAGCTGCGCAGGGGTTGTGGGATGACGAGGAGGGTTGCACCGAGAACTGCACCGTGGTTGCCGTTGGAAAGAACGCTTCCGTGGACGGTTCGGTCATGACGACCCACACCTGCGATGGCTGGTACGATCCCAAGGTGTGGGTGATCCCAGGCGGGACCCATGAGCCTGGGGAGATGGTGAAGGTGTACGCGGGACGACTACGAGATAACCCGACTTCTCCGCCCCGAGTGTTGGGCGAGATCCCCCAGGTCGAGGTCACGTATACGTACTTTCACATTGCCTATCCGTTCATGAACGAGCACCAGGTGATGATGGGGGAGCACACCACGGGTGGTCGGAGGGAATTGCGTAACACGAACGGGCTCTTCTACATCGAGGAGCTCCAGGCGCTCGGTCTCCAGCGGGCAACGACCGCCCGAGAGGCGATCCAGATCATGGGGGCCCTCGCCGAGAAATACGGGTACATCGACGGCGGCGAGACGCTCAGCGTCTGCGATCCTAACGAGGCGTGGATCTTCGAGATCATGGGGCCAGGCGTCCTCTGGACCCCGGACTCCGGGAAGCCGGGTGCGGTCTGGGTTGCCCAGCGAATTCCGGATGATCATGTGTACGTAGGCGCCAACCGGAGCCGGATCGGAGAGATCGACCTCAACCAGCCCGACTGGTTCATGGCTTCGCCCAACATCCACACGCTTGGACAGGAGATGGGGTGGTGGAGCCCGGACAGCGGCATCCCCTTCAGGTACGACGACGTGTATGGCCCAAAGGAGGGGTTCTACAACAGCCGCCGCGAGTGGCGGGTGTTCGACATCCTCGCCCCCTCGCTCGAGTTCGACCCGTACGCGAAGAAGTACCCGTTCTCCGTCAAGCCTGACGAGTTGGTTTCCGTGGCCGATCTGATGGCCATCAAGCGAGACTACTACGAGGGAACGGAGTTCGACCTCACCCAGGGTCTCGCTGCCGGCCCGTACGGAGCACCGGATCGGTGGCCAACCCCGAATGCAGCCGGCGGAGCCAACTGGGAGCGAGCGATCTCCATGTTCCGCTGTTCGTACTCGTTCGTGTCTCAGTCCCGGAACTGGCTTCCGAACCCGATCGGTGGCGTCTTGTGGTTTGGCGAAGACGCTCCGCATACGACCTGCTACATGCCGCTGTACTGCGGCATCACCGAGGTGCCCAAGTCGCTGCAGGTGCGGGACATCTTCACCTTCTCGCGGGAGTCGGCTTGGTGGGCGTTTGACTTCGTCGAGAACTGGTCAAACCTTGCGTTCTCCTACATCATCCAGGACATCCGGGCGCTGCAGCAGAAGTTCGAGGGCGAGTTCTTCGCCATGCAGCCGGCTGTCGAACAGGCAGCCCTCGCGCTCTACAACACCGATCCGAAGCTGGCGGTTACGTTCCTCACCAACTACTCGAACGACGCGGTCAACCGCGTGGTGTCCGCGTGGTGGGACCTTGCCGATACGCTGATCGCCAAGTACAGCGACGGCTACGTCTCCCAGGGCGGACGAAGGGTGGCGCGGGTCTACCCGAGCTGGTGGCTGGAGGCTGTGGACTACGCGAAGACAACCAATCCCGCTCTGTACAAGGACATCATCTACAACGACGAGAAATAGGTTGTGAGACGTGGGGGGGCGGCCGCTACCGGCTGCCCTCCCACGGTGGCTTGCCATCCCGAGATCGGATGGGAGTGGCGCGTGAGATGCATAACGGAGGTCAAGGATGAAAGCGAAGCTGGGGTTCGGGCTTCTAGCGGTTGCATGCGTCTTCATGGGGACGGCCGCCGCCCAGCAGACGGTGGACGGGTTCGTCATTCCCGGGAACCTCCCCCTTCTGAAGCTGCCGATCGTGGTCACCACCTGCGGTCAGGGGCCAGGCGCTCTGATGTTCGATGTGATCTGCGACACCGCCGGGATACCCTGTGAAGAACGGGAGCTACTCACGGTGGAGGAGTTTGTCAGCGAATGCACCGGAGACACGGCGTGGAACGTCCTGGTGATCATCACAGGAACCAGCCTCAAAGGGATGGGGGCGGCGGGGGTGGACGTGGACTCCGAGGTCAAGCGTTGCCTTGCGCTGATCGCGGCGGCACGCGAGCTCGGGGTGACCATCATTGTGGCGCAGATCGAGGGTCCGTCTCGCCGAACGGACGAGTACGACGAGAAATCCATTCGGGCGATGACCCCGGAGGCAGATCTGCTGATCACGCGGAGCGATGTCAACAACGACGGATACTTCACGAGGATCGCCGAAGAGAAGGGAATCCCCCAGATCTTCATCGAGAAGACGCTCGATCTGCAGAGGCTCCTTCCGATCCTGTTCGGGATGAACTAGGGGTGACGCCAGGGCGGGGAGAGGCGCCTCTCCCCGCTGCGGCTCTCCGTGGGGTTGCGCCGTGATGAGGTCCGTGGTGGGGAAGGCTGAAGAAGCCAACGGAGAACCCCTTGGCCGGATGTGTCTTGGGATGAGGTGAACCGTGTACATCCACGCGGGGATCGTTCTTGGAGTCATCGTACTTGTCTTCGCCTTGGCGAGGTTCCTCAAGCTGAGTACTGAACTGGCCATGCTTGGGGCGGCCCTTGCTGGGCTGATTGTTCATGGGTTGGTGGTCCCGTCACGTGAGCTCGTCGGCGCATTCGCCTGGTTCGAGGTGCCGCGCCACATTGTCGATGGAGCGTTCACCTATTTCGACGTGGTCCTGATTTTCCTCACTGCAACCTTGTTCATGAACCTTCTCAAGGATGCAGGCGGCGTGGCGTATATCGTGCGGGGCATCGTCCGTCGCTTCCATCGCCACCGGGCGCTTGCCCTTCTGTTTCTGACCGTCGTGATGCTCATTCCGGGAGCGCTCACGGGGTCGGGGACCGTGACGGTGCTCGTTGTGGGCGCACTGGTGGGGACTGTGCTCGCCTATATGGGAGTCAGCGAAGTTCGTGTCACAGCGATCGTCTTCATGTGCGCAGCGATGAGTGCGGCTGCCCCGCCGATCAACCTCTGGGCGATGATGGCTGCTGCTGGGTCGAACATGCCCTACGTCGGTTTCTTCCTACCGTTAGGTGTGCTTTCTGTGTTGGGTGCTCTGTTCAGCATGTTCTACCTCGGCTGGAAAGGGACGCCCATCGATCTGGAGCAGATCATGACGGAACTCCCGAAACCGCCGCGTGGGATGAGGTGGTGGAAGGTGGTTGTTCCGTTTGTTGTCCTGTTCGGCCTTATCGCTGCGGGGCGTGTCTGGCCATGGGCGATGCCGGTGTTGGGGCTTCCGTTGATGTTTATGATCGCCGCGGCCATTGTTGTGCTCACGAACCTCGGCCAGCTCCGGCTGATCAAGGTCATCTCGGATACGGTGGAACAGCTTCTGCCGCTTGTTGGAGTGATGGTAGTCGTGGGCATCCTTGTTCAGGTTATGGCGTTGAGTGGAGCGCGCGGTCTGATCTCGTTGGGCATTGTGACAATGCCCCTCGTGGCGATCTTCGCCACTCTGTTCATCATCCTCCCCGTTTCGGAGGGTCTGATCCAATATGC
This sequence comes from Acetothermia bacterium UBA7521, assembly GCA_002479455.1. Lineage (GTDB taxonomy): Bacteria > Bipolaricaulota > Bipolaricaulia > Bipolaricaulales > Bipolaricaulaceae > Bipolaricaulis. The sequence continues at coordinate 11,601 of DLNB01000056.1, forward strand.
CGTAGCTCCGCTGATCGGTGTTCCGCTGATCCTCCTGTTTAACATGAAGGGGTTCAACCCGATCATCGCGCTGGCGGGAATGGCGGCGATGTGGCCGATTGGGGATATGCTCCCACCAACCAGCGTCGTCGGCCGCGCCACGGTGATGATCTTGGGCTTCAAAGGGCGCTATTACTCGGGTTTCGCGAAGACGTGTCTGGTACCGGCCGCGTTCGTGTTGTTGCTGGGGTCGCTGTTCGTCGTGTTCAGCAGCAGACTTGGATTCCTGGTCGGCGGGTAAGGAGGGTGGCTGTGGCGGTCATGGTGCTGTACTACGTGATAACGGCGCTCTTCACTGTGATCTTGGTGCGGAACTTCATCAAGACCCGCGACGTGCAGAAGGGCATCTTGTACCTCACCGTGCTGATGCCATTCGTGCTGAGGTTATTCCGGCTGAAATAGCGATCAGCCTGAGGGACGGGAGGCCGCGATGAGACTGAACAAGGAGTGGACGATCAAAGGGATCGCGATGGCTGTCACGGGCACAATCCTTGTCCTGGCGGGTATCGCGTTTGCCCAACACCGCAACTTCAAGGAGGAGGTGGTCCTCGGCCCGGGAGTGACCACAGTGAGAACCTTGGGGGACTACTTCGCTCCGCTCAAGGGTGGTCCTAACGACGCCAACGTGTTCATCCTGGGCAGCGGGGAGCCAGGGGGGACGATGCTCGTCCTCGGCGCCTCACACCCTGAAGAACCCGCGACGAGCTTGACCGCCCATCTTTTGGTGGAGAATGCCACGGTCGAGCAGGGCAAGCTGATCGTCGTCATTCACAGCAATCCAAGCGCATCGACTGTTACACGCCCTGGAGACGCCTATCCGCGCTTCTTCCACATCGAGACTGATTGGGGTGTGAAGAGGTTCCGCATGGGGGACCGGTGGGCGAATCCGCTCGATTCGTGGCCGGATCCAGAGACCTACGTTCATTTTCCGAGTGGCCAGCTTCTGGCCTACATGGACGTGCGCAACCTGAACCGGACATGGCCGGGCCGGGCCAATGGGAGCCTCGCCGAGCAGACCTGCTACGCGTTCATGCGCCTGATCGAGGCTGAGGGTGTAGACCTGGTGATCGACCTCCACGAGGCAGAGCTTGAGTATCCGATCATCGGGACGATCGTTGCCCATCAAAACGGTCTGCGGATCGCCGCCATGGCGTCCATGACCCTGACAGCGGAGGAGTTCCGGATTGGCATGGAAATTTCGCCGCTCGCACTTCATGGTCTGTCGCACCGCGAGATCGGCGACCACTCCAACGCCCCGGCCTTTCTGGCGGAGACCCCGCAACCGTTCCTGGATCGCGTGCGTGGGATCACCGATGAGTCGCTGCTTCTGACGGGGAAGGACGAGTTCGTGATGAAGGCCGGGGAGCATGGCCTCCTGTACTGGCCGATCGATGAGGACGGATGGCCGATCGACGTTCGTGTGGGGCGGCACTGCTCGACCATCCTCTCCATCGCGGGATTCTGGACGATGTTCAATCGCTCGAAGCCCCTCGTCGTGACGGGCGTGCCGCGCTACGCGGATGTCGTGGCCGAGGGTGTCGGGCGTTTCTTCGCGGATCCGCGGGGGGCGAGAGCTCAGGTCGTACTCGAGTAGGCAACAAGGCTGTTTCAGATGGCGCGTGACCTCATGCGCAGAGGGGGATTGTCGTCACGCCCCTGCACCGTGGGGCGCTTGATCGGCGCGGATCCGATCGGACCCAAGCAGAGGGCGACAGCGTGAGCTTCGTGTTCGCCTTCGGGCGGCACCGGCGATGATCCCTGTCTTTACGCGTGGTCCCCGTGCTTCTTCTTGATTCACGGCCTGGGCTCTCCTGCAGACGGGACCCAGGGCCGGTGAACCACGCTTCCATGCCGTCACCCCCTGGGGAGGAGCGCCGTCTTCCCCTAACCAGCCCTTCGCCAGATCCCCACTGCTCGATCTGGTGAAGATCTCCTGGCGCACCAACGTTGTCGCTGTTCTAGACCTTGTGTATCATGCTTTGTTCTGGAGCTTAAGGGGGAGCGGTGAGCAGGTCACGGTGCGCGTTCCTTGCTCTTGTCGCGGTCCTGGGGGGGGCGGCGACGTCCCAGGAGGTTGTCGCCACGAAGGGCATGGTCTCTTCCGCGCACGAGCTCGCGTCGCGGGCTGGCGTGGAGATCCTCAGAATGGGAGGCAATGCGGTGGACGCGGCGGTGGCCACCGCGCTCGCTCTCAACGTCGTGGAACCGAACGCTTCGGGGATCGGCGGCGGGGGGTTCATGACCGTGTACCTCGCGGCTACCGGCGAGGCGATCGTCCTCGACTACCGCGAGGTCGCCCCGGCCTCGGCAACGACGGACATGTACGCCTCCGACCAGGCGAAGGCTGAGCGTTGGTCTTCGTTGGGCGGGAGGTCGGTGGGTGTGCCGGGCTGGCTCCTGGGGATGTGGACCGCCCTCGAGAAGTACGGGACGATGACGTTCGCTCAAGTGGCTGCTCCGGCGATCCGCCTTGCCGAGGAAGGGTTTGTGGTCCACCCGATGCAGGAAGGGATCATCGTTGACAGCTTCGCCAAGCTGCTTGCCTACACGTCTCCAGCCCTCGTGCCGTACCTGGAGAATGGACTTCCGATCGGTGCGGGGAGGAACCTCTGCCAGCCTGCCTTGGCTGAGACATTCCGTCTTGTTTCCGAGCACGGGCCCCAGGTGTTCTACGATGGCCCGATCGGCGAGGCGATCGTGGCCGCGGTGAACAAGGCGGGCGGGGCGATGACGATCGAAGATCTCGCCGGCTACCGGGTCGAGAGCCGATCCCCGGTTTCCGGGACCTACCGCGGATACCGTATCTACTCCGTTCCTCCGGCTTCAAGCGGTGGCGCGCACGTCGTGCAGCTTCTGAACATCCTGGAGTGCTTCCCGATGCGGGAACTGGGGCACAACTCGACGGCGGCCCTTCACGTGATGGCCGAGGCGATGAAACGGGCCTTCGCCGATCGCGCGCTTTACATGGCGGACACGGCGTTTGCGAACGTCCCGCTTGTCGGTTTGACGTCCAAGGCTTATGCCCGCGAATTGGCCTCGAAGATCGACCTGACGAGGGCAGCAACCCAGGTGAGCCCGGGCAATCCGTGGGCGTACGAGCCGAAGGCGAGCGGGACACCCGATGCGGTTGGCGGGCTCGGGCACGAGCAGTTCTCGACGAGCCACTTTTCCGTTGCCGACGAGGCTGGGAACATCGTGGCCTCGACGAACACCATCAACCAGTTCTTCGGCAGTGGCGTGTTCGTTCCCCGGTACGGGATCATGCTCAACAACCAGATGGACGACTTTTCCAAGGATCCGACGAGCATCAACGCCCCCGAACCGGGAAAGAGGCCGCTGTCCTCGATGTCGCCCACGATCGTCCTCGATCCAGAGGGCCGCCCGTTCATGACGGTCGGATCGGCGGGAGCGACGCGGATCATCACCGCCGTTGTGCAGATCGTTGTCAACGTGGTGGACCACGGGATGAAGATGGACGAGGCGATCGAGCAGCCGCGGATCTACAACCTGGAGACCGGTGGTCTGCACCACGAGCGCGGGCTTGGCGCGGACGTGGTGGCGGGCCTTCAGGAGCTCGGGCACGCGTTAACGGCGGAATCGAAGAGCGCAACCTACGGGACCGCGCAAGGGATTCTGTTCGATCTCGAAAAGGGCGTGATGTACGGCGGCGCCGATTCCCGTCGGCTGGGGGTCGCCGTTGGGTACTAAGATAGGAGGGTGTGAAGAGGGAACCCTAGAGGGGGAGTTCACGTCTGCCTCTAGAGCGAACTCAACTGATCCACATCTTGCGCCGGAGGGATTGGAAGGAGGCGAGAGAGAGCACTCGTGCACAGTGGAGGTCCAACCCGCCTCGCTCTACGGGGGCGAGGCGACGCGATGCGATGGAGGTGGAGGATGAAGCGAGCGGCGTTGTTGGGAGCGAGTCTTCTCACAGCAGTGATGGCGCTGGCGATGCCTGGCCTCGGGCAGGCTGCGGCCACCGAGATCGGACAGATTGCCGTTGGAACAGAGGGAATGGTTGCGGCGGCCCATCCGTTGGCCGCGGAGGTTGGGGCGAGAATCCTCGCTCTGGGCGGGAATGCGGTGGACGCGGCGGTGGCGATGTCGTTCGCGCTGGGCGTGGTGGAGCCGTACGCGTCAGGATTGGGCGGCGAAGGGTACATCATCCTGGCCCTCGTTGACGGTACGCAGGTGGCGGTGGACTTCCGTTCGTGGGCTCCGGGTGCGGTCACGGCGCAGACGCCGAAGAACTCCTACGGGGAGAAGTCGGTGTGCATCCCAGGCACTGTGGCGGCGATGGACCTCGTGCTCACCAAGTACGGGACGATGACGTTGGCCGAAGTCATTGCCCCCGCGATTGAGCTTGCGGAGAACGGCTTCCCTGTGGACTCGGTATTCGTCACCCGCGTCCTCGATGCGTACAAGGACCTGTCCGATCCGAAGTACGCCGAGCTGGGGTCGGTGTTCCTCGCCGACGGGCTCGTTCCTGACGAGGGCGCGATCTTCAAGAACCCCGGTCTTGCCTACACGCTCCGGCTCCTCGCCGACGGCGGGGCGGAGGTGTTCTACGAGGGCGCGGTCGCGGAGGCCATCGTCAGCGCGACCGGCGGCTGGATCACGATGGAGGACATGGCCGCCTACCGCGCGGTCGAGCGGGAGCCGGTACGTGGAACATACCGTGGCTACGAGATCCTCAGTGCCCCCCCGATCGTGGCGGGTGTCGTGGTGGTCGAGGCGCTGAACATCATCGAGCACTTCAACCTCTCTCGCTACCGCCGATACGACCACCCGACGGTGGTGCACATCATCGCCGAGGCGCTCAAGCTCGCGTTCGCCGACCGAGATCCCGTGGTGTGGGATCCTGACTTCTACGATGTTCCCGTGACCGGGCTGACGTCGAAGGCGTTCGCCGCCGAGCGGGCGAAGCTCATCTCGCTCGAAAAGGCAATGGTTCCCCGAGAGACTCCGGTGGGAGATCCCCTGCAGTTCAACACCACCGCGGTCCCTGTGGCTGTAGGGGCGGATCCGGACGCCGGGTGCACGACCCACGTTAGCGTGGTGGACAAGGACGGGAACGCGGTCAGCCTGACGCAGACCCTGAGCTCGTTCTGGGGAAGCAGGATTGTGGTCCCCGACCACGGGTTCGTCCTGAACAACGAGTACACGAACTTCAACGCCTACCGCGCCGATCGCCCCGACGACCTCAACGTAGCCGGTCCGTACAAGCGGCCGCGCACGGTGATCGCCCCGACGATCCTTCTCGATGGAGGAGAGGTGTTCCTCGTGATCGGGACGCCGGGTGCGGGCCGTATCCCCGGCGTGATCGTGGAGACGATCGTCAACGTGGTGGACTTCTGCATGGACCTCGAGGACGCGATCACGGCTCCCAAGTACTACAGCCGGAACTCGGTGGCCAACCTGGAAATCGAAGGCGGGTTCTCCCCGAGTCTGATCGAAGCCCTCAAGTCCCTGGGCCACGCGATCAAGGAGTACGGCCCATTGGACGTCTACTTCGGTGGCACGAACGCCGTGATGGTGCTCGCCGACGGAACGCTGATCAGCGTGGCCGACATCCGACGGCTCGGCGGAGCAGCGGGCCCGTAGTCGTGGTTCATCGGGGAGGGGACTGCGAAATGGTCCCCTCCCCTGTTCTTTCAAGAGGAGGTCGTACGATGCAGCGAATCGTTCTCTGGATGGTAGGAGCGCTTGTGGTGGTTGGGTTGGCCGTGGTTGGGGGGCCGGTCTTGAACGCGGGGTTCTCGCCCGGAGCTGCGGCCTCGTGGGTGGCCCAATCGGGCACGTGGACCGTTGCCGATGGCCTTCTGGTGGGCGAGAGCGGGCGAGCCCTGTTTGCGGTCGAACTCGGATCGGTCCGCCGCGTGGAGGTCGTGATCGACCACGTCCAGGGCGAGTGGGCGTCGGTGGTCGGGAAGTACGAGAGCGATGAGGCGTGGGTGGAGGCCCGCGTGTCGGCGACGGGGATCACGCTCGTGGCCTGGTCGGGGGGGCGCGAGAAGGCCTGGACCCAGGCGGTTGCGGTGGCGTTCCCGGCGACGGTGATCGTGGCGTTCGCTGGCGAGCAGGCTCGGGTCCTTGTGAACGGGGAGACGGTCCTCCAGGCGTCGGAGGGGGTGTTCGCGGACCTCGGGGGTGACGTCGGTCTGGGAGCCCAGGGACGGGCGGGCTTCGACCTCTTCCACGCCAGTTCGCTCAGCGGGCCGGTGCTCATCACCTCGCTCGGGCAGAGCCCGGGTGCGTTGATGGCCAAGGTGCTCGCGGATCGGGTTGGGATCGAGGGCGCCTATGAGACCACGGCCAAGCCCGAGATGGTCGAAGGGAATGGCACACTCATCTTGGTGATCGGCGCGAGTTCAAAGGGACTCGGTGCCGCGGGGATCTCCGTGGAAGACGAGAGCGCCCGTGGAGCGGCTCTGGTTGCCAAGGCTCAGGCGTTGGGATGGGGCATCGTGGTGATGCACATCGAGGGGGAGCCGCGGCGCGGCGCGCTCACCGACGAGCTGATCGACGAATTCACGCCCGTTGCGGGCTACGTGGTCGTGAAGGCGGACGGCAACGCGGATGGCCTGTTCACGTCCCTGTGCGCGGCAAGCGGGATTCCGTTGCGCACGATCGTGGCTACGGCGCAGGGCGCCGATGTGCTGGCCGACCTGTTCGGGCTGTGGAAGTAGGGGCCCCGTGAGCTCGCGCACGGGATGGGGGAGGGGGATGATCCTTGCGGTCGTCCTCCTCCTTGGCTTGACCTCTGTCGCTCAAAGTCCGATCACCCACGATGTGCGCCCCGGGTACGGGGTGACCACGATCGGCTGGCTGAGCGACTACCACCTCCCCCTGCGAGGGACTCCCGGCGATACGCGGGTGTACGTGCTCGACTCCGGGGTTTCGGGAGGGACGGCCCTCGTGCTCGGCGGGACCCACGGAAACGAGATCGCCGGCGTCGTGGCGGCGGTGATGCTTGTGGAACGGGCGATTCCCACCGCGGGACGCCTCATCGTGATCCCTCACGCCAACAACGCGGTCCACGGCTACCCGGACTCGCGGTGCCCGTCGTGGGTAGAACTGAACGGACCCGATGGGGCATCTCGCCTGTTCCGGTACTCCCCTCGTCTCACCAACCCCGTCCACCAGTCGCCCGATCCGTCCTCCTACGTTCACCCCTCCGGCCTCGCGTTCGCGGGTGAGGAGGCGCGTAACCTCAACCGCGTCTACCCTGGGGTGGCCGACGGCACGCTGACGGAGCGCATCGCCTACGCCATCACCCGCCTCGTCATCGAGGAGAGCGTGGACTACGTGTTCGATCTCCACGAGGCGGGGGTGACGTCGCGGTTGGCCCACACCCTGGTCTGCCATCCCCGTGCCCTCCAGGTCGGGGCGATTGCCGTCATGGACCTTGAGCTCGAGGGACTGGTGATGAAGCTGGAACCTTCGCGCGAGGAGTTCCGGGGGCTCTCGCACCGCGAGCTGGGGGACCTGACGGAGGCCTTGGTGTTCCTGATCGAGACCCCGAACCCTGGCCAGGAATCGGGACTCGATGCCCCGGATGTGGTGGCCGACCCGGTCCATCCCCTGGAAGAAAGGGTCGGAGTCCATCTCGCGTTCGTTCTGAAGGTTCTCGAAATCGGACGCTCCCTGGGGCGTCCCCCGGTGTCGGTGAACGGCGTGCCGAACCACCAACAGCTCGTGCGGCTGGGGGTCTCGACGTGGCTTAACTGGTGATGAGGGGGAGGTGGGACTTCTGAACGTGTTCTTCCCCGAGGCGTGGGTGTTCATCGCGATGGTGGGAACGTTTCTCCTCACCGTGTTCCTCCTGCGCCAACCTGTGGCTGTGTCCCTGCTTGCCGGAGCTGTGGTGGGCGCGGCGATTGCGGGCGCGGGGTTCCCGCTGCGACACTTCGTCGAGGGAACGTTCGTGTACCTCGACACGATTCTCATCATCTCCTGCGCGATGCTGTTCATGCGGGGGATTCAGGCGTCCGGGCTCTTGGAGACGGTGGCCCACCACCTCGTGCGGACGTTCAGGAACTGGCCGACGGTGCTCCTCGCGGTGATGACGGTGTTCGCGATGTCGGCGGGGATGGTCACAGGGTCGTCTACGGCGGCTGTGCTGACCACGGGGGCGATCGCAGCGCAGGTGTTTGCCAGCATGGGCCTCGGGAAAGCTCGGGTGGGAGCGCTCATCGCCATGGCCGGGTTGCTGGGGATGATCGCTCCGCCGGTGAACATCCCGGTGATGATCATCGGGGGCGGGGTGGACATGCCGTACGAGGGGTTCAACTTGCCGTTGCTTCTGCTCACGGTTCCCACCGCGATTCTCGCTTCTCTGTGGATTGGGTGGAGGGGGATTCGGCGGGTTGGTGCGGAGTCCCAGCTTCCCCCCTCTGTGCACGGGGCGTACGGATGGCGGCTGTACCTCCCGCTTCTGCTTTTCGTGGGACTGGTCGTCGCGGAACGATCCTTCCCCACGGCGTTCCCATCGCTAGGGCTGCCGATCGCCTTCCTCGCTGCCTACCTGATCGCTCCCCTGTGCGGGCGCCGGTTCAACCCCCTGAAGACGGCGCGACAGGCGGTGCACGACGCGCTGCCGATTCTCGGCATCCTTGCCGGGGTGGGGATGTTCATCCAGATCATGACCCTGACCGGGGCACGCGGGATGATCGTCGAGGCGTTCGCCGGCCTTCCGCGATCCTTGTTCTACGGGAGCATCGCCGTGAGCATGCCGTTGTTCGGCGCGGTGAGCGCGTTCGGATCGGCTTCTATTCTCGGAGTCCCGTTCCTGTTGAACCTCCTTGGATCGGGGGTGATCGTCACCGCTTCCGCGCTCTCTCTGTTCGCCTCGCTGGGCGATCTGGTGCCCCCCACGGCGCTGGCGGGGCTGTTCGCCGCCCAGGTGGTGGGGGAGAAGAACTACGTGCGGGTCCTTGCGCGGTGTGCCATCCCCGCCCTCTTCGTGATCGCTGTGGCCGTCGCCTCCCTGATGGGCGCTCCCACGCTGGAACGCCTTCTGTTCAGATCTGCAGCTCCTTCACGCGGGCTGTTCCTCGGTGGGGTTGCGCTGGGATTGGCCGGGGCTGTGCTGGGGCTCGAGTGGGCCAAGCGCCGCCGCGGGAGCAGGGAGGGCGCATGATCGGCTGGGTATACCGCCTCCTCGTGGGGCTGCTGGTGATCCTCGTGACGTGGGACCTCCTGCGGGAGAAGAGCCTTCGGAGGCAGGCCGTGGCGGCGATGGTGCTGGTGCCGCTCGTGCTCCGCCTGCTCATGATCAAGTAGGGGAGGTTCACAGTGGCTATCCGTGCAGCGCGATCGTGGATCTCGGGGATCGTGTTCTTGGGGGGGGTCGCAGTGGTCGTCTCCGTGTCCGCAGTCGCGTTTCGGGACATGCACCGTGACCGGCCGATCTACCCCGGGCCAGGGGTGACGCGGGTGGGGATGCTCAGCGCGTATCTCGGGGACCTCGCGGGGACGGGTTTGGATACCGAGGTGTACTACCTTGAGGGGCAGACGCCCGGGGCGACCGTGCTCGTTCTCGGGGGGACCCATCCCAACGAGCCGGCCGCCTTTCTCGCAGCCGTCCTCCTTGTCGAGAACGCCGTGGTCGAGCGCGGGAGGTTGATCGTGGTCCCCCGGGCCAACCGCTCCGGGTTCACCTGCACCGATCCCGGAGAGGGGCACCCTCAGGTGTACGAGATCCCGACCCCGGGCGGCCCGCGGGAGTTCACGTTCGGCAGCCGGGCCACGAACCCGGTTCACCAGTGGCCGGACCCCGTGGTGTACGTGAACCGCCTCGGGCAGCAGCTCACGGGGTCGGAGGTCCGGAACCTCAACCGCTCGTATCCCGGGAGCCCCACCGGGTACCCCACCGAGCAGTTGGGCCACGCGATCACGGAACTCATCCGCGCGGAGAGCCCCGCCCTTTCGATCGATCTGCACGAGGCATCGCCCGAATACCCTGTCATCAACGCGATCGTTGCTCACCCGCGGGCACTGGGGCTGGCGGTGGAAGCGGCCATGCTCCTGGAGCTCGACGGGATGAACATCTCGGTCGAAGTGTCCCCGGTCGGCCTACGGGGTCTCTCGCATCGGGAGTGGGGGGACAACACCGATACCCTGGCCTTGCTCCTCGAGACGTCCAATCCGGCGCAAGGGCGGTTGCGCGGTCGAACCGACGCCGCTCTCGTTCTGACGGGACAGGACAAGTTCTACGTCCGTGCTGGAGAGAGAAACGCCCTCTACGTCAGGTTCACAGATCGAGGGTGGCCGCTTGAGGAGCGTGTTGGGCGGCACCTCCAAGCTCTGGTTTCGCTTGTTGAGGTGTACTCCGCGCAGCATCGCCAGACGCCGTTGGTCATGCAGGGTGTCCCCCAGCTGCGGGAGTTGCGGAGGGACGGCCTGGGGGCGGTCCTGCAGCCCCCGCGGTAGGCCACGCGCTCTTCCTCCTCGGCAAGGCGCAACGGGAGCCAGAGATCCCCGCTCGCTCTGCCGTGTGGTGAAGGTCGCGCGTGGCACCCCGCTGGTTGATCTTTGGGGTGGACCCTCTATCATACAACTTAGCAATCCAAGGTGGTGAGTGCTAAGTGCAAGGACGGAGGGCCAGACTCCTGATCGAGGTTGTGGACCGGTACATCCGGACCCGCCAACCTGTGTCCTCGCGCGAGATCGTGACCGAGTACCAGCACCGGTTCAGCCCGGCCACGATCCGCAACGAGCTCCTGGCCCTGGAGGGCGACGGTTACCTGTTGAAGCCCTACCCCTCGTCGGGGCGGGTCCCCACGGCGTACGGGTTCCGGTTCTTCGCGGAGTGGCTTCTCGACCTGGCGGAGCTGGGGAGAGCACCGTCTGCCGTGCCAGCCGAGCGCCAGGAGATGGGACCGGGGATGCTCCCGGACCTCTACCGCAACACGGCGACCCTCCTCTCGGCGATGACGCAGGAGCTCGGGTTCGTCGTTCCTCCACCGCAGGACCACGCGCGCGTGAGCGCGCTGTTCATGCGGCGGGTCGGTCCAGAGACGCTGCTTGCGGTCACGGTGTCCGATCTCGGCACGGTGGATTCTCGGCTGCTCCCGCTCGATCTTGACCTGGCGCCCGAGGAGCTGACGGAGGCCGAAGGGTTCCTCTGCCGCTGGCTTCGGGAGCACTCGCTGGCCGAGCGCCCCCTGGGAGGACCGCCGGTTCCCGACGGTTGGCACAGCCGGGCCGCCTTGGGGGCGCTGGCGATCCTGCGCCGGCTGATGGAACGTGAGCCGCAACATGGGTTGTACATCGAGGGCTGGCCGCAGCTCCTCGCCGAACTCGCGGTGAAGTCGCCGGGTTGGGCGCTGGCCCGGGGGCAGGCCTTGTTGCGCGTGTTGGAGGAGGGGCCGGCGTTTGCCAGTCTCGTCTACGAGCTGCGTCGGGACCGCGAAGAGGACATCTCGGTTCACGTGGGAGATGCGTCGGTTCCCGAGCTCGAGGACCTGAGCCTCGTGTCGGCTCCGTACCTGGGGGGAAGCGGGGTCGTGGGCGTCATCGGTCCGCTGTGGATGGACTACGCCCGGGCTTTCTCCGCGGCGAGGTACGTGGCCGGTCGGCTGGGAGCGCTGCTTGCGGCCGG
>DLNB01000054.1:0-21069 GCA_002479455.1 Acetothermia bacterium UBA7521
GATCGGGCGGGTCGGGGACGATCTTCTTCTCCGGGTGCGTCCTCCGCTGCTTGTTCTGTCAGAACTACGCGATCTCCCAGCTCGGAGAGGGGGAGGAGATCGGCGTGGAGGAGCTGGCCCGGATCATGCTCCACCTCCAGGAGATCGGGTGCGCAAACGTGAACCTCGTCTCCCCCACCCACCAAGCTCCCCAGATCGCGGCCGCCCTCGTCGCCGCCCGGGAGTCCGGACTCCGCCTCCCCCTGGTGTGGAACTGCGACGGGTACGAGTCCGTCGAGGCGCTGCGGCTCCTCGACGGGATGGTGGACATCTACATGCCGGATTCCAAGTACGGGGACAACGCCGTTGCCGCGCAGCTCTCCGCGGCGCCGGACTACGTGGAGCGGGCCCAGGACGCCCTCCGCGAGATGCACCGCCAGGTGGGGGACCTCGTGATCGAGAACGGGGTCGCGGTGCACGGGCTCCTTGTCCGACACCTCGTCCTCCCGGAGGGACTCGCCGGGACGGACGCCGTCCTGCGGTTTATCGCGGACGAGGTATCCACGGCCACCTACGTGAACGTGATGGGCCAGTACCGACCCGCGTATCGGGCACGGGAGCGTCCGGAGCTCTCTCGCCGTTTGACCTCCGCCGAGCACGAACAAGCGCTTGCCCTCGCCCGTCGGCTGGGACTGCGTCGGGCCGGTGCGCACTGACTTGCATTCCAGTCCTGTACCGGCGATGATCACGAGGACATCACCCATCCAAGGAGGGGTTCATGCGTAACGCCCACAGCAAGCTGTTCACCCCCGGACCGACCGAGGTCCGCCCGGAGATTCTGCAGGCCATGGCCGCTCCTCAGATCTACCACCGCTCCCCCGAGTTCCGCGAGCTGTACGCGGAGATTCAGCCCAAGCTCCAGAAGTTCCTCTACACCCAGCAGCCGGTGCTCCTGTTCGCCTCCTCTTCAACGGGGGCGATGGAAGCCGCCGTCCAGAACTGCGTCGGGAAGAAGTGCCTCAACCTCGTGAACGGCGCGTTCAGCATGCGCTGGCACGAGATCACGGCGGCGTGCGGGATCCCATGCGAGACGCTCGAAGTGCCGTGGAACCTGGCGATCAAGCCGCAGATGGTGGAGACGAAGCTCCGGAGCGGGGAGTTCGACGCGGTAACCCTCGTCCACAACGAGACCTCGACCGGCCTCATGAACCCCCTCCCCCAGATCGCGGAGGTGGTGCGAAAGTTCCCCGACATCCTCCTCCTCGTAGACTCCGTGTCGGGGATGGGCGGGGTGAAGGTCGAGTTCGACGCTCTGGGGTTGGGCGTGTGTCTCGCCGGCGTGCAGAAGGCGCTCGCCCTGCCCGCCGGGCTCGCCGTGTGCGCCGTATCGGACCGCGCCCTGAAGCGTGCCGAGCAGGTCAAGTCCCGCACCTACTACTTCAGCTTCCCGGTGATGGTGAAGTCGCACAAGAAGAACGAGACGCCGGCCACGCCGTCCATTCCCCACCTGTTCGCCCTCAACGTCCAGCTCGACGCGATGTTCGCGGAGGGCCTCGACCGCCGGTTCACCCGCCACGAGGAGATGGCGGCCCTTGCCCAGGCGTGGGCAAAACGGCACTTCGCGATCTACCCCGAGGAGGGGTACTGGTCGAAGACGGTGACCTGCATCTCCAACACGCGGGCGATCTCGGTTGATGACCTGAACAAGACCCTGGTCCGCGATCACGGGATGCGGATCTCCAACGGGTACGGGGAGCTGAAGGGCAAGACGTTCCGCATCGGTCACATGGGCGATCACACCGTGGCCGACGTCCGCGGGTTGTTGGCGACAATCGACGCGATCCTCAAGCTGTGAGGAAGACACGTGTTCACCGCCGAGAACGCCGAGTACGGAGAGAACATCCGATCTGGTAATAGATCCAGACATCGGGCGCTCCATCTTCACGACTTCTCTGCGGCCTCTGCGGTGAACCCAGGATGTGCGAACGGGTAGAGCAGGAGGCTGATATGCGGGTGCTGATCTGCGATCCAGTGGAGGAGAAGGCACTGGCGCGGCTGCGCGAGGCGGGGCTGGAGGTCGTGGTGCGTACGGGGATGACCCCGGAGGACCTCGCCGTGGAGCTGGCCAAGGGGTACCACGCGATCGTCGTCCGGTCGGCGACGAAGGTGCGGAAGCCAGCGCTCGATGTAGCGGTCGGCCTGAAGCTGATCGTCCGCGCCGGGGTGGGACTGGACAACGTGGACGCCGAGCACGCCAAGACGAAGGGGATCCAAGTCCTGAACACGCCGCGCGCCAGTTCCGACGCGGTGGCGGAGTTGGCGCTCGCGCACATGTTTGCCCTCGCCCGATCTCTTCCCCAGGCCACCCAGTCGGTCCGCGACGGGAAGTGGGAGAAGAAGGCGTTCGTGGGGATCGAACTGCACGGGAAGACCCTCGGCGTGGTGGGGATCGGCCGGATCGGCCAGGCGCTCGCAAAGCGGGCGCTCGCCCTGGGGATGCTGGTGATTGCCTGCGATAAGTTCGTGAACCAGTCCCCTCTGCCCGGCGTGCCCCTCGTGCCCTTTGCCGACCTCCTGCGCCGGAGCGACTTCATCTCCCTTCACGTCCCGCCGGATCCCGCGGGCCCGGTCATCGGGGCGTGGGAGATCGCTCAGATGAAGAACGGCGCGTACCTCGTGAACTGCGCCCGGGGCGAGGTGGTGGACGAGGCGGCAGTCCTCGCCGCCCTCGACTCGGGCAAACTCGCCGGCGCGGGCCTGGACGTGTTCGCGGTCGAACCTCCCACGAACGCGGCCGTCGTCCGCCATCCGAAGGTCACCCTCACCCCCCACGTCGGGGCCCAGACGAAAGAGGCTCAGGAGCGGATCGGCGACGAGGTGGTGGCGGTTCTGATCGAGCACCTGCACAAGGGCTGACGATGGCCGTCATTCACCCCTTCCGCGGACTGCGCTACAACCCCGCCGTCGTGGGGGACCTCTCCCAGGTGGTCACCCAGCCCTACGACCGGATCGGGCCCGACGAGGAGAAGGCCTACCGTCGTCGCTCGCCCTACAGCTACGTTCAGCTTATCGGTACGAAGAGCCCCCCGCGGGACGAGACAGAGTACGCCCGCCGGGCACAGCTCCTCCAAGCATGGATCCGCGATCGGATCCTCGTTCACGACGAGAAACCCGGGGTCTACCTCTACCGCCAGACGTTCCGGTGGTCCGCGGACCGTAGTCCGTTGTCCGGGCACCGTGATCCGACGTCCGTGAGCCGTGAACCGGAGACCGGAAACTGGGAACCGTCAACCTCCTTGATCCGGCAAGGGCTGATCGCCCTCCTCGACCTGACACAGAGCGGGGCGAAGGCCCACGAGCACACCCTGCGCGGCCCGAAGGAGGACCGGCTGAAGCTGTTCCGGGCCACCGAGGCCCACCTCGAACACATCTTCCTCCTCTACAACGATCCTGCATGCACGGCGACGGCCGCGGCCGAAGGGGCGATCGGCGGGCGCGCTCCCGACCTCGCGGCGAGGGACGACTTCGGGAACACCCACGAGCTGTGGTACATCGCCGATCCGAACGCGGTGCGATCCGTCCAGGCTGCCCTGCTCCCGCTCGAGCTCTACATTGCCGACGGACACCACCGGTTCGAGACCTCGCAGGCGTTCATGCGGGAGTGCCTGGCCCAGGGTTGGTGGCCGACGGGCCCGCAGAGCTTCACCGCGCTTCCGGTGACCCTCGTCAACATCGCCGAGCCGGGGTGCGTCATCCGCCCCACGCCGCGGGTCGTGCACAGTCTGCCCACGTTCACCCCGGCGACGTTCTTGGCGGCAGCAGAACGGGAGTTCGCGGCCGAACCGCTGGGCTCGCTCGCCGCGGCGAAGGCCGTCCTCGCCGCCGCAGCAGGGAACAGGCACACGTTCATTCTCTACGCGGGCGGGAAGTTCTGGTCCCTCACCCTCCGCGACGAGGGGCGGCTCGACCACCTCATCGCCGGCGCCCATCCGCCAGCCTGGAAACGGCTCGACGTGGCGATCCTCCACAAGGCGATCCTCGAGCCGCTCCTGGGGATCGACGACGAGGCCCTCGCCCGCCAGTCGAACGTGGACTATGCCCACACCGACGAGGAGGCGGTCGCCCTCGTGGACGCGGGGAAGGGTCAGGCCGCGTTCCTCCTCAACCCCACGCGGGTCGAGGAAGTCCTTGCCATCGCCGACCTCGGGGTGTCGATGCCCCAGAAGTCCACCGACTTCTACCCCAAGCTCCTGTCCGGGCTCGTGGCGATGACAATGGAGATTGACAAACCGTGATCCGCTGGCCGTGAGCCGTTTACCGTAATCCGTGGACCGTGATCTGTCTTCCGTAAGACCGCGGAAGCTGTACGTCCCACCGCGGCCCACGGGCAACGGAGAACGGACCACGGGCAACAGGCCTAGATTCGGGTGACGATCCCGAGCAGAGCGTGGAAGGTTGCCACGGCCAGGGTGATGTAGGCCAACCCGCGATGGATCTTCACCGGCCGCCGCTTCTTGAGGAGCCGCGAGAGCCCCATCGCCCATGCCGTAGCGAGCAGGAACGCGTAACCGATGACTCCAAGGTAGAAGATCACCGGGAACGGCCCGATGTAGTGGTACGCGATCTCGCGCAAAGTGTCCATGTTGTTACTCCTCCAACGTCATCTGAACCGACCCGCGGGCCGCGTGGAGGGTCGTGAGCGAAGTCGAGGATCGGTGATAGGCGAGCAGGACCGTGTACGTCCGGCCAGGGACGAGCGGCTTGTCCTCTGCGTCCAAGCTATCGAGTGGAATCGCGAACTCGACGACCGTCTGGCCACCCGACGCCGTACCCGCCGCGCGCAGGATGTCCTCGCGACGATCCCGGCGGTGCGACGTGGTCCCGGAGCCGAAGTGATCCTCGATGACAATCCCGCCAGACGTCACGGCGGCAATGATGTAGTTCGCACCCTGCATCCGGTTCACGGGGTCGAACCCCGCCGACACCCACCCCGTTCCCGGACTCTGGAGGGCAGCGAACAGAACGACGAGACCATTGCGCCAGAACAGGGTCACCCCGCTCCCCCTGTCTTGGGCGGAGCGCGGGTACTCCCCGTCCACAATCTGGCCGTCTGTCACCGGAACAACTGCGCCGGGCGCGGTCATCACGTAGTCCGCAGCGCGGATCTTCCCATCAGCAGCGAACTGGAGGAACGACTCGATGACCACCGTGCGACCGGGAACGGCGAGCTCGATGGTTCCGTAGACCAGGCGCGCCTCGGCCACGGCGCGCACCACGCCCGCCAACGTGTGCCCCTCGACGGGGAAACCCGTGAAGAACTGACTCCACGCCGACACCACGCTCGAGCCGTAGTAGAACCCGTCCCACGCCGTGCCCAGGAACGCCACACCGCCGTCGGGGGCGAACCCCGCGGCCACCGCCTCGGCGCTGCCGCTGCCCAAGGCCCCCCAGTGGGCGAGGGCCCACCCCGCCAGGTCGTCGCCCGTCGGCTGGGCCACCGCCGCCATCACCGTCATCGCCACGCACACCAAGACCAGGGAGAAACGCTGCATCCAAGTCCTCCTTCAGGACTGAGGCTTGAGGTTACTTTGCGCGATGTGCGCGCCGCTCACCACCGATCTCCACCCGCGCCGCGGGGCACAAAGAGGGTGGGGCGGAGGTGGTAGCCTCCGCCCCTTGGGTGGGATCGCCGTGGATGTGTGCCACGGCGGGGGTGGCAGACCTTCCATCGCTTAGCGAAGCGAGCCCCTCGCACGCACACGCAGCGACCAGGGCTTGGCCTGGCGCTGACTGAAGAGAGATCCGCTGGCTCTCGCTCGCATCGAAGTGCATGATGCAGCCCCAGCCTGGACGTAACGTGTAAAACCTATGGACTTCCTATGGAGGCGACGCGGCGGGATCACAACGGCAGATCGAGCTGCTCCCGTGTGCGACGCACCCCAATCGGAGTCCGGGAAGGCCCGGTCGTTGCCTCCCCGCAGATGATGCGCGACCATTGGCCAGGAGGCCTGACCTCATGAACCCAATGCAGGCGTTACACCAGCTCGTCGTCGGCAACCAGCGGCACGCCCAGGGAGCACACTGCCATCCGCATCAGGGCACGCAGCGCAGAGCGGACCTCGTCGCCGGGCAGCGCCCGTGGGCGGCGGTCCTCGGCTGCTCCGACTCCCGGGTCCCGCCGGAGATCGTGTTCGACCAGGGGCTCGGCGACCTGTTCGTCGTGCGCACAGCCGGCCACGTCTGCGACGCCACGGTGACGGCCAGCCTCGGGTACGCCGTCCACCACCTCGGGGTCTCCCTCGTCGTCGTTCTCGGCCACAGCAGGTGTGGGGCGGTCAACGCGGCGATCGCCCATCGACCACCCGACGAGCCCGACGACTGCCTGTGCGTCGCGATCCGACCCGCGATCGAGAAGGCCCGCCTCTGCACAGGCGACCTCTGCGATCTGACCGTGCGCCTCCACGTGCAAGGGATGGTGGAACATCTCCGCTGTGCCCTGCCCGACCTCGGCAAGAGAGGCGCCGCCGTGGTGGGCGCGGTGTACGACCTCGCCTCGGGCCGCGTGGCGTTCCTCGATCCGGGCGTCCTCCCTCCTAACACTGTTTCGAGGGGCTGACACCCCGCTCGATCCCGCGCGTCGGGGAATGGCCCGCGGGGAACACCGCAGTCCGTAGATCGGCAAGGCCCGTACGGATGACAGGCCACGGGGAGCGACCCCCAAGCCAGCCCACTGTCGGTCCGCGGACCTGCGGTCTCCCCACCCGGCTGCTTCGGCCCCGCATCCCCTTGACTTGCCTTCCCCATGGGGTAGGATGCGCCGCGGAATGGGACGATGTCTCACATAATGAGACACCAGCCCCTCCCGACCTGAGGTGATGCCTGTGGCGAAAACGTTGACGGAGAAGATCCTTGCCGAGCACATCGTGGAGGGCGCGCTCGACAAGGGACACGAGGTTGGAATCCGGATCGACCACTGTTTGACCCAGGATTCCACGGGAACGATGGCCTGGCTGGAGTTCGAATCCCTCGGCCTGGACAAGGTGCAGGCCGAGCTGGTGGTTTCCTATAGCGATCACACCTCGCTCGGGTTCAAGGGTGAGTCCACCGACGATCACCTGTTCCTGCAATCCATCGCCTCCCACTACGGAGCGAAGTTCTCGAAAAACGGGAACGGGGTCTGCCATCAGGTGCACTACGAGCGGTTCGGGATCCCGGCAAAAACGCTGTTGGGCTCGGACTCCCACACCCCGACCGCCGGCGGCCTGGGGATGCTCGGCATCGGCGCCGGCGGCGCCGACGTCGCGGTGGCGATGGGCGGGGGCCTGTTCTACCTCACCGTGCCCAAGGTAATGCGGGTCGTCCTCACCGGCAAGCTCCCGTGGGGCGTCACGGCGAAGGACCTGGCCCTGGAGATCCTGCGCCGCATCTCGGTGAAAGGAGGCGTGGGCCATTTCATCGAGTTCGACGGGCCCGGCGTGAAGACCCTGTCCGTGCCCGAGCGGGCCACGATCACGAACATGTGCACCGAAACGGGCGCCACGTCGTCCATCTTCCCCTCCGACGCGGTGACGAAGAAGTTCCTGGAGATGCAGGGCCGCGGAGCGGATTGGCGGCCGCTCACCGCCGACGCCGGCGCGAGCTACGACCAGACGATGGAGATCGATCTCTCGTCCCTCGTCCCCCTCGTCGCCATGCCGGGAAGCCCGGACAACGTGAAGCCGGTGACCGAGATCGCGGGGACCAAGATCGATCAGGTGTTCATCGGTTCGTGCACGAACGGCTCGTACAAGGACATCAAGGTCGTGACGGAGATCCTCAAGGAGAAGCACGTCGCGAAAGAGATCGACGTCGTCGTATCCCCCGGCTCGCGGCAGGTCTGGGAAATGCTCCTCAAGGACGGGAGCTTCCTGGCCCTCACACAGGCCGGGGTGCGGATGATCGAGCCGGGGTGCAACGCGTGCATCGGGATCGGGTTCGTCCCAGGGACGAACTCCCTCTCCCTGCGCACGGTAAACCGGAACTGGAAGGGTCGCGGCGGGAACGAGCTCGGGAAGCTCGCCCTGACAAGCCCGGAAGTTGCTGCGGCGTCGGCCCTGAAGGGCGCGATCGCCGACCCGAGGGAGCTCCCGCCGGTCACGGTCCGGGGGGCGAAGCTCATCGTGGACGACGCGATGATCGTCGAGCCGGAGGGGAGATCGGTCCCGATCCGCCGGGCGCCGAACATCGCGAAGATGGCCCCCCCGCGCCCGCTTCCGAAGGTCTTGAGAGGCGAGGTCCTGCTGAAGGTCGGGGACGGGGTCTCTACCGACGCGATCCTCCCCGCGGGGCCGCTCACCCAGCACCTGCGCTCGAACCTGCCTGAGATCGCCAAGTTCACGTTCCACTACGAGGACACGACGTTCGCCGCCCGCGCCACGGAGAAGGGCGGCGGGTTCATCGTCGGGGGCGACAACTACGGCCAGGGTTCATCGCGCGAACACGCGGCGCTGGCCCCGTGGCAGCTCGGGATCAAGGCCGTCATCGCCAAGAGCTACGCCCGGATCCATAAGGCGAACCTCATCAACGTGGGAATCCTCCCGTTGGTGGGCGACGTCGCCGGGCTCGACAAGGGCGACCAGCTGGAGATCGACGTCTCCGACCTCAAGCGCCCGCTCGTCGTGCGCAACGTGACGAAGGGGACAACGATCCCGGTGAAGGCCGAGCTCTCCGACCGCGACGTCCGGATGATCCAGGTGGGAGGGTTGCTGGCGATGGCCCTCGCCAGCAAGAAGTAGCCGAGCGGGGGAGCGAGGCGCGTGAATACGCTCGAAAAGGGTCTGCGAATCCTCACTCTGTTGGGTGAGGGTCGCCCTGAACTGAGTGCTGCCGACATCGCCCGCGCCCTCGGCCTCCCCCGCAGCACGGCCTACCGCTACGTCCTTGCCCTCAAGTCCCACGGCCTCATCGAGGAGGATCCCCGCACCGGCCTTCTCCGCCTGGGGGCGAAGCTCCTCCAACTGGCGGGGAGCGTGCGGAGAAGGGGGCTTATCGAGATCGCCCTCCCGCGGATGGAGCGGCTCGTCGCCGAGACCGGGGAGACGGTCATCCTCGCTGGGCTGCACGAGACGAGCGGGATCTGCCTCGAACGGGTGGAGGGTCACCACGCCCTGCGCGTGTCGCACGAGCGGGGGGCGATCTTCCCCCTCCACGCCGGGGCGACGGGCAAGGCCCTCCTCGCGTGCCTGCCTCGGGAGGACAAGGAACGGATCATCGCCCAGGGCCTTCCCCGGTTCAGCGAGACCACGATCACCGATCCCGCCGTGCTGAGAGCAGAGCTGGCGCGGATCCGCCGCCTCGGGTACGCCGAGAGCGACGGGGAAGTGGTCCCCCACACCTATGGCCTCGCGGTGCCGATCCTAACCGAGACGGGCCGGATTCTCGCCGCCCTGGGGGCATCCGCCCCCAGCACGCGGTTGGACGCGAAGAGCAAGAGACCTGTACTGAAAGAACTTTCCGCCACGGCGCGGGCTATCGCCCGCGAGGTGGCGATCCACGACGTGAGTTAGGAACCCCGAAGGAGGTTCATCGTGAACAGCGGCGCACGCATTCCCAAGGACGGACAACCGATCACCATGACGCCCGCCGGGTTAAAGGTGCCCGACCGGCCGATCATCCCCTACATCCGCGGCGACGGAACCGGCGTGGACATCACCCCAGTGATGATCCGCGTCGTGGACGCGGCGGTGGAAAAGGCGTACGGAGGGAGGAAGAAGATCACCTGGATGAAGGTGTACGCCGGAGACGAGGCGATCGAGCAGTTCCACCCCGGACTGTCCGAGGACGAGATCAAGGCCATTCCCCCCGACGAGCGGCAAAAGCTGTACCTCCCCGAGGAGACGGCCCAGGCGATCCAGAAGTACCTTGTGGCGATCAAAGGGCCGCTCACGACCCCGGTCGGGGGCGGGATCCGCAGCCTCAACGTCACCCTCCGCCAGGTCCTCGATCTCTACGCCTGCGTGCGGCCGGTGAAGCACATCGGTACCCCGGCCCCGGTGCGGGAGCCGGAGAAGGTGGACATGGTCTTCTTCCGGGAGAACACGGAGGACGTGTACGCGGGAATCGAGTGGAAGGCCGGTTCGCCGGACGCGGACAAGGTCATCGCCTGGCTGCGGGGCGAGATGAAGGTGAAGTCCATCCGCTTCCCCGAGAAGTGCGGGATCGGTGTGAAGCCGATTAGCGAGGAAGGCTCGAAGCGTCTCGTCAAGGCGGCGATCGAGTACGCCATCGCCGACAAGCGCACGAAGGTGACCCTCGTTCACAAGGGGAACATCATGAAGTTCACCGAAGGCGCGTTCCGCGACTGGGGGTACGAGGTTGGAAAGACCTACCCCCAGATCGTGACCGAGGAAGAGGTGACCACGACCCACGGCGGGAAGGTCCCGGCGGGGAAGATCGTCCTCAACGATCGGATCGCTGACCAGTTCTTCCAGCAGATGCTGCTTCGGCCCGACGAGTACTCCGTCGTTGCCACGACCAATCTCAACGGCGACTACATGACCGACGCCGCGGCAGCCCAGGTGGGCGGGCTCGGCGTGGCGCCGGGGGCGAACATCAACTACCACACCGGCCACGCCGTGTTCGAGGCCACCCACGGCACAGCCCCGAAGTACGCTGGCCAGGACAAGGTGAACCCGGGAAGCCTCATTCTCTCCGCCGTAGAGATGCTGAAGTACCTCGATTGGCGCGAGCCCGCCGATTCCATCCTCCGCGCGATCGGCGCGGCCATCGCCTCGAAGCGTGTGACGTACGACCTAGAGAGGCTGATGCCTGGGGCGAACCTCGTCTCGTGCTCCCAGTTCGGGGACGAGATCGTGAAGCGCCTGTAGGGGGAGGACGATGGCCCAGAAAGGGATCCGAGAGTACGACGCCAAGCGGATGCTCGCCGGGGCGATCGGCGAGGCCTCCGGAAACCAGTTCGCGTTCGACGATCGCCTTGCCCTCGTCACGCCGGACACGAACCTGACGACGCTGGAGAAGGAGCACCCGTGGCTCCTCAAGGAGAAGCTCGTCGTGAAGCCCGACCAGCTGTTCGGCAAGCGCGGGAAGAACAGGCTTCTCCTCCTCGACGCCGACCTCAAGGCGGCCAAGGCGTGGATCGCCGAGCGGATGGGCAAAGAGGTGACGATCGAGGGCGCGAGCGGGAAGACGACCGGTGTCCTCACCCACTTCTTGGTCGAGCCGTTCGCCCCTCACGACGCGGAGTACTACCTCGCGTTCACCAGCTCCCGCGAGGTGGACACGATCCACTTCTCCCCAAAGGGCGGAGTGGACATCGAGTCGGTGTGGGACACAGTGGTCTCGATCCAGATCCCGGTGCTGGCCGATCCGGCGAAGGTCGAGGTCCTGTCGAGACTGCCGAACATCCCGGAGAAGGAGGTCGTGGCCGCGTTGGTCCAAGCTCTGTACCGGATCTACGTGGACCACCACTTCGCCTACCTCGAGTTCAACCCGATCGCGTTCTCCCAGGGGAAGCTCATCCCCCTCGATACGGTCGCCAAGCTCGACGACACAGCCTCATTCCAGTGCGCGGCCCAGTGGGGACCGATCGAGTTTCCCCGCCCGTTCGGCCGGCCGATGACGAAGGAGGAAACGTACGTGGAGTCGCTCGACGCCAAGACCGGGGCGTCGCTCAAGCTGACCCTCCTCAACCCGGACGGCCGGGTGTGGCTTCTCGTGGCAGGCGGCGGGGCGAGCGTCATCTACGCCGACACGGTGGTGGACCTCGGGTTCGCCGACGAGCTTGCGAACTACGGCGAGTACTCCGGCGATCCGTCCACCGAGCTCACCTACGAGTACACGAAAACCCTCCTCAACCTCATGACCCGCAAGCCCGATCCGAAGGGGCGGCCCAAGTACCTCCTCATCGGGGGCGGGATCGCCAACTTCACCGACGTCGCGAAGACGTTCACCGGGATCATCCAAGCCCTCGCGGAGTCCAAGGACAAGCTCCAGAAGAACCACGTCAAGATCTACGTCCGGCGTGGGGGACCCAACTACAAGGAGGGCCTGGAGAACATGCGCCGGCTGGGGGAGCGGATCGGTGTCCCGCTCGAGGTCTACGGACCGGAGACCCACATGACGCGCATCGTGTCTCTCGCCCTCGAGGAGGCCCGACGATGAAAGGCGACTACGAACTGTTCACAGCGGAAACGAAGGCGTTCATCTACGGGGAGCAGCTGCGCGCCGCGCAGCGGATGCTCGACTTCGATTACCTGTGCCGGAGGGCGGAGCCGTCGGTGGCGGCGCTCATCACCCCCGAGCGGGGCGGGTTCGAGAAACTGTTCTGGGGGACGAAGGAGATCCGTATCCCGCGGATCACGAGCCTCGCCGAGGCGGCGGCCCGGTTCCCCGCGGCCGACGTGCTCGTCAACTTCGCGAGCCAGCGCTCGGCGTACGACGTGACGGTGGAGGCCCTGGCGATCCCCACCCTCCGCACGATCGCCGTGATCGCGGAGGGGATCCCCGAGCGCCAGTCGCGACGGATGGCGGCCCTCGCCAAGGCGAAGGGCAAGTGGATCATCGGCCCGGCGACCGTGGGCGGCGTCAAGGCGGGGTGCTTCAAGATCGGCAACGCCGCGGGGACGATGGAGAACATCCGCGAGGCGAAGCTCTATCGGCCGGGGTCGGTGGGGTTCGTGTCCGTATCCGGCGGTCTGTCCAACGAGGCGTACAACATCGTCGCCCGGGCCACGGACGGATTGAACGAGGGGATCGCCATCGGCGGCGATGCGTACCCCGGCTCGACCCTCCTCGATCACCTCCTCCGGTTCGAGAAGAACCCGGCGATCAAGCTCCTCGTCTCGCTCGGCGAGGTGGGGGGCACGAAGGAGTACGAGATCGCCGAGGCGGTGAAGGCGGGCAAGATCACGAAGCCCCTTGTGATGTGGGCGTCCGGGACGTGCGCCAAGGTCCTCCCCGGCCAGGTCCAGTTCGGCCATGCGGGGGCGAAAGCGAACACCGCCGCCGAGACCGCCGACGCCAAGAACGCCGCCCTCCGCGAGGCGGGGGTGATCGTTCCGGGTTCGTTCGACGACTACGGCCTCAAGATCAAGGAGACCTACGAGCGGCTGGTGAAGGAGGGCGTCATCGTTCCCGCCGCGGACGTAACGCCGCCCAACATCCCCCTCGACTACGCCCAGGCGCGGGCCGAGGGGCTCGTGCGCAAGCCGACGAACTTCATCTCCACGATCTGCGACGAGCGGGGCGACGTCCACAACTACTGCGGCGTGCCGATCGACAAGGTGATCGCGGAGAAGTACGGGATCGGCGGCGTGATCGGGCTCCTGTGGTTTAAGAAGGACATCCCGCCCTACGCCCGCGGGTTCATCGACATCGTCCTCCAGATCATCGCCGATCATGGGCCTGCTGTATCCGGGGCCCACAACACGATCGTCGCCGCCCGGGCGGGCAAGGACCTCATCAGTTCGCTCGTCTCCGGGATCCTCACCATCGGCCCCCGGTTCGGAGGGGCGGTCAATGGCGCAGCGGAGCACTTCCTGTACGGGCTGCGCAACGGCCTCACCCCGCGCCAGTTCGTGGACGAGATGAAGAAACGCAACGTGCGGATCCAGGGGATCGGCCACCGGCTGCACTCCCTGGAGAACCCCGACGCGCGGGTCGAGCTGATGAAGGCGTTCGCCCAGAAGCACTTCCGGGGGACGCCCCTCCTCGACTACGCCCTCGCCGTGGAGCGGGTGACGACCCAGAAGAAGGGGAACCTCATCCTCAACGTGGACGGCTGCATCGGCGTCCTCCTCGTGGATCTCCTCACCGAGCTGCGGTTCACCGACGACGAGATCGACGAGATGATCCGGGCCGGGCTGTTCAACGCGTTCTTCGTCCTCGGCCGCTCGATCGGGCTCATCGGCCACTACTTCGACCAGGTGCGGCTGGAGCAGGATCTGTACCGCCACCCGCTGGACGACATCCTCTACGACGTCCCCAAGTCGCCGGAGAATCCCGGCTAGAGCAGACGGTCTCTCGATCGTGCCCCTTGGCAGGCGGGGCCTGCCGAGGGGCTTCTGTTCCCTGGCCCAGCGCCCGCGCCGCACGTCCAAGGCTGCGGGCTATACTGGTCCACAACCATGGGCCCTGCGAAACCAGACCGACGCGTGGTCGCGATCCTGTCCGAGCTCGCGTCCATGGGGAGCGAGGCGAGCCGGGCGGGGATGGCCCGGTACGGGATCAACGTCGAGCAGGCGTTCGGCGTGTCGGTCTACGAGCTGCGGAAACTGGCAAAGCGTCTCGGGACCGATCACGAACTCGCCCTTGCCCTATGGTCCACGGAGAACCACGAGGCGCGCCTTCTTGCCGTGTTCATGGACGACCCCGCACGGGTCAGCGCCGACCAGATGGAATCCTGGGCCCGCGACTTCGACTCGTGGGACCTCTGCGATCAGGCGACGACGAGCCTATTCGACCTCACCTCCCACGCTTGGACCAAGGCCGTGGAGTGGGCGGGCCGCGAGGAGGAGTGGATCAAGCGCGCCGGGTTCGCCCTCATCGCCGGCCTCGCCGTCCACGATACGACGGCGCCGGACCGAGCGTTCCTCGATCTCCTGCCCCTCGTTGAACGCGGGGCGTTCGATGCGCGCAACTTCGTGAAGAAGGCCGTCAACTGGGCGTTGCGGAACACCGGCAAGCGGAACCGGGTTCTGAACGAAGCCGCGGTCGCCTGCGCCGAGCGGATCCGGCAGGAAGCAGAGAGACGAACCGGGGGACGTCGCGGCGGTGACCCCGGCGCGCGGGCCGCCCGATGGGTGGCCTCCGACGCCGTCCGCGAGCTGATGTCGGAGCGCGTCGTCGCCCGCCTGCGCGACAAGGCAGCCAAGGCCTACCCTCGCTCCGCCCGCCCCCGGTAGACAGAGGATCTGGGGCGTCGCGCTTCATGCCCGACGGCCATCGGAAACACCCGCGGCCGTCGCAGGCAGGCTGCGACGCTACACCATCTGACCTCGCGAGGGGCTCGGGCTGGCGAGCTGGGCCAGTCCGTCGAGCCAGCGCCGCGTCTCCGCGGGCGAGCGGAGGCGGATTACGTTCAGGTGGGCGTGCTCGGGGCGGGCGAGGATCTCCGGGTATTCCCGCTTGCGCCGTCGGTACGTCCGAATCGCCCACAAGAGGATCGACTCGCGCGAGAAGAACGACATCCGGAGCGACTCGCGGTTCCCGTTCCACAGTTCCTCGCGCCTGAGGCTGCGGCGGAGCGTGCGCCGCAGGAGCTGGCCGAACACGCGCCGGAACGGGTAGTCGAGCCAGACCACCGTGTCCGCCCGGCCCCACACGAGGTCGCGAACCTTGCTGTAGTTCCCGTCCACCACCCACATGGGGCCGCACGTTTGCTCGTCCACGAGTTCCCGCAGCTCCGCCACCGGGCGGTTCGTCCACCCCGGCAGCCACGCCAGCGCGTCGAGTTCGATGAACGGGATGCCCAACCGGCAGGCGATCGCACGGCCCACGGTCGTCTTGCCCGAGCCGCTCGTTCCCACGACGCTGATCCGCTGGCCAGGCGTTGAGGGGGCTTGGCCCTTCATGGTGCGTGTCCTGCGTATCCAGAATCCCCCCCAACAGCACGCACCGCCGAGCCCGCGGAGAACGCAGAGACCAGCCCGTCAACCGAACGCCCCACCACAAAGTACGCCAAGGACACGAAGAAGAACAACGGGCACGAACTCTGAGGTCGGGAACCCCCAGATCCCTTCGTGTTCTTCGTGCCCTCTTCGTGCCCTTGGTGGTGCACTTCGGGGTTGCCCCGGGACCTCGGCAGTCTCCGCCGCAGACGCACACCTCTCATGGTTCCACGGTCTTCCAGCCTAGAACTCCGCGACCTCCATCGGCGCCATTCCCTGCGCGGCGCGCCACACGATCGACGTCCCCTTGGCGAGGCGGAACACGGATAGCACGTCGTACCCGAACTGCTCCGCAACCGGCTTCAGGAACGTGAACACCTCGTTCACGATCCGTTTCTTGAGGTCGAGGTCGCGTAGCTGCTGCATCTCGCCCCGCACGCGGACCTGGACGCCGGCCTTCGGGTCCCAGTAGGCAAGCTCGACCGACGGGTTGGCCGCGAGCTGCTGGTGGACGTCCTTGTTCACGCCGGTGCAGAACGTGAGCCCCACGGGCTCGACGAGCGCGGTGTGCATCGCGCGCACGCGGGGCTTGCCACCGTCCACGGTGGCCATGAACGACGCGGGGTTGGCCTTCACGAACTCTAGAACCTGGTCTCGTGTCATGATGGCGCCATCGTACGGGCAAAACTCACCAGGCACCACTCGCCCAGACGCTATTCAGCTAAGGGCTGAGCGCCGTGTTCCGTCATGTACATCAGATACCCTGATACACGGAGCTAAACACGCCCTGAAGAACGCAGACCGGTCAGACCTTTCCGACGCCTGCCGGCCGCCAATCAAGAAGACTGACAACATCAGTCACCGCGCATACTTACACCTCTTCCTCAGTCTGTCTACTTCGCTCAAATGCTTATGCACAAGCGGATCCGCCCTCGGGGCCGTCTTCTCAGCTTCATCAAGCAGGCGCAGAGCTGTCTCTCGCCGCGGAGGTTCAGCAGCAATCGCCGCGTATGCAGCCTGCAACCGGCAGAGATGCGATGGCTTACCGCTCTTCTCGGCCGTGTTCAGAGAACTCTGGGCCTCTACCGCAAGTCCAAGGCGTGCCTCGATCATCCCTCGCGTGAACCACACTTCAGCATCATCAGGCAGTAGTTCTGTTGCTCTTTTGCCACGTTCGAGTGCGGCCGGGAAACGTTTCCGTGTGAACAAGAAGTACGCATACCGATCAAACAGCCAACCATTGTCTTTGTCAGCAGCTACAGCCATTTCGTAGAAGCTTTCACAATCATCCCATCGCTCTTCCTTAAAAGCCAACCACGCCGCGCGTGCAAGTGGATGCCTGTAGGCACGGCTGACACGGTCGCGAACCCTCTCCGCTTGGCCCTTCTGGAACCTCCAGAAGAGGTCCCGGACCTTCTCAACTTCACCGGGGCGCGGACGACTCTCACCCTCAATCTTGACTGTCTTGTCCGCGCAGTATCGCAGAAACTCCGCGTTAAAGGCTACTTGTATATGATCTCCAATACTCGTCACGCTCGCAATGCCTCGACTCTCGAGCAAGGCCTCGTGCGCCTCAGTGAATCTCACGTTGGTCTGCAGGCAGCAGAGCTTGACAAGGACCTCGTCATGAACATCACCGACTCCGGTCATGAGGAGAAGAAGGTGCCTTAGGTTGTTGCTCAGACGCCGCCAGGCATCGCTGTACAGGAATTCGCCCAGGTCGCGCCGTTGCATTCCAAGAACGCGCTGAAACGCAGTCTCAAGCCCCAGGTCCTGTTCTTCCAGTGCCTGTAGGAAAACATCCGCAAAGAGCGGCTTGTTCCCAAGCTGATCGGCGTACTTCCTGATTGTGGCGTCACCTGCTTGCATGAGCTGGCGTCTGCCCAGGACTTGTCCACGCTCCTTGAGGTAGAGAACGGTTTCATCAGTTGACCAGTCACGAACCTCGATGGGTCTTGCCTCAATTGCTTCTCTTCGCCTTGATGTAACCAGAACACGTCCAACACGCCGTGTCAGTTCACGAATCTGCGAGCTGAGTTTGTCCACATCTTGGCGATCTGCCGCCATAGTCTCGGTGTTGTCGAGCACAATCAGATGCTTCTCGCGCCGAATCCCCCAGCCTGCAAGGTACTGCTCCAATCTGCCAATCATGGAGTCAGCATCCCGGGTGAACCACTCCTTTCCCAGAGGTCTGCCCTCGAGAGCCCGGACGATATCCAACGCAACATCGCTGACTCCAACATCTCTGAGGCTGATCCTCTCAAGGCCGCTAAGCCCCCACCGTGTCTGCTTTGCAGTGTAGTAGGTAACGGCATCAGGCTTCCAGTTGCACCTGGCCTCACCTTCTAGGAGCCGGTGCAGAAACTCAACAACAAGCGTCGTCTTGCCGACCCCGGCGTCTCCGTATACCAAGCATGCCCTTGAACCTTCATCTTCTGCCCAGTCCTTAAGACTCTCAAGCTCTTCCTCCCGCCCGGTGAAACAGTCCGTCATCCGGGAAGGAATCAGGACCAGAGGACACCACTGCTTGTCGGCTGTCTTCTGGAAGCTGTACTGTGGTGCATCCCCACCAACCGGGGTATTGAGCAGGTCGGGGGCTTCGTAGTTGAAGTCATGCCGATCCCCTAGACCCTTCTCTTGCTGTGCCTTCACAACACACCTACCTGTGCTAGTACGGCGGATCCTACGAATGCACACAGCATGTCCTTCGCGTGCGCGGAGAAACCGGAGACGCGTACCCCCCCGAGGGGACTGCAGGACAAGAGTCTGCCCGTCTTCAGCTATGTTAGGTAGAACAGCAGTAAGGCACTCAAGCGCGAAAGAAATGGCGTCTAATTCAGCATAACTGTCGTAATTACCAGGCAGACCGTGTCCTTCCGCCCCGTCATTGCGCATCTCGACAAACCTTGTAAGGACTTCGTAGAGTGAAGCATCAGCACCCGCAAAGGATGCACAGGGGCGATCCCCACATAACTTCCGGTAGAACGATGTGCTTACTCCGGGCCACCCTTGGTTCTCCGCCGCGATGAGCAGCTCCCCCAGTACTGCTACCAACACTCCGTCCGCTGGTTCCGTGAGCCGAGTGAGATCGAGCTTCAGATGGGCCTGAACCTTGTCTGCGCCTGCTACTGCCTCTATGATCCACTCCGCAAGCGAGAAACAGGCATGCTGAAGCAAGAGGCGCATGAGAGATACAGCATGAACTCTCGCGGAGGTCGGTGCCTCAGACATCGCTTGTCGCAGAAGATACTCGATTCTTCGCTTCATAGGCCGCCCCCAGTGCCGAACAACTATATACGCACCTCGGCAACTTCTGTCAACTCAGTAGGGCAACAGCTGAAAGCAGGATGCCCCATGTTGAAGCTGCGTTCACGTGCATCGGGAGTGGGTGAATCTGTAGATGCTGGAGAACGTCAATTCAGCACATGAGAACCTCCCGCCCTCCCCAGAAGACTCATCTGCAAGATCTAGTCCGTGGGCCCCGGCCTCTGAACTCGTGCTCGACTTCGGCGCGGAGCATGAGGAGCAGGAGGAGGCCGGTGCAGACGATCGCCCGCACGGCGTACACCGTGGCCAGCACGCCCTGGCTCGACAGGAGCGAGAACGCGGGCGCGACCATGAGCCCGATCCACATCGTGAACGACTCGGTGTTCCGCTCCGCCCGCCACAGCCGCCGCACGACCGGGAAGTAGGCGATCACGAGGATCGCCTGAATCGCGCTGTGGGCGACCACGTGCTGCCGCGTGACGGCCCAGGCGATCACGATCGCTGTCACCGCGGCCAGGCACCCCAGGTCGAACCGGGTGAACCGCGTGCTCCGATCGCCGTAGAGGGCGATCCACACCGTGACCGTGCCCACGAGCAGGATGTCGGCGGTGTTGAGGATGTTGTCGAGCGGGCTGTACAGGCCCTCGCCGAGGTAGGTGAGGAGGCTCCCCACGGTGGCGATGGTGAAGAACACCCACATCGCGAGCGCCGGGCTGATCCGCCCCTTGCGGATGAGCCAGCAGTAGCGGACGCCGATGACGAGGTTGATCGCGCACACGGCGACGATGGACAGCGTTCTCATGGCATCTGCCCACTCACCCTACGGCCGACGTTCGTACAACGTGTGCGCGTCGGTGTCGAGCAGACGGACAAACTCGCTCCACGCGCCCGCGTCGCCGTGCAGGTGGAACGCCAGCCAAGGGAGGAGATACGTCACGGTGACCGCGTTCTGCGCTGCCGATCCCAACGTGGAACTTCGCCGGCCGAGCAGCGGCAGCCCGGCCGTGCACGCGGCCGCCTCGGCGGCGACGCAGACCCCCTGGCCCGGCCCGCGGGCGTCGGAGAAGCCGCAGTGGTCTCCTTGGAGGACCGTCACACGGTAGCTCGCGGAGCCGAGGTTGGCGTGGATCGCCCGGCTGTGGATCGAACACGGAGTGACGCAATCCTCGCCGGCATCGAGAATCAGCACAGGGGCGCGCACGTCGCGCGCGGCGGCGATGGGGCTCGTGCCGACGATGGGGGTGAGGAGAAGGTTTCCCAGCGGAGCCAACGCCACCACGGTCGTTGCTGTGCCGGTCCGCGACGCGGCGACGACCGCCGCCCCGCCGCCGGTGGAGTGGCCCATGAACGCCGTCTCCTCGGCGATCCGCCCGAAGTAGCGGCTCGACGGATCGCCCGCTAGGACGTGCATCCGGGCCGCGACGAACAGGAGGTCCCGGGCGTAGGCATCGATGTTGATCGCCACGCTCGACGAGAGCTTGTCGGGATACGCGATGATGTACCCGTGCGGGACGAGGGCCTCCCAGATGTAGGCATAGTCCGCGTACGACTGACGGTAGCCGTGCCCGAACACGAGGAGGGGGAACACGCCGTCGGCCACCGCCCCTCCCGGAAAGCCGGGGTAGCGTACCTCCACAGGCAGACCCGCGGCACCGTAGGCGGAATCGTAGAACACGATGCGCTCTGAGCGCACGGAGCACGTGCCGCCCCGGCAGGTTTCTGCATCCACCCGCGAGCCCGAGACAAACTCCGCACCGCACACCACGCCCATCGGCCCCAGAACGAGGCATCCCGAAAGCACCGCCCGCCCGAGCGAAGCGAAGAACCAGTTCGGGGATGACCTCAGTCGTCTCATGCCTGGCGATCGTACACCGGCACGACCTGCCCTGCCCAGCGATGGGTTTCGCACGTGGCCGTCCACATTCTCTGTTCTACCCCTGCCTCCTCTACAGGGCAGAACCGGTGTGGCACATCGGGGAGTAACCGCCATGCCCCTTGGAAGCGCCGCGCGTTGGCGGAAGAACGCAGAGCGGGCAGGACTCGCCGAGGAACCCACGGGCAATCCTCACAGTGGACCCGAGTCTCGGTTTGCTTCCAGATCCAGGATCCTCCGCGTTCTCGGTCCCCCTGCCTGTCGGTGGCACATTGGCGAAGGGGGAGACTGACCTCGTGGTGAATGGATTCGTCTGCACGAAACGGCCGTCGGACACAGGGTCCG
>DLNB01000054.1:21194-21692 GCA_002479455.1 Acetothermia bacterium UBA7521
CCGTCGGACACAGGGTCCGACGCGACACGATCATGGAGGCCTCTCTCCCCATGGGGGAGAAGGCGTCGTATCGCAGCGCACCCTGCCAGCGGATCGCTACAGCGGCGCGGTGGGGCCAGGGCGCACGGGGGGAGAGGTCTGGCCGCCGATCACCCCCATCCGCCAGCTGAGAACGTGTCCCAGCAGGGCCAGGCTCGCCGTGAGGGCGAGGAGGGTTGAATACGAGGTGAGGGCGAGCAGCCAGCCACCGAGCAGAGGGGGGATGACCGCAAGTCCGCTCAACGTGCTGAACAGACCGATGTACATGCCCCGCTGGCCGGGCGGGGCGAGTTCGACCGCACCGTTGGCGAACCCGATGAAGTTGGCGCTGAGGGACAACCCGATCGCCGCGAACACCCACGTGTAGAGGGGGGAGAGCGGGTGACCTGCATCGAGCCCGGTCAGCAGGAACAGAAGCGCCACCACAGGGGCGGACGCGCTGGCGGCGGTGGCGACCTG
>DLNB01000054.1:21797-22222 GCA_002479455.1 Acetothermia bacterium UBA7521
GCGCTGGCGGCGGTGGCGACCTGGATCACGCGGTGGATCCCCGCCCGCTCGCTCAGCAGACCGAGTCCCAACCCGGCGGCGATGCCCCCCACCGTCTGCACCGCGGCGAACACGCCGACGTACGTGGGCGAGAACCCCAACACCTGCATCCCAAGCAAGACGTAAAACCCCAGGGCGAGCCCCTCGAACCCCGACACAAGCCGGACGACAAGCAGCGAGCGGAACGTCCGGTTCTCCCGAAGAACGGCGATCAGCTGCTGCAGATAAGCCCGTGGCGACGGTTTGGATACAGGCTCCTCTTCGGGCTCGACGACGAAGCTCCACGACCCGAGCGACAGGAGAAGCAGGATGCCCGCCAGCGAGAACAACGCCGCGTAGGCGTGGGGGAACCCGGGCCCCCCCTCCCCGAGGAGCCAGGCGATGAG
>DLNB01000035.1:0-9010 GCA_002479455.1 Acetothermia bacterium UBA7521
GCTCGGGGGGGGGGGGGGGGGGGGGCGGCGGGCAAAGCCAAGTTGAGGGGTGGGGAGGGCCGGGGTGGGGGGCGAGCTCGAGCTGCGGCTGGTCCTGGACGTCGTGCGGGCGGTCACGCCGCCTCCTCCCACCGAACCGACGGTACCCCCGAGCTACGGCCCGTTCACGGGAACCACGGATGCTTCGGGTTGGTTCGAGGTCCAGATCCCCACGCTTCCCAACATGTCTGTGACCGGGAAACTTACCGAGTGCACGGTGCGGCCACTTCCGCACACACCGGTCTCGGTCACCCTGGTTCCCAAGCCGGGTACCACGATCCGCAGCGGTGGAGACATCGGGGCGGTGCGGGTGTCCTCGGCGGGGTACATCGAGACCGAGATCGTCCAACTGACGCTTGCCTCGTCCATGGACATGTTCGGCCGCACGTACACCACGGCCGACGTGGGCACGGTGTGCCTCCGGCCGACGACCGTGCCGGTGACTCCTCCGCCCGTCACCCCGACCGGCCCGATCACCGGGAAGACCGACGGCGAGGGCAAGTTCACCACAACGCTTAGTCCTGGTACCACCGTGACCGGCCGGCTCACCGAGTGCACCGTGAAGCCGCTCCCCAACCAGGAGTTCACGTTGACCCCTGTGCCCAAGGGGGAAACGGTCGCTGTGGGGGACGTTGGAGGGTTCGCGTTCACGGTCCCCGGCTACCAGGAGACCACGGTCACCAAGTTCTCCACGTTCTCCCTGTTAGGCCTGACAAGCTACTACATCGGCGACGTGTGCCTGCCGCCACCGTGCACCTTGATTGTCAGGGGCAAGGTGGACGACGGGGCGCCCCACGGCGCACCCGCATACCCGATCTCCAAGAGCAAAGTGTGGCTGTTCGTCCTGGAGGAGGGGGATAGGCTCCCGCTCGATCCCTTGAGCGTGCTTGCCCGGCGGCCGACTGCCGAGACGAGCACGAACCATACCAACGAGCGCTCCTTCGACGGTACCGAGTTTCGGGTGGTCGAGGAGGCAAAGTACGAGTTTCGCCTGCGATGGACGAAGCCCTGTCCGCCTCGGGTTGTCATCGTGTCCCTCCTGTGGTACGACGAGCGCGACCTCATGGCCGTCAGCTCGGAGAACCTGGTTGGCGGGAGGCTCGTTCCTGTCTACCTGGCGAAGGTGATCATCCCGTCTGGAGACCCGTATCTACCTCACTACGGGACCGCCGGCGCAGCTTGGCAAAAGACAGGGCTCAACGACTACGCAGCCACCGTGGACTTCTCCTACGGTCGCGACCCCCTGGCTCGCGACTCGGCGGAGGTGATTGGCATCGGTAGGGCAAGGCGGGATACATCGGAGGAGTGGGATCGAAAAAGCGTGGATGCCGACGTCTTCATGCGCAACTGCGCCCATCACTACTTCTACGGCTACAAGGCGATGCGGTACTTCGAGCGCCTTGCCGGGCAGATCGGCGTAGGGCTCAAGCCGGTCGCCGTCAGCATGTTCGTTGCAGATGGTCCTCGTGATCCAAGGACAAGTTGCAGTGGGGGCGACGTTACCTTTGGAGGCCTTGCAGGAAGCCCGCGAGTGACTGCTGATGCCCAAGTGTTCATCGGTAGACTCGATAGCATTGACCCTCAGTGGGGAGGGAACAAACCGGATAACTCGATCTGGCACGAGATGGGCCACTACTGGTGGCTTCAGATCTACGGGAGCTTCTGGCCGATGTCTGCAGCAGACCCCAATCATGGAGGCTACAGGAACAGCTCGACCGTCGACTCGCTTGGAGAGGGCTTCGCCGAGTTCACCTCCATGCTCATTGCCGAGTACTTCGGGGATCCGAGGCCGTTCATGTATGCCGTGTCGGGGAACAACCACAACCTCGAGGTGGACATCCAGCTGTGGGGCCCCCCCGCTGACCGGGAGGAGTTCGCCATCGCGGGCCTGCTCTGGGACCTCCACGACGGCGGCAATATCGAGTTCAAACCGCTCGGGACCATCTCCACGGTGATCGAAACCGCGGATCACGTCAGCCTGAGCGATGTCCAGATCTTCGCGATCTTCGTGGAGGAGAAGCCCAGAACGCTGAAAGCTGTGCACGACGCTCTCATGGACATCCCACCCTATGGGGGCACCGACACGGATCTGGACGGAGTACCTGACGTCCGTGAGCTCTTCGTCGCCCACGGGGCGTTCGAGGACACCGCACCTACCAATCAGCGTTGGGACGGCGGGGCTGAGATCATCGGATTTGGCGGCCGGGCTGGAAGATGGAACTCCCCCCCACTGCCCCAGGCCTATCTACGCATTCGACTGGTGGACGTGGCCGGCCACGCGGTTTCGCTCGACGAGGCCACGATGCACGTGGACATGCGATTCGCTGACCCTTTCAGGTACTACGACTACCAGGATGTGCGCCCTCTGGCCTCGGACCGGGTCTACTTCGTCATGCCTCCACCGTTCTATCAGGTCACCGCATCCATCACCGTGGAGGGCCCGGGCGTCGGGCGAAGCGCCCCCTTGGAGATCACAGCCGAGGAGTACTGGGATCTCTTCCGCCAGGCGGGCGAGGCCGGATGGGACCACGTGCTCGAACACACGTTCGTCCTGGGAGGTTGAGGGCGGAGGCGGCAAGGACGATGGGATGGGGTCGTGCGAGGAAGGCGAGGTGGCCGTGGAGGCGATCCGATGCGGGGCAGGATGGGAGTGCTCGTGACACGGAGGAGGTACTCCATGTTGATGCGTAGCGGCTGGCGGGTGGAGTCTCTGTGGGCAGTGCGGCATGGGTACAGTTGGCTCTCGCTTCTCAGTGCCGTCTCGTCTCTCCTTCTGGCTGCCGGCCTGCTGGCGGTCAGGCTAGGAGGGGTAGCGCAGCTCGGGACGGCGGAGATCCAGGTCCTCCCGCCCCATCCCACCACGGAGGATTCGATCGTGCTTGTCCTCTCGGGCACCTGGAAGGATTCGTGCGTCCCGCAGGCGCCGGAGGCGATGATCCTCGGCAGTCAGATCACGGTCACGACCTCGAATCCGGGCGAGATCTGTCTCATGGTCCTCACGCCGTGGCAGTTGGCCGTGCCCATCGGGACCCTCTCGTCCCCCGGCTGGTACTCGGTGGTCGTGGTCCACAACGGGCAACCGATCGGGGGGATCGAGTTCGAGGTCCGCACTGGGAAGGAGGGGTCCTCACCGCCTGCCATGTTCGGACCGATTGTGGGCCTCACCGACGATGAAGGCCGATTCACGGCGCTGCTGGGACCCCTGGTGACTGCGTACCTCAGCGGGCGACTCCTCGATCTCGATGGAGAGCCGATCGCCCGCCAGTCGGTCGTGGTGTCCCCTAAGGATGCGCACGGGCGCATCTCCAGCAGCGTGGACGGCACCGTCAGCATCGAGGTGGCAGTCCCGGGCTACGTTCCCGTCGAGGTCACCGAGTTCACCCACTTCACGCTCCTGTTCGTGACGACGGTCAGCGTGGGGGATGTGCACCTGTGTCGAGTCCCGGATCAGGAGGAGAGCGGGGCACTGTGGCGGGTTATCACCTGGGACGAGTTCGAAGGGACCCCACCCGAAGGAGCGGACAAGGAGCCGGAGGCGGCACGGATCGCGATCTTCCTCAAGCACGCCCCCAAGAGGGTCCAGGTTTGGTACGACAAGGCGGCGCGCAAATGGAAGGCGAAGTACACGAAGATCGAGGTCACGAACTTCATGGACAAGTTCCAGTCGTGGGTCCTCCCCGGCCACAAGACGGCCGCACTCCTCAACCACGAGCAGAAGCACTTCGATCTGAACGAGGTCTACCGCCAACTGCTCCAGGAGGCGTTGGAGAAGCTGGAGGGCGAGGGGGACACGCAGAGGGACGCTCTCAAAGACCTGAACAAGAAGGTCGCGGAGACGACCGCCAAGTTTGAAGCCGAGGCGAAGAAGCAGCAAGAGAGATACGACACGGAGACCGACCATGGCCGGAATGCGGAGAGGCAGGCGGAGTGGGACAAGCGGATCACCGGGTGGCTCGCTAACCCGAGCACGGCCCCTCAGCCGTAGATCGGGAGAGGAGGGATTGCCTGCGGACAGTCTGCGGTGAGAAGGTCCAGGAGATCTCTGGCTCCAGCTTCGACGGGGGGGGCGAGCCCCTCGCCGAGAGAGCGGTCGGCGGGCTGGATCCCGACGAGGACGATCTCGCCCACCCGGTCGCGCACTGTGGCGAGGAGGAACGGGAGAGGAAGGGCGTGCGTCGAGCCGAGCATCCGCTCTGACTGATCAAGGGACAGGCAACGCACGCTCCCCGGGGGGAGGCTCATCTCGGCGGCGTCCACGACCACAAGGAGATCGGGGGCAAGTCGGCGCACGGTTCCCAACGCGTTCTCCACGCTCTGGCCTGCGGCGATGACTTTCCAACCCGTTCCCCTCATCTTCTCGGCAACCCACAACCCGACCCCGTCGTCGCGGCGGAGGGGGTTCCCGATCCCCAGGATCGCACGCCGCATCGCTGGCACGCACATGTTTAGCGTACCTCGAGTCCACCGCAGAGACGCTTGTTTGCCGACAGGCAGGCTTGTCTGCCCTGCCTGCACGGGCAGGTGCGAGGCAGGCGGAGTTCGCAGAGGTCGCATCCCTGTCTCTCCCTCTCCCCTGGGCGGGAGAGGGTCGGGGTGAGGGAAGGGATCGTAGCGTCGGGGTTCATCCCGTGACTTCGGTTAGGCAGTCTGACGGTTACAGGTTGGGGACGAGCCCAATCCTGTTCATCGCAGACACGCTGCGACGCTACAGAACCTCGGGAACGCGGATTCAAGTCCAGAACTTGTTTCTCTGCGTCCTTCGCGTGCTCGACGTTAGACAAGTACGGTGGCACGAGCTAGGCCGGGTTCTCCCGGAGGAAGGTTCGGAACGGGTGCGCGAGGGCCCGAACCTCGTCGCGCTTCAGGATCACGATCCGCCGGCCAGGGAGGGCAACCATTCCTCGATCCTTGAACTCTGACAGGACACGGATCGCGGTCTCAGTGGACACGCCCGCCATCTCGGCGAGTTCGCCGCGCGGGAGCTCGACCCCGATGTCCCAACCGGCTGAGGTCTCCTCCCCGAACGCCTGGGCCAGCTCGACGAGGGACCGCGCAACGCGCTCTCGCGCCGATCGCGAAGTGATCTCGATCAGCCGGTCGCCGAACACCTTGCTCTCCCGGGACATCTTCTCCAGGAGGCGCAACGCCACGCTGGGGTGGCGACGCAAGAACTGGAGAAACGACTCGCGAGGGATGAACATAAGCAGGGATGGTTCAAGGGTTTTCGCATAGCACGTGTAGGTTTCCCGGTCGAACATCGTCTTTTCGCCAAGGATCTCCCCGGGCCCAAGGAGCTTCAGAATCTGAGAGTGCCCTGCTCGGGTGCGCTTGGCGAGTTTGACCTTTCCTTGACACAGGACGTACAGGCCGAACGCGGGCACACCCTCGTGAAATACGGTCTCCCCTTGTCCGAGCGCCATCGGCCGCATGAGGGAGATGAACTCCTCACGGGCCGTCTCAGTCAGATCGGCAAACACGCCGGAGCATGCCTGCCGGCACTGCCGACACAATTCAGCGGTTCTCGGAGAGGCGACCTTGACCCCCGCCATCGCCCCCACTTGTACCTCGCTTGCCGCTCGGCGTCCAGTCTGCTCTGCGTCTCTACTCGCCGAATTCCTCGGCGGGGGGGTCGTGAGGCGATTGTCCCCAAGCGTCCGGGCGGCGGGAAACGAGCCCCCCTGACAGGATGAGACTCAACGCCTCTTCGGCAGTCAGGTCGACAGGAGATACCTTGGTCCGGGGCACGAACAGGACCCACCCCGAGAGCGGGTTGGGCGCGGTGGGGATGTACACGGAAACCGTGTCTGGCGAGAGCCGCTCGCTGAACTTCGCCACGTCCTCGTTGGTCAGAATGCCCAGAACGTGGGAACCGGGGTAGGGAAACTCCACGAGCACCATCCGCCGGCCTTTGGCAAATGTGGGCTCGCGGTGGAGGAAGACGTGGGCGAGCTGGCGCGCTCCCCAATAGAGGTTGCGTACGCCGGGGATTGCCCGCACCACCCACTCCACCCCCCGTAGAAGCCCTCGTCCCACCCAGTGACGGGCGATCGTTCCCACCAAGAACACGATGAGCAGGGTGATGGCAACCTCGGTTCCTGGGATGTAGCGCCCGATGAGCCGCGTCATCAGGGTGGCGAACGCGGTGTGCGGGCCGAGAAGGGAGTACGCGAGCCTGTACAGGAGCCACAGCAGATACAGGGTTAGCCCGAGGGGCAAAAGGGCAAGGAGCCCCGACAGGAAGGTCCTCTGCGCCCACCGGAAGAGCCGTCGCATCGGCCCACTTGTACGTCAAAACCAGGGCGTGCGCAAAACGAGTTCTTCCCGGCCCGGGACCCGCCAAAGCAGCTGCCCATTCCAGGTGGGATCTATCGGACTGGGAACGAAGTTGGGGCTCGGGTATCATCGCGCGGGTCGAGTCCGACCCGACGAAGGAGGCACATCACAGTGACGAAGAAAGCGGCGATGGATGGAGTGCAGTGGGTCGTTCCCGATCCCAACAAACCGAGCTGGTACTGGCCCAGCGAGACTCTGAAGCAGCACGCCTGGGTATCGGATCCGAAGATCTACGAGCAGGCAGCGGCTGATCCCCTTGCGTTCTGGGCGAGGATGGCCGAAGAGCTAGCGTGGTCCCAGAAGTGGACCAAGGTCTACGAGGACGAGCCCTACGCCTATCGGTGGTTCGTGGGCGGGAAGCTCAACCTCTCTCAGAACTCCCTCGACCGCCACGTGGAGGCGGGCAAGGGCGACAAGACGGCCCTCATCTGGGAGCCGGAGCCGGTGGACGAGCCCAACCGGACCTTCACCTACAAGGAACTGCTCGCCGAGGTATCGCGGTTCGCCAATGCGCTCAAGGCGCTGGGGATCAAGAAGGGCGACCGCGTGGGGATTTATCTCCCGATGGTCCCGGAGGCCGTGATCGCGATGCAGGCCGTGGTACGGATCGGCGCGGTGCATACCGTGGTGTTCTCCGCGTTCTCGCCCGAGGCGCTGCGCGATCGGCTCGTGGATTGCGGGGCGAAGGCACTCATCACCGCCGACGGGTACTACCGGCGGGGAAAGCAGATTCCGCTCAAGGGTCAGGCGGACCAGGCGCTCGCCGGGACCTCGGTGGAGAAGACTGTCGTTGTCCGGAGGATGGGGAACGAGATCCCGATGCAGAAGGGACGCGACGTGTGGTACCACGACGCTGTGAAAGGCCAGTCGGCAAACTGTCCCCCCGAGCCGATGGACGCCGAGGACCTGTCGTTCATCCTCTACACGTCGGGCACGACAGGAAAGCCGAAGGGCGTAATGCACACCACCGGCGGGTACGCGGTCCAGGTGTACGCGACGTGCAAGTGGGACTTCAACCTCCACGAGGACGACATCCACTTCTGTACCGCCGACGTGGGGTGGATCACCGGCCACTCCTACATCAACTACGGTCCGCTCATGAACGGCGTGGCCACCGTGGTCTACGAGGGGACCCCCGATGCACCCGACTTCGGCCGGATGTGGCAGATCATCGCCAAGCACAAGGTGACGGTGTACTACACCGCGCCGACCGCGATCCGGATGCACGTCAAGTGGGGCGAGGAGTGGCCGGCGAAGCACGGCATGTCCTCCCTACGCATCCTGGGCACAGTCGGCGAGCCGATCAACGAAGAGGCGTGGAACTGGTACTTCGAGCACATCGGCGGCAAGCGATGCCCGATCATCGACACGTGGTGGCAGACCGAGACCGGCGCGACCTGCGTCCAGGCGATGCCGGGGATCGGGCCGTTCATCCCCACCGTGGCCGGCCGGGCGTTCCCCGGGATCCGTACGAAGATCGTGGACGCGAGCGGCGTTCCCGTGAAAACGGGCGATGGCGGGTACCTCATCATGGAGCCCCCATTCCCCCCCGCGCTCTTGCGCGGCCTGTACGGGGACGTGGAGAAGTTCCGGGCCACGTACTTTGGCGACCTCGGGCCCAAGCTCTACTTCACAAAGGACGGGGCGCGGATGGACGACATCGGGAACACCCGCATCACGGGCCGCGTGGACGACGTGATGAACGTCGCCGGCCACCGTCTGGCCACGGCCGAGGTCGAGGACGCGCTAGCCCAGCACCCGCTCGTGACCGAGGTCGCGGTGGTGTCCAAGCCCGATGACCTTAAGGGCGAGGTTCCCGTGGCGTTCGTCCTCCTCAAGAAGGGGGTCCAGCCGTCGGAGGAGCTGAAGAAGGACCTCGTGAAGACGGTGGACCAGCACATCGGTCCCACGGCGCGGCCGGCGGCGATCTACTTCTCCGAGGATGTGCCGAAGACGCGGTCGGGGAAGATCATGCGGCGGATCTTGAAGGCCCTGGTGCGGAACGAGCCCGTCGGCGACCTGACCACCCTCCGCAACCCGGAGAGCGTCACCGACCTCCAGAAGGTCGTGGGTTACAAGGGCTAGGTTGAGCTTAGCCAGTGCATAAGCAGAACCGAGGGGCGGGCTCCGGTCCGCCCCTCTAGGTTTGTCGAGGAGGAACAGCTTATGGCAGAGATGAGGGTGTTGGGGTTGCCGGCGGAGAAGGGTCGATGGGGGTTCATTGCGCTTGGGTTCCTGGCCAATGTGTGCATGGGCGCGGTCTATGCGTTCAGTGTGTTCCGCAAGCCCCTCGAGGCGGCGTGGGCGATCCCCCCGTCGCAGGTGGGGCAGTTGGGGTATCCGTTCATGGCCTTCCTCGCCGTGTTCGCCGTCGGGATGGCGCTTGCGGGGGGAC
This sequence comes from Acetothermia bacterium UBA7521, assembly GCA_002479455.1. GTDB lineage: Bacteria > Bipolaricaulota > Bipolaricaulia > Bipolaricaulales > Bipolaricaulaceae > Bipolaricaulis. Next base: position 8,768 of record DLNB01000035.1, read on the forward strand.
TGGTCGAGAACTGGGGTCCGCGCAAGACGGGGATCCTCGGAGGTCTTCTGGTGGGCCTGGGGTGGATCCTCGCCGGGTTCTCCCCGAACGTCGGGCTGTTGACCCTGTTCTACGGGGTGATCGGTGGGGCCGGGGTGGGCATCGCCTACGGGTGCCCGATCGCCGTGGCCGGGAAGTGGTTCTCGGATCGGCGGGGGGTGGCGGGGGGGCTCACGCTGGCCGGGGTCGGGGCGGCGGCCTTGG
>DLNB01000035.1:9122-9625 GCA_002479455.1 Acetothermia bacterium UBA7521
ACCAGGAGACGCTGTTGGAATAGCTGGCCAAGCCGTCGGCCTTGGTGGTGGCGCCGATCATGAGCGCGCTGATCGCCTCCCAGGGTCCGCTGCGCACGTTCACGATCATGGGGGTCGTGTTTTTCGCGGTCATGGTCCTCGCCGCTCTGCCCATGAGGTTCCCGCCCCAGGGGTGGAAGGCCGCATCCCCAAAGGGGAAGAAGCCATCAGCTGTGGACATGGATCGGGGTCGGATGGTGCGCACGCCCACGTTCTGGGCGTTGTGGGGGGTGTACACGATCGGGTGTCTGGCGGGACTGATGGCGATCGGCATCGCCGCCCCGTTTGGCCAGGAAGTGGCGAACCTCTCCGCGGGGCTGTCCGCTGTGGCGGTGTCCGTGTTCGCGGTGTTCAACGGGGTGGGACGCCCCTTGTTCGGCTGGCTGACGGATCGCCTCACCCCGCGGTACGCGGGAACGCTCTCCTTCGCGCTCATCCTCCTCGCCGCCCTCCTCCTGTGGCGG
>DLNB01000035.1:9829-10062 GCA_002479455.1 Acetothermia bacterium UBA7521
GTCTTGTGGCTGAACCTCGGCGGATGGTTGGCCATCGCCCCGGCCGCCACGGCCACCCTGTTCGGGACCCAGCATTACGCCAAGAACTACGGGCTCGTGTTCACCTCCTACGGCGTGGGGGCGATCTTGGGGAACGTCATGTCCGGCCTCCTGCGCGACCTCACGAGTTCCTACGTCGCGGTGTTCCCTCCCGTGATGGCGCTGGCAGGCGTGGGGCTCCTCGTGGCGCTGGT
>DLNB01000035.1:10246-21621 GCA_002479455.1 Acetothermia bacterium UBA7521
GGAAGCGATCGCGGCCGAGATCCGGGCTGAGCTTCAAGCACGGGTCTCGGGGCTGGCCGGGAGAGGGATTGTCCCCGGCCTGGCCATCGTCCGCGTGGGGGACGATCCCGCATCGGCCTCCTACGTCCGCCAGAAGGAGAAGGCGGCCCACGGACTGGGCTTTTTCTCCGAGACCACGGTTCTCCCTGCGCGGACGACAGAGGGCGAACTCGTGGGCTTGATCACTTCCCTGAACGCGGATCCCCGGTTCCACGGGATCCTCGTGCAGCTCCCTCTTCCACCTCGGCTATCCGCGGAGCGCGCGTGCGGGGCGGTGAGCCCGGCGAAGGACGTGGACTGCCTCCATCCCGAGAACATGGGCCGGCTCGTCCGCGGTGACCCGTACCTCCTTCCGTGCACGCCCCACGCGGTTCACCAGATCCTCCTCCGCAGCGGGTACCCTCCTGCGGGGAAGCACGTGGTGATCGTGGGGCGCAGTCCCCTCGTCGGACGACCGCTGTCGATCCTCCTCTCCCAGAAGGGGGCCGGCGGAGATGCCACGGTGACCCTGTGCCATTCAGCCACGCCCGACCTAGGGGCGTTCACCCGTCAGGCGGACATCCTCGTCGTGGCGGTGGGGCGGCCGCGGACGGTGACGGCGGACGTGGTCCGTGAGGGCACAGTGATCATCGACGTGGGGGTGAACCGGGTGGACGATCCCTCCCACCCCAAGGGTTACCGGCTGGTGGGGGATACGGACTTCGGCGCCCTACGGGAGAAGGCGGCGGCAATCACCCCTGTCCCGGGAGGGGTGGGGCCGATGACGGTGACAATGCTCCTGGTCAACACCGTGGCGGCTTGTGAGGCGCAGACTCAGGACGCGAGGTGAGCGACGATGGCCTATGACCCGACGAAACGAGCAGACTGGGAGATCGCAGCCGAGGCCGAGAAGAGGATGCCGTCCCCTTCCGAGTGGCAGAAGAGGCTGGGCCTCAAGGCGGACGAGGTCCTCCCTTACGGCCGGATCGCCAAGCTCGATACCCGCCGGATCCTCGACCGGTTGGGAGATCGGCGTAACGGGAAGTACATCGAGGTCACCGCCATCACCCCCACCCCGCTCGGGGAAGGCAAGACCACCACCACCCTCGGCTTGATCGGGGGCCTCTCCCGCCGCGGGATGCGGGCGGGCGGGGCGATCCGCCAGCCGTCGGGCGGTCCCTCGATGAACATCAAGGGCACGGCTGCCGGCGGTGGGAACGCCCTCCTCATTCCAATGACCGAGTTCACGATGGGCCTCACGGGGGACATCGACGCGATCACGAACGCCCACAACCTGGCCTTGGTCGCCCTCACCGCGCGCCTCCACCACGAGGCGAACTACTCCGATGAAACCCTCGCCAAGCGGGGACTGCGGCGTCTGGACATCGACCCCCGTCGGGTGGAGATGCGGTGGGCGATGGACTTCTGCGCTCAGGCCCTCCGCCAGGTCGTGATCGGCCTCGGAGGGAAGGGGAACGGTCTCCCGATGGAGTCGGGGTTCCAGATCTCGGTGTCCTCAGAGCTGATGGCGATCCTCTCCATCGCGCGCGACCTGCGGGACCTCCGGGCGCGGATCGGGGAGATCACGGTGGCCTACGACAAGCGAGGGAACCCGATCACCTGCGACGACCTCGAGGTGGGAGGGGCGATGGCAGCGTGGATGCGGAACGCCCTCCACCCGACCCTGTGCTCCACCATCGAGTACCAGCCGGTCCTCGTCCATGCCGGTCCGTTTGCGAACATCGCCGTCGGTCAGTCCTCGATCCTCGCCGACCGACTGGGGTTGAAGCTGTGGGACTACCACGTCACGGAGAGCGGGTTCGGGGCCGACATTGGGTTCGAGAAGTTCTGGAATGTGAAGTGCCGCCTGAGTGGCCTCACCCCCCACGTGTCCGTGGTTACGGCCACGATCCGCGCCCTGAAGATGCACGGCGGCGGATCGCGCGTTGTGCCGGGGAGGTCCCTCCCTAAGGAGTACAGGGAGGAGAACCTCGAGCTCCTCGAGCGGGGCATCGCAAACCTCCACCACCACATCGCGATCGCGCGCAAATCGGGGGTGAAGCCAGTGGTGTGCATCAATCGGTTCCAAACCGACACCGGGGCCGAGGTGAACCTCGTCCGGCGCCACGTGGAGCGGGCCGGCGCCCGCTGCGCGGTGGGCGAGCACTGGCGCAAGGGAGGGGAGGGAGCCCTCGAACTGGCCGACGCCGTGATCGAGGCGTGCGCGGAGCGGTCGGAGTTCGACTTCCTGTACCCCCTGGGACTGCCGCTCCGGGAGCGGGTGGAGCGGATCGCCCGGGAGGTGTACGGGGCGGATGGGGTCGCGTGGAGCCCGGAGGCGGAGGAGAAGGTTCGCGCGTTCGAGTCCGATTCCCGATTCCGCGACTACGCGACGATGATGGTGAAGACCCATCTCTCGCTCTCCCACGATCCGGATCTGAAGGGTGTTCCCAAGGGGTGGATTCTGCCCATCCGGGATGTCCTCCTCTTCGCCGGGGCGCGGTTCCTGTGCCCGGTGGCCGGCGCAATCACCCTTATGCCCGGCACGGCGTCCGACCCCGCGTTCCGTCGGGTGGACGTGGATCCCGAGACGGGCGAGGTCCGCGGCCTGTTCTAGGGGCCTGTGGGGGAGGATTCTGGCCGGACGGGGTACTAGGAAGCGATCGTAGCGTCGCAGCTTGCCTGCCTGCTGCAGGCAGGTCTGCGACGGCCTTTCACGGAACTGAGGGACCGCTAACGGGCGAACTGCCCTTCCGACTCCGCCCCTACGGGGTTTCGCGGGTACCCTGGAGGAGCTGGGCGAGGACCACCCCGTCCGTTGTGTGGTGTTCGATCGCGAACCCACGGTGCTGGAAGATCGCGATCATCCGCACGTTGTCCGGCGTGGTCTCCGCCTTCACCACCTGAACGCCCCAACTGCGGGCGATCTCCAGGCAGTAGTCGGTGAGCATTCCCCCGAGCCCTTGGTTCTGCCACGGGTCGGCCACGAACACAGCGTACTCGGCGTTGGTGGGATCCGGGCCCACGACGAGCCGCCCCACCCCGGCGATCTTCTTCTGCCCCGCGTCCTCGACCTCGGCCACGATCGCCATCTCCCGGTCGTAGTCGATGAAACAGAACGGGATTGCCATCTGGTGGGTGGACTGCTTGAACAGGTACCGGAACCGGAACCGGATGGACTCCCGCGACGAAACGGCGAGCATCTCGTGCCACATCGGTTCGTCCTCAGGACGGATCGGCCGCAGGTGCACCTTCGTCCCGTTGCGAAGGGTGACCGAGCGGGAATAGCCCTCGGGGTAGGGGCGGATCGCGAGGTGGGCGTAGGGCCGCGGCGGGTTCTTCAGGGCCTCCTCGTCTACGACGATGCGTGCGTCCACGGCCACCACCTCGTCCGGCGAGGCCACGAGGGGGTTGATGTCGAGTTCCTTGATCTCCGGGTAGTCGGCGACGAGGTACGAGACGCGCATGATCGTCTCCACGAGGAGGTCGAGGTCTGCGCCGGGCTTCCCGCGGTACCCCTCGATGAGTGGCCAGCTCTGGAGCGACTCCAGCCGGCGTCGGGTCAGGCGTTCGTTCAACGGTGGGAGTGCCAAAGCGGTGTCCTTGTACACCTCGGCAGCGATGCCCCCCATTCCCACCATGAGCACGGATCCGAACGTGGGGTCTTTCTTCGCCCCCACGAGAAGCTCGAACCCTCTCGATGTGTCGATCATCCGCTGCACGGTGATCCCCTCGATCCGCGCCTCCGGTCGGCGTTGGCGCACCGTGTCCATCATCCGCGCGAACGCCGCCCGGACCTCGTCGTCGCTGTGGAGTCCGAGAGCCACCCCTCCGACGTCGGTCTTGTGGGTGATGTCCGGGGACAGAATCTTCAGCACAACCGGGTATCCCGCCTTTTTCGCCGCGGCGACCGCCTCGTCAGCCGTGCGCGCGGTCTGGGGCAGCACCACCGGGACCCCGTACGCAGCCAAGATTTCTTTCGAGTCCTGCTCGGAGAGGATCTCCGCCTTCTCGAGGAGCGGCCGGACCTGTTTGCGGACCGTCGCCTGGTCGAGGGAGAGGCGGACGGGCATCTCGCGCGGGGTTTCGTAGAGGAGCTCAAGGTTGCGGGCGTAGTCCACGAGGTGCATGAACGCCTCCACCGCCTGGTCGGGGGTGGCGTAGGTGGGGACGCTGGCTTGGTTGAAGAGCTCGATCCCGTCGCGCATCAGCCGCCCACCCATCCACGCCGCGAGCACGGGCTTCGCGGATTTCGCCGCGATCGCGCTCACCTCGCGGGCGGTGGTGGTGGGGTCCGTCACGGACTGAGGGGCGAGAACGGCGATCACCGCGTCCACCCCCGGATCCGCCAACAGGATTTCCAGCGCCGCCGCGTACCGCTCGGGTGGGGCGTCCCCCAGCACGTCCACCGGGTTCCCGTGGGACCAGAACTTGGGCAGGATCTCGTTCAGCTTGGACATCGTTTCCGGGGAGAGCTGAGCGAGGGTCCCCCGGCGGGCGATGAGGGCGTCGGTGGCCATCACGCCCGGTCCGCCGGCGTTGGTGAGGATCGCCAACCGCGACCCGCGTGGAGGTCGGATCTTCGCCAGCAGTTCAGCGGAGTCGAACAGGTCGCCGATCTCGTACACGCGGACCATCCCCGCCCGCCGGAACGCGGCGTCGTACACCGAATCCTCCCCGGCCATCGCCCCGGTGTGGGAGCTGGCGGCTTTCGCCGACTCGGCGAACCGGCCCGCTTTGTAGACGAGGATCGGCTTCGAGCGCGCGAACGCCCGCGAGGCGGACATGAACTTGCGCGCCTCGCTCACGGACTCGATGTAGAGGAGGATCGACCGCGTTTTCTCGTCCTCCCCGAAGTAGTCGATGAGGTCGCCGAAGTCCACGTCGATCATGTTCCCCACCGACACGAAGTACGAGAACCCGATCCCCTCGTCTACGGCCCAGTCGAGGATCGAAGTGCAGAGAGCGCCTGATTGAGAGATGAACGCCACGTTCCCATCCGGAGGGTGACCGGCGGCGAAGGTCGCGTTCATCCCGATCCTGGGGACGATGATCCCCAGGCAGTTCGGTCCGATGATCCTCATCCCGTCGAACTCTGCGGCTGCAGCCTTCACCTCGGCCTCGAGGGCCTTCCCCTCGGAGCCGATCTCGCGGAACCCAGCGGAGAGAATGACCAACCCGCGGATCCCCGCTTCACCGCACTGCCGGACCAGCCCGGGAACGGTCGAGCCCGGGGTGCAGATCACGGCGAGATCTGGGATCCGGGGGAGGGATGGAATGTCTGGATAGCTCTGGATGCCCTGAACCGACTCCCGCTTCGGGTTCACGGGGTAAACGACGCCGGTGAATCCGGCGTTGATCATGTTGCGCAGAACGCTGAACCCCACCGTGCCCGGGTTGCTGCTTGCTCCGATGACGGCCACGCGATGGGGGTTGAAGATCTTGCCGAGATTGCGAATGCTCACTAGCGTTACCTCCGGCCTGATTATAGGATGGGGTTCGACGCACAGCCATGAACGGTGGAGAGCGGCTGAAGAGGGAAGCAGCGGAGAAGGCGGTGGAGTTCGTCCAGTCGGGGATGGTCCTCGGCCTCGGCCACGGCACCACCGCGCACCACGCCCTTCTCAAGCTGGCCGAGCACCTTCGGTCCGGCGAGCTGGAGTCCATCAAGGGAGTCCCCTGTTCCCGGGAGGTCGAGAGGGAGGCGCGGAGCCTCGGGATTCCTCTCACCACGTTGGAGGAACACCCCGCGCTCGACCTCACCATCGACGGGGCGGACGAGGTGGATCCCGCGCTGAACCTCATCAAGGGCGGCGGAGGAGCCCTGCTGCGGGAGAAAATCGTCGCCCAGGCGAGCCGGCGCGAGGTGATCGTGGTGGATGCGGGCAAGCTCTCCCCCGCTCTCGGGATGCGGTGGCCGGTTCCGGTGGAGGTCCTCCCGTTCGGGTGGAAAACCCACGTGCGGTTCCTGGAAGGGCTCGGCGCGGAAGTCGTGTTGCGTCGGGGCTCGGGTGGAGAGCCGTTCCAGACCGACCAAGGGAATCTCGTCCTCGACTGCCGGTTCGGCCCGATCCGTGACCCTTACGCCCTTGCCCGCGGACTTGACGTGCGTGCGGGGATCGTCGCCCACGGCCTGTTCCTCGGCCTGGCCACCGACCTGGTCGTGGCCGATCCAACCGGTGTCCGACACCTCCAGAGCCGCGCGAGAGCGTGATCCGTAGTCCGTTTTCCGTAATCCGCTATGGCCCTCCAACTGCCGTCGGAGACACCCCCCGACGCCGGAAAGGCCGTCGGGCATGAAGCCCGCCGCTACAAACGATGGGGTTGTGTGGCGTCGGCCCCCGTGTCCGACTGCTTTTCCGAGGATTGCGCGGCGCGGCAACTCGTCAGCGACAGCCTCTCGTGCCGACGAACCCGTTCACCACGAAGGACAAGGGGTACGAAGGGATCTGGATCTTCCGAACCCCACTCTGTGTGCTTCGTGCCCTTGGTGACCTTTGTGGTCGGTCCTAGGTCTGAACCAACGCGCCGACAGCCGCCCAACCGTTCAACCGCTGTTCTCAGCGTGCTGCGCGCCCTTCGCGGCTGAGCTGTCGGGCTGCGTCGGCGAACGCCGGTCGCCAAGCCGCGTGTAGGTCCTCGCGTTTTCGGCTACTCTTCTGCGCTGTGGAACGAATCCTATCTCGTGTGGACACCGCCGCGGCCGAGTTCCGGCAGCTCGAAGAAGAGCTCTCCCAACCGGGGGTTGCTTCTCGCTCTGACTTCGTCGATCTGTCACGCCGCTACGCCCGTCTGCGCGAGCTTGTGGCCAAGGGCGAGGAATTGAAGAGGCTCCGGGCGGCGATCGCCGAGGAAGAAGAGCTCCTTCGCGAGGAGGCCGACGCTGAACTCCGCGAGGCCTTGCGGGCAGAAATCGAGCGTGACCAGGCAAGGGCCGAAACCTTGTCCCATGAGCTCTTGCGCATGCTTCTCCCGGAGAACCCGGCGGACCGCAAGAACGCGATCGTGGAAATCCGCGCGGGCGCCGGGGGAGAAGAAGCGGCTTTGTTCGCTTCCGAGCTGCTCCGGATGTACAGCCGGTACGCGGAACGAAAGGGGTACGGTGTTCGGGTGATGGACACCCATCCCACGGCGCTGGGGGGGATGAAGCAGGTCGTGTTCGCCCTCGAGGGGGAGGGCGCCTACGGGAGGCTGCGTTACGAGTCCGGTGTGCATCGGGTTCAGCGGGTCCCGGAGACCGAAGCGAGTGGACGCGTCCACACTTCGACCGCCACCGTGGTTGTCCTGCCGGAAGCGGAGGACGTTGAGGTCGAGATCCGACCCGACGATTTGAGGATCGACACGTTCCGCGCCAGCGGTCCTGGCGGCCAACACATGCAGAAGAATGAAAGCGCTGTTCGGATCACCCACATCCCGACCGGGATCGTCGTGGGCTCTCAGGAGGAGCGCTCCCAGCACCGGAACCGCGAGCTCGCCTTGCGTGTGCTCCGTGCCCGGCTGTGGGAGATCGAGGCGCGAGAGAAGGAGAACGAGCTTCGCGATGCCCGCCGAAAGCAGATAGGGACTGGCGATCGCTCCGAGAAGATCCGTACCTACAACTTTCCCCAGACGCGGGTCACCGACCACCGCATCGGACTCACCCTACACTGCCTAGGTGCCGTGATGGACGGTGACCTCGATCAGCTCATCGACCCAGTCCTCACTACCGAGGTGGCGGAGACCCTCGCCGACTCGCCGGCGATGTAGGGCTTCCCAAGCCCGACCAGACGGCCGTCGGGGATGAAGCCCGACGCTACAAGCGATGGGGTTGTGTAGCGTCGAACCCTGTGTCCGACGATGGTTACGTAGGGTCGCACCCTGTGTGCGACGGAAGGATGAAGCTTGCTACCGCCAAGCTCGCCGAGAAAGGCGGGATCTGGGATTACGGTTTGAAACTTGAACCCGCTTCTCGGGTGTTCTCGGCGTTCTCTGCGTCCTTGTATGTTAGGGGTGGCGATGCTCTGCGGTGAGAGCTTGTCCGCAGCGGCGCAGCTCGTCGGCGACGGCCTTCTCAGCGGAAGCGCTTCATGGCCTCGCGGGCCTTACGCTCTTCCTCTTCCTGGACGATCTTCCGCCGTTTGTCCACCTTTGTCTGCCCCCGGGCAAGGGCCAGTTCCACCTTGGCGTAGCCGCGGTCGTTGAAGTAGAGAGACATCGGGACAAGGGTGTACCCGGCCCGGCCCACCTTGCCGATGAGCCGCGCGATCTCCCGCTTGTGGAAGAGGAGACGCCGCGGCCGCTCGGGGTCATGTCCCCGTGCGCCGCTCGGGCCGTAGGGAGCGATGTGGACCCCCAGCAACCACACCTCGCCGTCCTTCACCCGGGCGTAGGACTCATCGAGCGAAGCCCGGTGGAGGCGAAGGGACTTCACCTCCGAGCCGCGGAGGGCAATCCCCGCCTCATAGGTTTCCTCGACCGCGTAGTCGCGGCGAGCACGGCGGTTGCGGGCGACCAGATCCCGGGGCATGCGTCTAGGCTACCGTGCCTGAGGGTGCCGTGCCACCGTCGGAGCCATCGGCAGAGAAGGCCCCTCTGCATTCCGTCCGAACGTAATGCGGACCATGGTCCGCCCTGTGGGGGCTTGCTATAATCCTTGCGATTCGAGAGAGAGGAGGAGGCCAGGAATGAGGGAAGCCGAGGTTAGAGCGTTACTTCTCGATCCAACGACGAAGACGCCGGTTCTGCTCCTCAAGGACCGCAATTCAACGAAAGCAATGCCTATTTGGATTGGCGAGCAGGAGGCGATGTCCATCGCGATCGAGCTTCAGGGGCACACGTTCCCCCGCCCGTTGTCCCACGACCTGATGCGGGAGCTGTTGAGCACGCTGGGGGGGAACCTCGAGCGGGCCGTGATCACATCCGTGAAGGAGAGCACCTACTACGCGAGCCTTGTGGTTCGGGATGCTGCAGGGGCGACCCGGGATATCGACGCCCGTCCCTCCGATGCGGTGGCGTTGGCCTTGCGCACCCAGGCACCGATCTACATTGAGGAAGCCGTGTTCGAGAAGTCGGCGATCGAGTCGCCGTTTGTCGAGGAAGAGCAGTTCGAGGAGTTCGTGGAGAAGGACCTCAAGTTTGGGGAGTTCAGGCGGCTCGTCTCTTCGGGCTAAGTTCAGTCGTTGGGCACAGGAGTTGGGGACAGCCAGCGTTCGGGCTGGCTGTTGATTCTTAGCACATCCCGCAGTTCCAGTCCTGTGTTCACGTGTAACTGACGGCCTTCTTCATCCTCGACCACGGCCTCGATCTCCACTGCGGGTGGGCCTTCCGGGTCCGCATAGAGGTTCACCTTCCACGGGATCTGGCTGGTCGAATCCACCCAGAGAACCATCCGCGGGAAGAGTCCGGACAGGCCCTGGATGTCGAACGCGTCAACCGGAGTGGTGTCATCCGGCGAACCGGGAACGTAGCTGACGGTGATCTGACCCCCGCGAAGGCCGTCCCACAGCTGAGCGGGGGTAGGCAATGGGAGCGAGGTCTCAAGATCTGCAGTGCGGATGCGGGTTTCAATCACGAGTTCCAGGTTCGGACGGTAGTGCACGAACAGCCATTCCTCCGACACAGGTCGCACTGTGAACACCTCGCCCGCCAGGCTGCTCGGTGAGCCGATCTCCACCCGAAGGTTGGCTGGAGAGAGGAACATGAATCGGGCCTGAATCTCTCCCTCAGCGCCTCGTAGGATGACCTTTTTGGCGTCGAGGTCGCGGATCCCGTTCCACGCGCTGATGGTCTGGAGGAGCCTTTGCACAGACCGGGCGGGGGAAAGGGGATCGAGCCACGACCAGACCGCCGGGGCAAGGGCCAGCGCGCCGCCCAGGAGCAATACCGCTGCCACAACCCATACATTCACGGGGCAATCATACCTCCGCTTCCTTGTCGGTCCCGCACCGGGGACCTAGAATGGAGCCGGGTGATTGGGATGAAACTCCGTACAGTTCGTGATCTTGTTCCTCATGGCCTGAAGGTCCTCCTGCGGGCTGACCTCAACGTTCCCCTCTCCGCGGGACGCGTTGCTGACGACAACCGCATTCGATCCATCATCCCCACCGTGCAGTGGCTTGTCGAGCGCGGAGCCCGGGTCGCGGTTCTCTCTCACCTCGGCCGCCCCGATGGCGCGGTTCTGGACGCGCTACGCATGGGACCTGTAGCGACCCGATTGGCAGAACTCCTGGGGAAGGACGTTCCTGCTCTGATGGACTGTGTGGGCCCTGACGCCGCTCATGGAGTGGACGGTCTCACTCCAGGAGGGGTCGTTGTGCTGGAGAACGTGCGGTTCTACGCCGAGGAGGAGGAGAACGAACCTCGCTTCGCGCAGAAGCTCTCTTCTCCGTTCGACGCGTTCGTGAACGACGCGTTCGCCACCGCCCACCGCGCCCACGCGTCCACGGTCGGGGTGGCCCGGTTCCTCCCCTCCTACGCGGGGATGCTCATGGAGCGCGAGGTGGAGGTCCTGTCCGGGATCCGTGACCACCCGCGCCGCCCCTACTACATCCTCGTGGGGGGGAAGAAGGCGAAGGACAAGCTGGGCGTGCTCACCGACCTCTTGCCCCGGGTGGACGGGTTCCTCGTGGGCGGAGGGGTGGCGTTCACGTTTCTCGCCGCACAGGGGTACCAGGTGGGTGCGTCGGTGGTAGACGCGAATCTCGTTAGTACCCTCCGCGATCTGCTGCGGAAGGCAAAGGAGGGGGGCCGAGAGATCCTTCTTCCCGAGGACGTCGTTGTGGCCCGCGAACTCAAGGCGGGGGCGGAGACGAGGATCGTCCCCGCGGATGCGATCCCCGACGGATGGATGGGCCTCGACATCGGGCCAGCCACGGTGAAGCGGTTCGTCGCGGTGGTGAAAGGCGCGGGGACGGTGGTGTGGGCGGGTCCGCTCGGCGCGTTCGAGCACCCGCCGTTTGGCGAGGGAACCGCCGCGGTGGCTCAGGCCCTCGTCTCTTCCACGGCGTTCACCGTGGTCGGGGGGGGCGAGACCGGCGAGGCCGTGGAGAAGCTGGGCCTTGCTGAGCAATTCGGGTACGTTTCAACCGGCGGCGGGGCGACCCTCGACTTTCTGCGCGGGAAGTCCATGCCGGCGTTGGAAGCTCTGCGGGCCGGTTGACCTGACCCTCGTGATCCCAAGATGCTACGGAGACTCAAAGACCCCTACCGCCGAGCGCGCCGCGAACAGCAGTTGAGGAGTTGGGCAGTTGCCGGTTCGTTGGTTCAGCGAAAAAGACGTCGGACACAGGGTCCGACGCTACAGAACCGCGAACGTTCGTCGCACACAAGGCGCGACGCTACGCAGACGCGGAACAACCGTCGGACGCAGGGTCCGACGC
>DLNB01000035.1:21881-22255 GCA_002479455.1 Acetothermia bacterium UBA7521
GAACCCGAAGGCGGGCGTAGCTCAGTTGGTAGAGCGGCAGCTTCCCAAGCTGCAGGTCACGGGTTCGATCCCCGTTGCCCGCTCCAGAAGAACAGTCGAACGTCAGCCAGTCGCAAGTCCCAAGACAAGACGGTTCTACTTCTGAACTCCTGATCTCGGGCTTGTGACCTGAGACTTGTGACTTTCGACTGTCTTCTTGGAGGTGACGTTGTCCGGCACGTTCGAGCTCTCTCTTGACGTCCTCGCCCAAAAGGCCAACGACTGCCGTCGGTGCCCGCTTGCCGAGGGCCGGCGCACCGTAGTGTTCGGCGAGGGGAACCCGCAGGCGCCGCTCCTGTTCGTGGGGGAGGGGCCCGGGGAGGTCGAGGACGAGA
>DLNB01000003.1 GCA_002479455.1 Acetothermia bacterium UBA7521
CGACCAACGTTAGCCGCGAACCCCCCCGAGGTCAATCCCGCGGCGCGTTGCACATATGAGGCCGCTGTGAGAGGGCTACTTTCGCATTCCCAACTACGCAGGAATCCTGAAGGGGAGAAGGACTTGGGGGCTCTCGGCGAGGGCGACCGCGTCGATCCTCAGATTCAGGGCTTTCCGCCTGGGCTCACAAGTTGGCCAGCCTTGGTCCACAAGACCCTAAGAACGAGGACTGACCCCGACGCCCTGTGCGGATCCTCTTCACCTCGACCTCATGCAGGAACTGGACGCTCGGCAACGCGTCGTGTTCGGTCCGTGATCAAGGCGGTAGGGGGGCGTGTTGGCAGCCGAGGGGCTCGCGCCTATCATGGCGGTGAGGAGGGGACGATGAGGAGAGCACTCGGGGTGGCAGTGGCGTTGGTCGTGGGGTTGGCGGGGACGGTTCTGGCGGGCGCGATGTACCGGAACGACTCAGGCACGGTGGCGCGGGCGGTGCGGATCGAGTTCTCCGAGCCTGCCGAGGTCACCTCGATGTGGCCGAGCTTCCCGCAGCGCGATCCCCAAGGCCCGGCTACCGTGATCGTCCTCAGTGGTGGAGAGGTCCCCGCCGGGGGCTGGTTCAGCTTCACCTGGCGCCCGGACACCGCCCGGGTGGTGAAGATCGAGTGGCTGACCCAGACAGCCACAACCCTGTCCCTGATTCACGAGCGCACATGGCAGCCTCACTTCAGCCTGCCACCTGCTTCGGAGACTCTCTTCAGGAGTCCCGAGCCACAATCGACTTGGGAACTGAGCTACACCGAGGTGTACTTCGAAGACTTCGAGGAACCTGTCGTGCGCACGCCAGGCCCCAAGGACCGGGTCTCGTATGGCAGGTTCTTCTTGTCGTCATGGGGCGCGACGTTCGTGGGTAATCCGCAGAAGGTCGTGGGGGGCCAGACAGCCCTGAGTCTCAGCCACTACGGAGTCTTCGAGATCAACCCGGGAGCGTTCATCCTAGAACCATGGACATCGTACATTGTGGAGTTCGACTACCTGGATAGAGTAGGAGACGATGGGCAGAACAGCGTTCTTGTGTTTCTCATCCCCGTTGGCGCGTCCGATCTGACCGACGCGATCTGTCTTCGGGGGTTGCTCAAGAGCTCTCCCGAGAAGGGAGTCTACTCGGCTGGGGCACAGACCGGAGAAGCTGCGGGCTACTACCTCCGGATCATGGCCATGGGTGGTGTGTCGATCTCGATTGACAATGTCCGCATCTTCCGCCAGGACAGATTTGTCACCGATTCTGGACGGAACCTGGTTGAGTCTGTTGCGCAGCTCCCGTTTCCCCGTCTTGGCAACTACCTCATGGGTACAACGACGGACATGTCTGGAAGGCATTCGCAGGTGATCTCCGTCGATGACATAGAGCGGAGAGCTGCAATGTTCGACGTGTTGGTGGGAGTAGACCTGAGCGAGCAGACCATGGATCCAGACTACCCCCGGCGGCTGCGTGAGCTGAACCCCGGCGTGGTCATCCTTCCCTACAAGATTGCGCAGGAGTATGGTCCGTGGGAACGAGGGCTGGCATGTGGGTGTGCTGGCGGGAACATCGCACTTCAGAAGGAGTACGGGAGCGGAATCGCACATGAATGGGTTGTCCGCACAGTGAGCGGTCGGTTTGTGGAGGATCCTGTCTGGAAGAACACCTTCAAGATGAACATCTCGCCTGACTGCCCCATCATCGACGGCAGGACGTTCAACGATCACCTGGCCAGGTTCACCGTTGACTCTGTGTTCGCGTCAGGACTGTGGGATGGTGTGTACTTCGACAACTTGTTCGATCGGATCAACCCCCACATTCCAGACTGGAGCGACCCGTCGCGTCTCGATTTCGACATCAACGTCAACAAGAAGCGAGATGAGACTCCAGCACTGATCTCCGAGATCACACGAGCTGCGGCGCTCGGTGTGCTCCAGCGGATCCGTCTTGAGATCGGGTTGTCCCAGTTGATCATCGGCAACACCGGTCCCCTCCCGGCTCTGTCGCTGACACCGCTTGTCAACGGGTACCTCTTTGAAGGATGGAACTACGCCTGGTGCTACCGTTGCGGTGGGTATCCCTCTGAGGCAGGATGGAAGAGAGCTCTCGATGACTACCTCTACATGACACGATATGCGCTGAGACCTGCGATCAGTGTGATCGAGGGGATGGGATGGGACACGTCTAGCTCTCTGGTCTCACCGGACCGCTTTCCCGTCGAACCCAAGAGAGAGGACATCCGGAACCACAGGTTCACGATGTGCAGCGCACTTCTTGGAGATGGATTCTACGAGTACGACTTGTTCGATGGCCGAAGCATGCCATACTGGTTTGACGAGTTTGCCGTGAATGGACAGGGAATCGCTGTTGAGGACGTTCGCTTCAAAGGCTACTTGGGGCATCCGCTGGGTGAGGCCGTGGAACTGGCTTTGCCAGGGAAGGCTATCTGGAAGCAGGACTTCGAGGGATCTGGTCTCCCATCGGACATGTGGGCAACCCACGGGGTTCGTGCGAGCCGTTCGGGGAACGAGGCGATCGCTGGATCGGGAAGCCTGGTCATCGAGAGCGCGGATCACACGAAGGCAGACTATCGTGCCGCGGGGACAGCCCACACATCTGTTCTTCTGCAGAGCGGAGTCACCTATGTCGTGGAGTTTGACTGGAGGATCTTGGAGACTCTCAGCGGCTGGGTAGCGGTGGGGTTCCGCGGAGCCAGCGCACGCACTCCTGGCGACTACCCGCTGCCGGGAGTGGTGAGAGGAGATACCGGGCGTGCGAGGTTCCCTGTCACAATCCCGTCCGGCAGTGATTTCTCGCTCTCGTTCATGCTGTTCAACGGTGGCAAGGTAGCCATCGACAACGTATCCATCACCGAAGGCGGCGCAGGTCCCTGGAGGCGGGATTTCGAGAACGGGTTCGTCTTGGTCAACCCGCTTCACCAGACCTTCACGCTTGATCAGGAGGCGCTTGGCGGGCCTCTTGGCCGGACCGGCATTCGCCGCATCCTCGGGACGCAGGCACCCGACGTGAACACGGGTGAGCCCGTGACAGGCCCGCTTGTTCTTGCCCCCTTCGATGCCATCATCCTGCTCGCGGATCCCCTGCCACGGAAGTAGGAAGTAGCAGGTAGTGGAGTCCCGCGCAGCCATGCGGCCCTTTGCGCGCGCAGGGTTTCCTCTGCCCGAGATCCAGGCGCCATGGGGCGGGCGGGATGGAATGCTCCTGTACGGGGCCTGGAGATGAGATGAGGATCGTGGATCTTGCCATCTACAACGAACGAGCGGTGCGCCAGGCGGCGGAGCTGTTGGTGCGCTGCTTCGCCCACATCCCGACCGGGTGGCACACGCTGGATGAAGGCCTCGCGGAGGTGCAGGAGTCGCTGGCGCCGGACCGGATCAGCCGCGTCGCCCTGGACGAGAACGGGGACGTGCTCGGCTGGATCGGGGCGATTCCTACGTACCAGGGCCACGTGTGGGAACTCCATCCCCTCGTGGTGCGACCCGACCGGCAGCGCCAGGGGATCGGCCGCGCTCTGGTCGCGGATCTGGAGCACCTCGCCCGCGAGCGGGGCGTGGACACGATCTTCGTGGGCACGGACGACGAGGACGGGAGGACGAACCTCTCCGGCGTGGACCTCTACCCGGACGTCCTCTCATGGGCGGCGCGGATCGAGGACGTGGGAGGGCACCCGTTCGCGTTCTACCGGAAGTGCGGGTTCGTGGTGGTGGGGCTGATTCCGGATGCCAACGGGTTCGGGAAGCCCGATATCCTGATGGCGAAGCGGGTCAAAGCTCCGAGGCCTGAGTAGCCCGCGGAGCGTGCCGATTTCGTACCTTCGGGGTTCATCCCCGACGGGAGTTCGGTTGGCCGGTTCCGCGAAAGGCCGTCGCAGACCTGCCTGCAGCAGGCAGGCAACCTGCGACGCTACAGCGTCTCGGTGTGATCGGCGGTGTGACTGGGGCCGTCCATGTCTCCCAGGAACAGGAATCTGCGGAGAGGAGTCTTGTCTGGGTAAGGAACGACCCGCTCCCAGTCACACCTAGAGCGGCGGCTTCTCGTGTTCTGGGTCAGACGGTTGCCCTCTTGCAGCATGTGGAGAGATCTCTCTTTGGAAGAAACCCCGAAGCGCCTCAGCATCCGAGAACCAGTGGAACTCGACCTCGAATGGTACACCGGTGATCAGGTCCTTAGCCTTGGCCTTTCCCTCAGCGAGTTCATCTGGTCCGACGAGGACGACGAAGTGCGCACGGTTGCTCGCCACTTGCATGGCCTTGCGCAGGGAACGTCCCTTGTATTCAGCATCGGAGACTAACCGCGCCCGTCTGAGGCGCATCAGGATCGATGCCGCCATGCTTCGTGAATGTTGGTCATCTCCCACTGGGATTACGTACACATCGAGGGGCACTCCTCCGCGCTCTTGTTGGGTCTCTGGGGGTTCTAGAAGGAGCACCAACCGTTCCATCCCGCCGGCGAATCCGATTGCCGGTGTGGCAGGCCCCCCGAGGAGTTCCACAAGGTCATCGTAGCGCCCCCCGCCGAGGAGGGCGTCCTGAGCCCCGAGGTCGCGCGAGCAGAGTTCGAACACGGTGCGGGTGTAGTAGTCGAGTCCTCTCACCAGTGTGTGGTCCAGTTCGAAGCGGATATCCAGCGCCTTGACATAGTCCTGGACTTGGTGGAAATGGCCCTGGCATGCCTCGCAGACATAGTCGGAGCTCTTCGGAGCAGCCATGATCGCGGACTGGCATTGAGGCCGTTTGCAGTCGAGGATCCGTAGCGGATTACCCACCAGACGGCGTTGGCAGTCTGGGCACAACTGCGATGCTCGTGGTAGGAAGTGGAGACGCAACGCTTCCCGATACGGTTCCCGATCCTGTCGGCAGCCGATGGTGTTGAGACGAAGGGTCAGCCCTCTTCGATCTAGACCCAACTTCTCCATCAAGTACGCAGAAACGTCCATCACTTCGGCGTCGAGGGCGGGATCGAGCGACCCGATCGCCTCCACCCCGTACTGGTGGAACTGCCGCTGCCGCCCGAGCTGGGGCTTCTCGTAGCGGAACATCGCCCCCAGGTAGGAGAGCTTGGCGAGGTCGCCCTTGGCGTGGAGCCCGTGCTCGACGTACGCCCGCACCACGGATGCCGTCGCCTCGGGTCTCAGGGCGAGCTGGAGCCCCTTCCGGTCGGGGAACACGTACATCTGCTTGTCCACGACCTCGGTCTCCTCGCCGACCCCGCGGGAGAAGAGCTCGACCCGCTCTACAAGGGGGACCCGGATCTCACCGTAACCGTAGAGGGCGAACGCGGCGCGGATCTCCGCTTCCAGCTTCTGCCAGAGCGGGGTCTCCTCGGGGAGGATGTCGCGCATCCCGCGGACGCTCTCGACCTTCACGGCGTAACTCCCGCAAGGCTACGTCTCACCGCAGAGGTCGCCGAGGATGCCGAGAAAACCGGATCAGGAACTACCTCCTGAGAACAGCCTTCGCTTCTGGGGAAGGCGGAAAGAGGGGAACCTAGGACTGCTTCTGCGACACCTACAGAAGGGTGTATCGCCCCCCCTCCTGCATTCCTGGGCTCTTCATCGGACCGCAGTTCTCTGCGGTCTCGGCGTGCTCGGCGGTGAGATCGTGGTTTGATGTTCATCTGCCGATCGCCTTCTCCAGGTTGATCATCTCCACGAGGGACTCCGCGGCCTGGGCGCCCTTGTTCCCGACCTTCCCTCCCGCCCGCTCGAGGGCCTGGTCCATCGTGTCGGCGGTGAGGACGCCGAATGCCACCGGAACCGGCAGGTCGAGGTTCAGCTTGGCGAGTCCCTTCGCCGCCTCGGCGGCCACGTACTCGAAGTGGGGCGTGGCCCCCCGCACGACCGCGGCGAGGGCGAGCACGCCGTGGAACTTCTTCGACGCCCCGAGCGCCTGGACAGCCCGGGGGAGCTCGAACGCCCCCGGGACCCATGCCACGGAGATGTCCTTCTCTCCCACCCCCAGTCGGCGCAGTCGGTCGAGCGCGCCACCAAGGAGCTCCTTCGTCACGAGGTCGTTGAACCGCGACACGGCGATCCCGACCTTGAGGCCTTTCCCATCGAGCTTGCCTTCGTACATCGCCATCGTCTCCTCCTTACACCGTACCTCTCTAGCATACCTCGAATCCACCTCAACAGCTCTCACCGCAGAGCGCGCGGAGATCGCCGAGGACAGCCAGCCCCAACCCCACCACGAAGGGCGCCAAGGACACGAAGGAACGACCCGGATCGGCAGGCATAGAGTTCCCTGCTCAAGAACTTCCAGATCCCTTGGTGACCTTCGTGCCCCTGGTGGTGCAGGGAGTTCGGGGTTCCTTCGGGCTCGCGGCGTCCGCCCGGTTGACAGGACTCCCGTCCTACCGCCGAGAGCGCCGAGCACGCCGAGACCAGACATGCGCGGAGTTCGAGGGGTCGGACGGACTGCGGCTCACGGACCACGGGCAGCGGCCTTTCGGGTTTCTCTGCGATCTCGGCGGCCTCGGCGGTGAACAAGCACGCCTCACACCTTGTCCAGCTTGTGGCCGAGCTTCTCTTTCTTCGCCTTCAGGTAGCGCAGGTTGAACGGGTTCGGTTCGATCTCGAGCGGCACGGTGTCCACGATCGTCAGCCCGTATCCAGCGAGGCCGGCCACCTTGCGGGGGTTGTTCGTGAGCAGCCGGATCTTCTTCACCCCGAGGTCCACGAGCATCTGGGCCCCGATTCCGTACTCCCGGAGGTCCGCTGGGTACCCGAGCTGGAGGTTCGCCTCCACCGTGTCCAGGCCCTGGTCCTGGAGGTGGTAGGCGCACATCTTCCCGAGGAAGCCGATCCCCCGTCCTTCCTGACGCATGTACAGGACGACACCCCGTCCCTCACGTTCGATCATCGCCAGGGCAGATCGCAGCTGGTCGCCGCAGTCGCACCGGAGCGATCCCAGCGCATCGCCGGTGAGGCACTCCGAGTGGACCCGCACCAGGACCGTTTCGTCTCCGGAGACATCGCCCTTGACGAGGGCGGCGTGCTCCTGGCCGGTGAGGATATCGCGGAACGTGATGATCCTAAACTGCCCGGACACCGTAGGCAGCTCGGCGTCGCAGGCCCGCTCCACGAGCTTCTCCTGCTTCTTGCGGTACGCGATGAGGTCGGCGATGGTGAGGATAGGGAGGCTGTGCTTCTCGGCGAACTGGGTGAGTTCGGGAAGGCGGGCCATCGTCCCGTCGTCGTTCATGATCTCGCAGATGGCTCCCACCGGCTGGAGCCCGGCGAGTCGGCAGAGGTCCACAGCGGCCTCGGTGTGCCCGGCCCGACGGAGCACCCCGCCCTCGCGCGCAACGAGGGGGAACACGTGGCCGGGGCGGGCCAGGTCCTCCGGTCCTGTGTCGGGGTCGGCGAGGACGAGGATCGTCCGCGCCCGGTCGGCGGCGGAGATCCCGGTGGACACGCCCCACCGCGCGTCTACGGAGATCGTGAACGCGGTCTCGTGGCTGTCCTCGGGGGGCTCGATCATTGCCTTGAGCCCAAGCTGCTTCGCCCTCTCGCGGGGCAGGGGCACGCACAGGAGGCCCCGCGCCTCGCGAAGCATGAAGTTCACGAGCTCCGGGGTCGCCTTCTCGGCGGCCAGGACGAGGTCGCCCTCGTTCTCCCGGTCCTCGTCGTCCACGACGATGATCATTCTGCCGTTCCGGAGCGCCTCTACCGCCTGTTCAGCCGTCGCCAGCTTCACCTGTCCCTCCACGTCCGCACGTATTTTGCCAGGATGTCGAACTCGAGGTTGACCCGATCGCCGACCCTCCGTGCGGAGAGGTTGGTCTGCTCCCACGTGTAGGGAACGACCGCGCACCGGAACGAGCCCTCGCCCACCGCGAACGGGGTGAGGCTGATCCCGTCCACCCCCACCGAGCCCTTGTCGGCAACCAGGACGGCGTACCGAGGGTCGAACGCGATCGCAAGGAGCACATCCTCTCCGCGCCGCTCGATCAGGGCAACCTTGCCGATCGTGTCTACGTGGCCGAGGAGAACGTGGCCTCCCATCTCGCCGCCGGCCCGCAGCGCCGGTTCGAGGTTGACGCGGTCGCCAGGCCGGAGGTCGCCGAGGATCGTGCGGGCAAGCGTCTCTGTGGAGAGGTCGGCCTGAACCCGATTGCCCGCCACTTCGGCCGCGGTCAGGCAGACCCCGTTCACGGCAAGGCTCGCTCCGGGGGAAAGGAGGAGGCCTTGGGTATCGATAACGAAACGGTGGGGGGACCGCTCCACCACCTTCCCCATGGTGCGCACGATGCCGGTAAACATGGCTGATGGGAGTGTACGTCCGCCGTGCGTTTCTGCACAGGGACGTTGAAGGGGGGGGCTGTCCTCGGTAAAGTCGTGAGGTTATGTGCGCGCGCTTCGTTCTCCTGGCTGTCCTGTTGTCTGCTGCGTACACCTCGTTCGCAGCGTCTGAACCCGTGGAGATCCTCCGCTCGATCGACGAAGGAACGGAGATCGTTGGGGTCACGACGGGCCTTCTCCATTACAAATTCTCCGAAGACGGCGGAACCCTGAGAAGCGCCTTCGTCCACTTCGCCTCGTACGGATCCACGACCCTTGACGCTGTCCCCGGGTGGGGGACTGGGGCGAAGCCCACGCTGGGGTTCGGGGTGAGCCTGCCGTTCGAGGTCTGGATCGGAGAAGCGACCTCCGATGCACGGGTCTACAGCGCCACGTCGGTGAGGCCCCAGCCGGACGAAGCGGTCGTGGTTCTCTCCTACTCGGGGGAGGATCTGCTCGTCACGAAGGAGTTCGCAGCACGGTGGGACTCCCTGTACACGATGGACGTGGCGATCCGGGTCCAGGTACCCGGCGAAAGGATCCGCCTCGTCCTCGGCCACCGGCCAACGGGGAACGATGCCCCTGCTCTTCTTTTCCTTTACGATGGGAAGACGCACAATGCTCCCCTCGCCCCGGGAAGCTACGCTCGGTTCCAAGGCCTGGGCTTGGTCGCGAACGACCGGGTGTACTTTCTGCGCCTCGACGAAGGGGATGCCGTTCCGTTTCTAGGTGTGAACGCCTCTGGCCATCCCGTGTTCGGCCTGGAAGCATCGGGGGAGCTCCAACTGCGGGGCCTTCTGTACACAGGACGCAACCGGTATGTGCTCCTGGAGAAAGCGGGGATTTCCGTGGTGGCGCCGGTGGGCTTCTTCTCTCAATTCCTGGTGTGGGTGATGACGTTCTTCGAGTGGCTGTACCGGTTCACCGGGAACTACGGGTGGGCGATCATCCTGTTCACCCTCATCACCCGCGTCATCACCCACCCCTTGATGCGCAACCAGTACCGTTCGATGGCGAAAATGCAGCGGTTGGCGCCGAAGCTGAAGCGCCTTCAGGAGAAGTACAAGGACGACCGCCAGACCCTCCAACAGCAGATGATGGAGCTCTACCGCCAGGAGAAGGTGAACCCGCTGGGGGGGTGCCTGCCGCTGATCCTCCAGTTCCCGATCCTGATCCTCCTCTGGCAGGCGATCATGCACTCGGCGGAGCTGATTCATGTCTCGCCAGGGTTCCTTTGGCTGCGTGATCTATCTCAGCCCGACCCCTACTACGTCATGATCATCTTGGCTACAGGGGCGCAGCTCCTCCAGCAGTGGCTCACCCAGCGGCGGATGCCGGAGCCGCCGACGGGCGGGACCCAGATGATCGGATGGGTGTTCCCGATCGTGATGGCCCTTCTCTTCCTGAGCTTCCCGGCCGGGCTGTGGCTGTACTGGTTCCTGGCCAGCGCGCTGCAGATTGGCCAGCAGTTCATCTTTGACGTGGAGATGGCCCGCGAACCGGCGCGAACACCTCCACCACCGGATGAACCCGCAAGCGCTTGAGTCGGCGCGCGAGTTCTGCCTGGGGCTTCTGCGTGTGCTGGGGGAACCGGGCCGCGTGGAGGCGACTCCAGAGGGAGAGGGCGTGTACGTGGACATGCGGGGCGGGTTCCGCCACCTCCCGGCGGGCGATGCCGCAACCCGGACTGCCCTGTCGCGGCTCGCGCGGCTTCATCTCAAGTCCCACCACGGCCTCGATGTACCCGTTCTAGTGGACATCAACGGCGAGGTCTTCGCTCACCGCGAGAGACTGGCGAAAGAGGTGAGGGATACGGCGAGCCAGGTGGTAGCCGAAGGCCGTCGGATCGAACTCGCTCCGATGTCTCCCGATGACCGGCGGGTGGTCCACATGGCACTGGCGGGGATGCCCGGGATTCGAACTGTGTCGGTCGGTCGCGAACAGAACCGCCGCGTGGTCATTGAACCAGTGCTGACCGAGCAGCGTGGGTAACCTTCCCGCCTGGAGTTCATCTAGAGAACAGCGGTACGCGCAGGGTATGCAGCCCGGACGGAGATTGTCCCCCCTTTGTTCGCATACCAGGACCGTCCAGATCGTTCTTCCCAGACCCGGGCGCCCGAGTCCGCGGACTCCAAGACAAGACGGGAGTTCGCCTATCGTCGGCGGGCCCGTGCGCGCTCGGCTGCCATGCTCCACGCGTAGACAGTCGGGTTCGAGATGAACAGCGAGGAGTAGGTCCCTACCACCACTCCCATCAGCATTGCCACCGCAAACCCACGCAGCGGCATGCCTCCCAGGATGAACAAGATGACGATCGGGATGAGCGTCGTGATTCCCGTGTTGATCGTCCGGGTCAGGGTTTGGTTGATGGCGCGGTTGATGTTGTCCGCCAGCGATGCTTTGCGCGCCGTCCGGACGTTCTCCCGCACCCGGTCAAAGATGATGATCGTGGCGTTGAGGGAGTAGCCGACCACGGTGAGGAGGCCGGCGATGACGGGGAGGTTGAACTCCAGACCGGTCACGGCGAACACGCCGAGGGTGATCGCCACGTCGTGGATGAGAGCGATCACCGCGGCCACGCCGTACCGGAGCCGGAACCTCCATGCAATGTAGAGGAGCATCGCTCCCAGGGCGACGAGGATCGCCTGCCAGGCCCGCGTGGTGATCTCCTGGGTGACCATCGGCTCAATGCGTGTGATGCTTACGTCGGGACTGCCCCCCGGGGTCAGGATGGGCGAGGGGATACCGGACCCCGCCGCGGGGCGGGTGAACGCCTCTTGGAGCCGGTCCATGAGATCGTCGGAAGTGGTCTGGACCGTGATCATCTTTCCCGTCAGCTGGGTCCCCTCGCGATCAGCGGTCACTCTCTGCACAGAGAAGTTGGTCCCCGACGCTCCTTCAGCGGCGAGGATCTCGTTCACATGAGACCGCACCGCGTCGGTTGCCAGGTCGGTTTCCGCCGGGTAGAAGATGACGAGTTGGATTCCGCTCGTGAACTCGATGCCCGCGCGGAGACCGATCGTGACCAGCGCCAGGACACTGGCCAAAACTAGGACTGCGGAGAGGACAACGGCAAACTTGGACTTGCCCAAGAAGTCGATCTGGGTCATGGGGTTCCCTCGGTCGGTCACGAATGACGGAGCGACTTGGCGAGTCGGGCCTTGAGCCGCGCTGCCCGGTTGGGGTGGATCACGCCGCGATCCGCAGCCTTGTCGACCGCCTTCTGGAGCTGGGGGAGGGATGTCTGTGCCTCGTTGGTGTTCCCCGACTCCACGAGCTTCTGGACCTTGCGTCGCCAAAAGCGGACCGCGCTGCGACGCGCATCGTTGCGGCGGCGCCGGGTCGCACTCTTGCGCTCCTCACGCTTGGCCGAGTGTTTGATTGGAATGGCTGATCTCCTCCTCTGTCGCGAATACCGGCTGGGATGTTAGCCCCTCTCCCAGACAGGCGCAAGGGCGGGACGAAGGTCCTCTTGCCGCCCCTGGGGATCGTCGCTAAGGTAACACTGGTTACATTCGCGAGGAGGAGCCCCGGGTGATCGAACAAGTACGCAAGCGCGACGGGAGCGTCGTTCCGTTTGAGATAGGGAAGATTGCATCGGCTATCCATCGCACTCTGTGCGAGGTAGGACGCAACGATGCGCCCCTCGCTGCCGAGCTTGCCGAGGGGGTGGAACAAACTCTCGCTGGCCGGTTCGGTCCACTGTTCGGGCCTCCCCATGTCGAGGAAGTCCAGGACGCCGTCGAGGAAGCCCTCATGGCGGCTGGGCTCGCCGACGCCGCGCGGGCGTACATCGTCTACCGCCACCAGCACAAGCAGCTTCGGGAGATCAAGGAACTCGTGGATCCTGAGCTCGTGGCGAGCTACCTCAACGGACGGGACTGGCGGGTCAAGGAAAACTCGAACATGGCGTTCTCCCTTCAGGGGCTGAACGTATTCCTCACGGAGAAGATCATCGGGCGGTACTGGCTGTCCAAGGTCTACCCGGAGCCGATCCGCAGAGCCCATGTGGAGGGGGACTTCCACATGCACGACCTCGGCACGCTCGGTCCGTACTGTGTGGGGTGGGACTTGGCCGATCTCGTCCGCCTCGGGTTTCGCGGAGCTCGGGGGAAGGTCGAATCGCGGCCGCCGAAGCACTTCCGCGTGGCCCTTATGCAGGCGGTGAATTTCCTCTACACCCTGCAGGGCGAGGCCGCTGGCGCGCAGGCGTTCTCGGGTGTGGATACTCTGCTCTCCCCGTTCATCGCTGCTGACCGGCTGTCCTACCGCGAGGTGAAGCAAGCCCTCCAGGAGTTCGTGTACAACCTGAACGTCCCCACCCGCGTTGGGTTCCAGTGTCTGTCCGAGGATACCGTGATCCTCACCCCCGACGGGTGGAAGGGCCATGATGAGGTGACCGAGGGAGACCTGATCTACACGTTCAACCTTGAGCGGCATGAGATCGAGCCTAGGCGCGTCGAAAGCGTGTTCTCGCGCCACTACGAGGGCCCGATGTACAACCTGAGGAACCGCAGTCAGGACCAGCTGATCTCCCCGGGTCACAGAGTGGTACGGCAGGTGTTCAACCGCGACGAGTACGTTCTGCAACCGATCGAGGAGATCCTAGATCTGAAATTCCCGATCGCCATACCTGTTCGATCTCCCAACACGAATCAGGACTGTCCGGTGCCCGATGAGCAACTCCAGTTGTTGGCGTGGGTCCTTTCCGAAGGCAGCATTGAGAGGGAGGGAAGTTACCGGGTCAGCATCTATCAGTCTCCCGACGTCCACCGGGAGGAGTACGAAGAGATCGTCGGCCTTCTCGAACATCAAGAGCTGGAGTACACGACCTACCCCCAGGAGTCGTTGGGCACGTGCACGCGAATTCGGCTGCAGCCGTCAGCGAGCCGGGTGATCCACGGTTGGTTGGGGGGCAGGGAGAAGAGGGTTCCGGACTACCTGTTTCGCCTGAGTCAGCGACAAGCGAGGTTGTTCCTGGATACCTACGTCAAAGGGGACGGCTGGGTCGAGGAGAACAGAAAGAGGATTACTGTGACGGACGAGTGCATCTTGGATGCTTTGGAAGCCGTCGCCGTGCTCGCCGGGTACAACTTCAGCGTCAGGGAACGGAAGATCTCGGACATCTCCACGCGGCGCCAGTTCGTCTTGACGTTGACCGAGGCTGACTACGACTACATCCAGACGATCACCCCGGTGGACTACAAGGGGACCATCTGGTCCGTCCACACGGAGAACGAGACCGTGATTGCCATGCGCAGGGGGCAGGTGTTCATCACCGGGAATACCCCGTTCACGAACATCACCCTCGACCTCCGTCCGCCGACGCACGTGGCGGGGCTGCCCGCCCTCGTGGGAGGTGAGCCGGTTGGAACTTACGGCGAGTTCACGAAGGAGATGGGCCTCTTCAACCGTGCTCTGGCCGAGGTGATGGCGGAGGGCGACGCTCGGGGCCGGGTGTTCACGTTTCCTATCCCCACCTACAACGTAACCCCTGACTTCCCGTGGGACGACCCGGACCTCCTCCCGATGTGGGAGATGACGGCCAAGTACGGGATCCCCTACTTCGCGAACTTCCTCTCCACGGACATGCGGCCGGAGGATGCCCGTAGCATGTGCTGCCGGTTGCGCTTGGACGTGAGGGAGCTCCGCCACCGGGGCGGGGGGTTGTTCGGCTCGAACCCCCTCACGGGTTCGATCGGCGTGGTGACCCTCAACCTGCCGCGGCTCGCGTTCCTCTCGAAGAGCGAGGGGGAGTTCTTCGAGCGGTTGGGCGTCCTGATGCAGCTTGCGGGGAGATCGCTCATCATCAAGCGGAAGCTGTTGGAGCGACTGACAGAGCAGGGCCTGTACCCGTACTCGAAGTTCTACCTCGCGTCGGTGAAGGAGCCACAGGGGGCGTACTGGGCGAACCACTTCTCCACGATCGGCGTGATCGGGATGAACGAGGCCGCGCTCAATCTGCTCGGGACCGACCTTTCCCACAAGGAGGGGATCGGGTTCGCCCGCCAGACCCTGCAGTTCATGCGCGAGGCGTTGGTCCGGTTCCAGGAGGGGACCGGGCAGCTGTGGAACCTCGAGGCAACCCCGGCCGAGGGAACGAGCTACCGGCTGGCGATGCTCGATCAGAAGCGCTGTTCGGGGATCCGGTTCGCCAACGAGCGAGCGGTGCGGGACGCAGGGGCGTCGCCCTACTACACCAACTCGTCGCAGCTCCCGGTGGACTTCACCGACGACTTGTTCCGCGCCCTCACCCTGCAGGAGGAGTTGCAGACGCTGTACACGGGGGGGACCGTGTTCCACACCTGGTTGGGGGAGCGGCTTCCGTCCCCGGAGGCGGTGAAGTCGCTGGTGGCGAAGGTGTTGAGCAACTTCCGCATTCCCTACCTCACCCTCACCCCGACGTTCTCCGTGTGCCCGCGGCACGGGTACATCCCCGGGGAAGCGCGGTACTGCCCGAAGTGCGATCAGGAACTGGTCTTGAGCCATGAAGAGAGCAAAGGAGGAGTTCGTGTCCACGTACCGTGAAGATGAGCAAGGCAACCTGATCCTCGAAGATGGAACGGTCATCCCCGCCTCCGAGCGGGAGCGGGCCGAAGTGTACTCGCGCGTGGTGGGATACCTGCGCCCCGTGGAGCAGTGGAACGCGGGGAAGCAGGAGGAGTTCGCGGACCGTAAGGTGTTCACAAAGGATGTTAGTAACGCACACTAACAGCGGTCCAAGATACCTGAAGACCGAGACACCGCGCGAGCGAAGGGGGGAGTCGTAATGAAGGGAGTTTGGCGATGCTTGTTGGTTCTCGGTTTGTTGTTCCCTGTGCTGTTCGGTGGCCTTGGTCAGCCGATTCAGGATATCAAGATACAGTTCCTCGGTGCTGCCGGGATGGTAGGAGGAGCCTGTTTCCTTGTTGAGGCCGACGGGTTTAGGTTCCTCGTAGACTGTGGCTCCTTCTACGCAGAAGAGGGAGATGAAGGCGGATCCGGCCAGGTCCTTCTTCTTGTCCCGAGTGACATAGAAGCCATCATCCTGACGCACGCCCACCAAGACCACTGGGGGCGCATCCCGAAGCTGGTCCTCCGCGATGGCTGGCGAGGCATGATCTACATGACAGAAGTGACTTCTCAGCTTCTCTCGTACCGGGCCAATTCCAGAGACAGGCACAGTGACCTTGGGGCTATGTATAACACCCTAGGCTATCTGTCCCTAGGTGTGGAAAGGCTCGGATATGTCGTCGACAGATGCGAAGCCGCAAGGAAGGCCGGTGACCTATGCGTTCTACATGCCTCCATCGCAGGGCAGTCCACAACGCTTTGTGGGTTGAACATCGGGAGAAGCTGGGGTTTCGAGACTGGCACGCGTGATAGGCTAGATGGTTTCCGCATGTGTATGAACTGCGTTGCGGCAGAGGTGGAGATCCTCCGCAGCTTGTTCATCGCGAAAGGGTACGGTGAGAGATGGATCATCGCCCCGGGGATATCGGCCCGGTTCCTCAACGCTGGCCACATCCCGGGCTCGGCGATGGTCCTCCTGGAGTTCGAGACCGAGGAGGGGCCGTTCCGGGTCAACTTCTCTGGGGACCTGGGGCCGCAGACACACTCGTTTGTTCCGCACTGGGAGATTCCGTCTGAGTCGGTCGACGTTCTGATTATCGAGAGCACCTATGGTAGCAGTGACCGACGCAATAGCAGTGAGGAACTAGAACGCTTCCGTGGGGAACTCGTGCGTGCTCTTGTTGATCGTGGCCGCCGGGTGATCATCCCCGTGTTCGCACTAGACCGCGCCCAACGTCTGTTGTATGACGTCGGGTCTCTGAAGGGAATGGGAGCTATCCCGACAGGCACACCGGTCTTCTTGGGGGGAGGCACAACGGCTGAAGCGAGAGGCGCTATCCACAAGTACACCGAACTCTACATGCAGCTGAGCCTTGAAAGGGCCAGGTATGCTGACTACTTCTCCTCTCTGTTCTTCGAGGCAGCGCAGAGGTTTGAAGAGGTTAGTCTCTTCGCGGACGCGAATCCCTACGGCTACAGACAACTCTCCGCAATGGAGCCAGCGCCGGCCGGTCCTTGTATCATTATCGCTACATTAGGTGACTGCAGTTTCAGCGTCTCCGAAAGGCTTCTATGCCATCTCGGAGGCGATCCCAATACCGAGTTCTTCCTCGTAAGCTACGCGGCCGCCGCTTCTCCGTGCGGGCAGATCAAGGGTATCGCTGGTACTGCTGTTGAGAGGACCGTCACGTTGAGCCAGGGTTGTTCAGTCAGGGTTAGCGGGGAGCGGGTACACCAGTTCTCGGCCTTTTCCGGGCACGCGGACGCTGTTGCGCTTCAGGGGCTTGTACTGGGTCTGCGGGGGCTCTCCTCGGTATTCCTAGTTCATGGGAGTTCTGCGAATATAGAGGCTTTCAGAGACAGACTGGTCGGCCAAGGACTACTGGTTGAGGCTCCCAGCCTTGGAGCGGTCTACCAGATCTTCCCTCGCACGACGAAGGTTAGCAGTCTGGAGTTGACAGAGACAGTCCTCGGCTCCTGTCGATAGCTGTGGAGATCGCTTACGTCCAGCCCCTCTCCCTCCTCGACTACCCGGGGAAGGTGAGTGCCGTGATCTGGACGGTGGGCTGCAACCTCCGCTGTCCGTTTTGCTACAACGCCGAGCTCGTTCTGCCCAAGCTCGGAGCGGTCCTATTGCGGCTGTCGGTCACCGGTGTTCTTGCCCGACTGGAGGAGCGCGCGAAGCTCTTGGACGGCGTGGTGGTCAGTGGGGGCGAGCCTGCTCTCCATACCGATCTGCCTGCGCTACTGCGGGAGGTCAGGGCGCTGGGGTTTCTTGTCAAGCTCGACACGAACGGAACTCTCCCCGAGGTCCTCCGCTCCCTGGTTGACGAAGGACTTGTGGACTACGTGGCCTTGGACGTGAAGGCGCCGTTCGCCCGGTACCCCGAGTTTACCGGCCTCCCGCCTTCGATCTCTGTAGCGTCGGGGCTTGTCCCCGACGGACGTACATCGGAGCTTGTCTCCGACGTCTCCGCTCTGGTCCGGGAGTCGGTCGCTCTCGTCCGGGCTCGCGCCCCGGACTACGAGTTCCGCACCACGGTCGCCCCTGGCCTCGCTCCAGACGATCTGTTCTCCATCGCTCACGAGATCAAGGGCGCCCGGCGCTACGTGCTGCAACCATTCTTCGTTCCAGACGGGAAGCGCCTTGTGGACGAAGCGTGGCGGGGCCAACCGGCCCTCTCTCCCGACGCGTTGCGGGCTCTCCTCCCTGAGCTTCGGAGCTTCGTGCCGACCGAGCTCCGGGGCTAGCCCAAGCCCACCCGGGCGCGGACCTCGCGCATCGTGTCCCGGGCGATCGCCCGCGCCCGCTCCGCCCCGGCGGCGAGGATCTCGTCGCCCGTTCCCGCTTCTTCCAGTTCCTGTCGGCGCTCCCGGATCGGGCGTAGCGCCGCCATGAGGTGGGTGAACAGGTTCTCCTTGAGATCCTTGTAGAGGAGCTTCCCTGCCCTGTGCTGGTGGCGGAACGTCTCCACTATGTCGGCGGGAGCCACGAGTTCAACCAGGGCGAACAGGTTGGCGACCCCGGGGCTCATCGCCTGTCCCGGGGCGAGCCCGACGTCGGTGACCGCGGAGCGGACCTTCTTGCGGATGCTCCCCTCGGGCTCCATGAGGCCGATGTAGTGATCCGGACCGGCGGACTTGCTCATCTTCCGCTCCGGATCGGCGAGGGACATGATCCGCGCCCCCTCGCCGAGGATGGGCTCCGGCTCCGGGAACGTCTCCCCGAACCGGAAGTTGAACCGCCGCGCGATCCGCCGCGCCTCCTCCAGGTGCTGGACCTGGTCCTCTCCCACCGGGACGTGGTCCGCCTTGTAGAGGAGGATGTCCGCGGCTTGGAGGACTGGATAGTAGAACAGGCCGCTGTTGATGAACTCCTGGTCCGCGGACTTCTGCTTGAACTGGGTCATCCGCGTCAGGTCCCCGTAGGAGGCGACGCAGCCCAGGATCCAGCACAGCTCGGTGTGCTCGGGAACATCGGACTGGACATAGAGGACGGACCGCTCAGGGTCGATCCCACACGCGAGGAGTCCGAGGGCGAGCTCGCGCCGCGCCGTGCGGAGCTCGGCGGCCACCGTGTCCTCATTCGTGAGGGCGTGGTAGTCGACGATACAGTAGATGCACTCGTTTCCCTTCTGGAGCTCGACCCAGCGTTGGATCGCCCCGAAGTAGTTCCCAATGTGGAGCTCGCCTGTAGGCTGGATTCCGGAGAAGATACGCATGAATGATCGGCGGCAGTATAGGGAGCTTCCCGCCCGCTCACAAGAGCCTCTCGTCTCCTCGGCCACTTGTTGGAGGGAGCCGAGTCGGAACTTGTTCGAGGAATGATCTGGTTTAGACGAGGTCCTTTGTCCTGGCCGTGGTCAACAGGTATCATTAACAACAGATCGAGCGATAGCTCGGTCATAGGAGGTGACGGCAGAGGATGACCGGCCCGGACGCGAAGACCCTCAGGTGTGCCTCCTGTCCCTTCCGCTCCCGGTGTGTGCTCTCCGCCGTGCACACCGAGGCCCTTCAGAACTGCGCCTCCCTTGTTCGGCGGATCCAGCTGGAAAGGGGAGAGACGATCATCCATGAAGGAACGCCCGCCATGGGCTGGGTCATCCTCTGTCACGGGCGAGCCAGGCTCACCGTGAGCACAGAGAAAGGAAAGAGGCTGCTTCTGCGTTTCTACGGTTCGGGCGAGTTCCTCTCGGCATCGCTGTCTGAACCTCACGGTTTCTCTGTGACGGCCGCATCCCATTGCACCATTGGGTTTGTCGCAAGAGAGCACGTCCTGAATCTTGGCCGGCGGTATCCTGAACTGCTCTTCCAGGTCCACCAGCGATTCGAAGAGACACAGCTTCGTCTGGCAACGAGGCTGGTGGATCTCGCCTACGGAAGCACCCGGCAGCGTCTGGTGCGGGTGCTCCTGGAGCTGGCGGAGGAGCACGGGGCAGCGGAGGGAGGTGGGGTGAGAATCGACATCCCGGTTTCGCTCCGCGACCTGGCGGAGATGATTGGAGCGGCCCGCCCGACAACGAGCGGGGAGCTCCAGGTACTGGAGAGACGCGGCTTGATCGGGTTGGCCTGGCCCACGGTGTTTCTTCCCG
Source organism: Acetothermia bacterium UBA7521 (assembly GCA_002479455.1). Lineage (GTDB taxonomy): Bacteria > Bipolaricaulota > Bipolaricaulia > Bipolaricaulales > Bipolaricaulaceae > Bipolaricaulis. The sequence goes on from DLNB01000003.1 coordinate 19,466, forward strand.
ATCTCGAGGGTCTGCGCCGACACAGGTGACCGGAGTCCTGTCGCTGGAAGCACGCTCGTTCCCGTCTGCTTTTCCCTCGCCTTGATCGCTTAGGCAAGCGCCGTCGTTCATCCAGCTGAACGGGGCCCGTTCAGCCACGTGATCGACGCGCGGACTGGCGAGAACTAGACTGGCTGCAACGTGGAGCCCTGCCAGTGTTCGAGCTGGAAGAGGGAGAGACGGAATGGCAGGTCGCCGTGAGGTGAGACATGGCGGTGGCGTATGAGGTTGTAGGGCTGACGAAGAGATACCACGGGCCGATGGAGGTGCTCGCCAACGACCGCATTGACCTCCGTATCACGAGCGGGGAGATCGTGGGGATCTTCGGCCCCAACGGGGCGGGCAAGACGACGCTCGTGCGACAGCTGATGGGCCTGCTTCGGTCCACCGCGGGCGAGATCCGGCTGTTCGATCATGATCTCGTTCGTGAGCCCACCGTGGCTACGCAGTATGTAGCCTACTTCGCCCAGGAGACCTACTATTTCTGGTACCTGAAGCCGCGCGAGATCTTGGCGATTACGGGCCGATTGCGAGGGCTCACGTCAAGAGAGGCGAACAGCCAGGCACATTCGTTGCTGACCAAGTTCAATCTAGGGAACCTGGCGGGGAAGACCCTGTCCCGCCTCAGCTTCGGGCAGGCGCGGTTCGTGGCGCTGCTATCGGTGTTCATGGGAAACCGGGCGATCCTGATCCTGGACGAGCCAACGAACGACCTCGATCCTCTGCACAGGCGGGCCTTCTGGGACTACCTGTGGGAGGTGAACAGCAAGGGGGGAATCACCGTACTCCTCGTCACCCACAACGTGCACGAGGCGGAGCAGGTGGTGCACCGAGTGGTGATCGTGGATGCAGGGCGCATCGTCGCCTCCGGGACCCCCCGCGAGCTTAAGGCAGGCCTTGAAGGTCAGGTTCGGGTGGAGGTTGCTCTGGCGGAACCCCTAGGCAATGACGAGCCGCCGACGTTCGCAGGCTGCGAGAGGCTCCCCTCGAAACGGAACACCCTCTTGCTCCAGACGGCCCGGGAGAACGTGGATGCGGTGATTCGTGCCGTGTACGACCGTTTCCCCTCAGGCGCGGTGAGCGACCTGCGGGTCGTCCCCCCGACCTTGGAGGACGTCTATGTGCAGACCGTGGGGAAGGAGTGGGTGTGAGACGGTTATGGACTGCAGCGAGGAAGTTCGTGGTGGATAGCTGGGTGGTCTTCGTGAGCCAGGTGTTCGAACTCCGACACATGTGGGTTTGGTCGTTCGTCATGGCGAGTTTCTTCCCGCTCACGCTGCTCGGGTTCCTATTGTTGTTTGGTGAGGTTTCATCTGAACGTGTCCTCTACGTTGTCACCGGCAGTATCACCTATGCCGTCGCAATGCAGGCAGGGCTCTCGCTTGGCCAAAGGATCGGTGGAATGAAGATGCGGCGCGTGTTTGACTACTACGCCTCGCTTCCCATCTCCAAGGTTTCGTTCATCTGTGGGTTGAATCTCAATGCGGTGTTGCTCTGCGTGCCTTCGACCATGACCCTTCTTGTGATTGGCGTCCTTGCCTTCGATGTCCGCGTGGTGAACCCCTATCTCCTTCCGGTTGCCTTTGTACTGGGTGGTTTCTCCCTGGCCGGGGTAGGGGCGGTGATCGGTTTCTACAGCCGTAGTGGCCAGATCGCGAGCATCGTGACCCAGATTGCCAACCCGATTCTGGTCTTCTTCGCGCCCGTGTACATAGCTGAAGCTGCGTTGCCGGGGTTTCTTCGCTACACGGCGTGGGTTCTGCCGACGACGCACGTGGCACGGCTTCTGCGGAGCGCTTTCGGGGAGGTCACCGAAGGGATCGGGCAATCGATCGCTATCCTCGTCGGGTTCGTCATCCTCGGCGTAATCCTTGTCCAACGCGGGCTGGACTGGCGCGGCGATCGCCCGTTGGCCTGAGAGGCGTCGAGGAGGGAGAGATGTGCGACATGTTCCACAAGGTGAAGCGGACGTTCGAACGGAGCCTGCCCGTGACCGGGCATGTCCGGCTGGAGGTGCGCACCGAGAGCGGCGACGTGGCCGTGCGGGAAGGGCCTGATGGCGTTGTCCGCGTCCGGGGTCGGGTCTGGGTCTCGGGACCTCCCGACGAGGTCCGGGAGGTATTGGCCGAGGTCGAGCGCCAGCCGCCGATCGAGCAGCTTGGCTCCACAGTCCAGATCGGTGATCTCCCCGTTCGCCACGAGTGGGACAACTGCTCGATCGGGTTCGATTGGTGGATCGAGACGCCCTCCGATACCGAGGTTCAGGTGGAGGTGGACTCCGGGGACGTGGAGATCGTGGGGTTGCGGGGACCGGTCGCGCTGAAGCTCGACTCAGGCGATGTCGAGCTCGCGCGGATCGCGGGGGACGTCGAGGTGCAGGTGGACAGTGGGGACGTGGACGCCAGTCAGCTCCACGGGAGGGCGCGGTTTGACCTGGACAGCGGTGATCTCGCGCTGCGCGAGGTGAAAGGGCCTGTCCGGGCGGTGGTCGACTCCGGCGACGTGAACCTGACCGATCTCGGCCCGGAGCTCGAGCTGTGCGTGGACTCGGGCGACGTGAACCTCGCCTCGGCCGTACCCGACGGGGCCCGGTGGAAGATCGAGACCGACTCCGGCGACGTCGAGGTCCACCTTCCTCGGGACAGCCGGTGCTGGATCGAAGCGGTAGCGGATAGTGGCGACCTCGACTGCGACCTTCCGCTGGAGGTGGAGACCGACGACGACGAGGTTGTGGCTCGCGGTGTCCTCGGGGAGGGATCCACGGCGCGGATCGAGATCTCGACCGACAGCGGGGACATCGCCCTCGGTTGGGGGGATCAATAGCCGCCGGAGAGCCCATCGCAGCCCGGAGGGCCTGCGGACGGGCTCGCGCGGTGTGTTGTTGATCTCAGATGGATTCCGCGTGCGTTTATCGGCAAGGTCGCCCGGTCGGCGCGAGGATGAGGGGGCACGCCGTCCCCACGAAGCAGGTCCCTCGGGGATGGCCGAAAGTTGTTTTTGCGGGATGAGCGCGGGGAGGCTATAGTCAAAGCGGTCGATGGACGACTCGCTCGATGCAGTGATCCTGGCGGCGGGCAAGGGGACGCGTATGCGCTCCCGCCGCCCCAAGGTCCTCCACCCTCTGATTGGCCTCCCGTTGCTTGAACACGTTCTCCGTGCGGCCCGCGGGATTTCCCCGGCGCGGCTTGTGGTCGTCGTGTCTCACGGCGCGGACGAGGTTCGCGCGACGTTCCCCGGGCGCGATGTGGTGTTCGTGGACCAGGGGGAGCCCCGCGGCACGGGCCACGCCGTTCTCGCGGCGCGCGAGGCGGTGGTCTCGGGCACGTTCCTCGTCCTCCCCGGCGATGTCCCGCTTGTCCCCCCGGACGCCCTGCGCGCGCTCGTTCGATTCCATCGAGAGCAACAAGCCACGATCTCCCTCCTCACGATGGAGCCCACCGATCCCGGCCCCTACGGCCGCGTGGTGCGGGGTGAGGATGGAAGGCCGCTGCGGATCGTAGAGGCGGGAGACGCCACCCCGGCCGAGCGGGCGCTCTGCGAGGTCAACTCCGGGATCTGGTGCCTGGAGAACACCCCTCGCCTGTGGCGGGCCTTGGCGAACCTCTCCACCTCCAACGCGAAGGGGGAGTTCTACCTTACCGACCTCGTCGCCGTCTTTTCCGCTGCGGGGAAGGCCGCCGCCCTTTGCTGGCCATGCGTGGACGATCTGCGGGGGGTCAACGATCGACGGGATCTCGCCCAGGTCGAGGTTTTCCTTCGCCAGAGGATTCTCGCCGCGTGGATGTGCGACGGGGTCACGGTGGTGGACCCGGCTGCGGTCTACCCGTCCCTCGACGCCGCGGTCGGAGAGGACACGATCCTCCTCCCTGGCACCCACCTCGTTGGGCGAACCGTGATTGGGGAGGGCTGTACCGTCGGCCCTAATGCTTACCTGGCGGATGCCCGCATCGAGAACGGGGCGCGCGTGTGGTACTCCGTGGTCGAAGGGGCTGAGATCGGGCCGGAGGCGACGATCGGCCCGTACGCCCATCTTCGCCCGGGGGCGCGGATCGGAGCGCGGGCAAAGGTGGGGAACTTCGTTGAGGTCAAGGAGGCCACGCTGGGCGACGGGGTGAAGGCTGGACACCTCGCCTACATCGGCGATGCCGAGATCGGAGCGGGGGCGAACATCGGGGCCGGCGCTATCACCTGCAACTTTCAGCCGGGCAAGAAGGGGAAATTCCGCACCGAGGTCGGTTCAGGGGCGTTCATCGGAAGCAACGCGTCTCTGATCGCTCCGATACGGATTGGGGAAGGGGCTGTAGTGGGGGCGGGGTCCGTGATCACGCACGATGTTCCGCCGTTCGCCCTTGCCCTGGAGCGGTCGCCGGAGATGTTGAAGCCAAGATGGGCTCGGGCGAAGGACGAGGGAGGAAACGACGATGGCTAGACCAAAGGGGTTGGGGAACATCCGGATCCTCTCCGGGAGGGCGAACCTACCGCTGGCGCGGCGCATCGCCGAGATTTTGGAGGTTCAGCTGTGCGAGGCCGACTCCCCCAGCAAGAGGGGGCGGTGTTACGGACCCGGACGGTTTCCTGACGGGGAGGTGAGCGTTCAGATCCAGCAAACGGTGCGTGGGAAGAACGTGTTCATCATCCAGCCGACCTCGCCCCCAGTGAACGAGCATCTGATGGAGCTTCTTGTGATGGTGGACGCGTTGCGGAGGGCATCGTGCCGCGAGATCTGCGCGGTGGTCCCCTACCTTGGGTACGCCCGCCAGGACCGGAAGATGACAGGAAGGGTTCCTATCTCTGCCCGGCTGGTAGCCGATCTTCTGGAGACAGCAGGCGTGGATCGGGTGCTGACGATGGACCTCCATGCTGGGCAGATCCAGGGCTTCTTCAAGGTCCCCCTCGATCACCTGCGCCCGGATCGCATGCTTGCCAAGTACATCTACGACCACCACCGCGATTGGCTCGAGAACCTCACCGTGGCCTCCCCCGATATCGGGGGCGTGTGGCGCGCGCGGCGCATGGCGAAGCGCCTCGGGGAGCTTCTCCATAAGGATGGTGAGCTTCCGCTGGCCCTCGTTGTGATGCAGCGGGATGAAGAGAGAAAGAAGGTCGTGGTGAAGGACGTCATTGGCAAGGTCCGGGGCCGCGATGTGCTCCTCGTGGATGACATCCTGTCCAGTGGGAAGACACTGGTAACCGCAGCGGAAGAGCTGGCCGCCGGCGGGGCGGAGAAGGTGTTCGCGGCCTGTACCCACGGCGTGTTCGCTGGCGAAGCGTTGAAGGTTCTCGACACGCCGCAGTTGCAGCGGGTGCTGGTGACCGATACCATTGCCCACCGCGACGCAGTCCGGAAGGCCCCACAGATCGAAATCGTGTCGGTGGCCGAGTTCTTTGCGGATGCGATTCGCCGGATTCACCGCCACGAGTCGATGACCGACCTGTTGGCGTACATGCCGGTGTAAGGGGAGGAGGATCGGGATGATGGTCAATGCAGTGCGGCGGCCTCTGACTGAGAAGGCAGGGGCTCTCCGCCGTCAGGGTTTTGTCCCGGCTGTGCTCTACGGCGGCCGCGTCGCTTCGCTGCACGTGTCGATCTTGGAGAAGGATCTCGTGAATCTGCTCAACCAAGTAACCCGTTCCACCCCGGTTGAGGTCAAGGTGGATGGGAAGGACACGTACCACGTCTTCCTCAAGGAGATCCAAGTCCACCCTATCACGGAGCAGTTCCTGCATCTCGATCTCTACGTGGCAGACCCTGATCGCCCCCTGACGATGAACGTGCCGGTCCGCATCAAGGGTACGGCCCGCGGGATCAAGGACGGCGGGATTCTGGAAGTCGTTCACTCCTATATCCCGGTGCAGTCGGTTCCGGCGAAGATGCCAGCGCGGATGGAGGTCGATGTATCGGACCTCGACATCGGCGACTCGATCCTCATCAAGAACCTTCCGTGGGCGGAAGGGGTCGTCCCTCAATTGCCGTTGGACGACGCGGCCGTGACCGTGGCTGCGCGGCGGGCGCTCGAGGTTGAGGCCCCACCGGCTGCTGAGGCCGCGGAGGCCGTCCCTGCGGAGGGCGCTGCCGAGGAAACGCCGCCGGGAGGCGACCAGGCCTCGGCTTGAGGACGGTCGTCGGTCTGGGGAACGTCGGACCGGAGTACGCGGCCACCCGCCACAACGTTGGGTTCTGGGTTGTCGAGCGGCTTCTCGCTCGAACCCGTTGGCGTCGGAACGTTCAACCGTGGGGAGAGGTATACCGCTCGCCGAGCGGGCTCCTGCTGTGCCCGTCTACGTACATGAACCGCTCCGGCGACGCGGTGCGGGAGATCTCGGCTCAGTTCTCCCTGCTTCCCGCGGAAGTCCTCGTTGTGTACGATGATGCAGACCTCCCGATAGGATCCCTGCGGCTGCGCAGCCGTGGGGGGCCGGGGACGCACCAGGGGATGAGATCGGTCCTCTCCGCGCTGGGTACGGACGACGTGCCCCGTCTGCGGGTCGGGATCGGCCGCCCGGCCGAGGGGAGCGGATGGGTAGACCACGTCCTCTCTTCGCCCTCACCCGTGGAGGCGGATGCGCTCGCGCGGGCGGTGGACTTCGCGGGCGAGTTGGCGTGGGTGTTCCTTTGTTCCGGACTCTCCGCAGCGCTGGACCGCTTCTCCCGTGAGAGCGGAAAGACGGACCGTATAATCTGACCGGAGGTCGCTGATGTACGAGAAGTTCTCGAAGGAATCCATGAAGCTCTTGGCCGCATCTCAGGAAGAGGCGGGCGACTGGCGCCACCGGTACGTGGGGACCGAGCACCTGCTGCTGGCCGCGGCGCGCCAGGAAGGATCTCGGGTGGCGCGATTCCTCGACGCCAAGGGCCTCAACTACGAGCGGATCGCGCGGTTCGTGGAACGCCAGAAGGGACGGGGGAAGGTCCACGTGCCGGCGGACGAGATCGAACCCACCCAGCGCCTGCGGCGGGTGATGAAGCTCGCCTACGAGGAGGCGAGGCGCGACGGGGTCGAGGCGATCGAGCCGGAGCACCTCGTGTTGGGCATCCTTCGCGAAGGGGAGTGCACGGCGGCCGAAATCCTGCGGGCCCAAGGTATCGACCTCCGTACGGCCCGCGAGCACTTTGCCCCCAGTCGGCGGGGTGGGGTGCGGGTGCGGACGAGCCACAGCCGGCTTCCGGGGGAGCTTGGGGAGTTCGGCCGCAACCTCGTCGAGGAGGCGGCAAGCGGCGCCCTCGACCCGGTCATCGGGCGCGATCGCGAGCTGGAACGGGTGGTGGAGATCCTGTGCCGGCGCAAGAAGAACAACCCCGCGCTCATCGGCGAGTCGGGCGTCGGCAAGACGGCGATCGTGGAGGGCCTCGCCCAGAAGATCGCCGCCGGCGACGTTCCGTCGGCGCTTGCCCAGAAGGAGATCGTCGAGCTGGACATGGCGGGAATCGTTGCGGGCACCAAGTACCGCGGCGAGTTCGAACAACGGTTGAAGACGATCCTCAACCAGGTTATGAGCGTGGACAACATCATCCTGTTCATCGACGAGCTTCAGACCGTGGTTGGCGCGGGCGGGGCCGAGGGAGCGATCGACGCCTCGGCGATCCTGAAGCCGCCCCTCGCGTCCGGGGCCCTGCAGTGCATCGGCACGGCGACCCCCGACGACTACCGGAAGTCGATCGAGAAGGACCCCGCCCTCAAGCGCCGGTTCAAGACCGTGTACGTGGACGAACCGTCCATCGAGGATACGGTGAAGATCCTCCATGGGCTGAGGCAACGCTACGAGGAACACCACGGGGTCCAGATCACGGATGACGCCCTGTGGCAGGCAGCACGCCTCGCCGACCGGTACATCACGGATCAGTTCCTCCCGGACAAGGCGATCGACCTCGTGGACGAGACATCGGCCAAGGTCCGCCTCGCGGCGGCCGAACTTCCGCCGGAGGCGCGGGCCCTCCTCGAGGAGATCACCCGGCTCGAGGATGAGGAGGAAGCGGCGGTGGCCGACCAGAACTACGAGCTCGCCGCCCGGATCCGCGACCAGCGGGCGACAAAGGTTGAGGAGCTGAAGAAGTTCGAAGAGGTCGGACGGGAACCGGCGGTGCCGATCGTGGAAGGGGAACGGGTGGCCGCGACTGTGTCCGCGTGGACGGGGATTCCGGTCCGTCATCTCCAGGAGGAGGACACCACCCGCCTTGTCCACATGGAGGAGAAGATCCACGAACGGTACGTGGGCCAGGACGAGGCGGTGAAGTCCACCGCTCGGGCGATCCGCCGCGCCTATGCCGGGGTGAAGGACCCCCGGAGGCCCATTGGATCGTTCCTGTTCCTTGGCCCCACAGGCGTGGGGAAGACGGAGCTGGCACGGACGCTGGCCGGGTTCCTGTTTGGGGACGACGATGCGCTGATCCGCATCGACATGTCGGAGTATGTGGAGCGGTTCGCCGTGTCCCGCCTCGTGGGGGCCCCGCCCGGGTACGTGGGGTACGAAGAAGCAGGCCAACTCACCGAGGCCGTGCGCCGCCGGCCGTACTCCGTCGTCCTGTTCGACGAGATCGAGAAGGCCCACCGCGACGTGTTCAACATCCTGCTTCAGGTGATGGACGATGGGATTCTCACCGACTCCCAAGGGCGGAAGGTGGACTTCCGCAACACCGTGCTCATCATGACCTCCAACGTGGGAAGCAAGCTGATCGTGGACCGGACCGGGGTCGGGTTCAGCACAGCGGACATCGAGTCCGAACAGGCATACCGGGACATGAAGGCGCGGGTGATGAGCGAGGTGCGCAAGGAGTTCTCGCCCGAGTTTCTGAACCGGCTCGACGACGTGATCGTGTTCCACTCCCTGACAAGGGAGCAGGTGAAGAACATCGCCGATCTGTTCATCGGCCGGCTGAGCAGCCGCCTTAAGGAAGAGCACGCGATCGAACTCGTTCTTGATCCTTCGGCGTGGGAGATGATCACCGAGCGAGGGTACGACGAGAAGTACGGGGCTCGCCCGATGGGACGGGCAATCGAGCGGCTGCTCGAGGACCCGATCGCCGAGCGGATCCTGACGAAGGAGTTCCCCGCCGGGTGCCGGGTTGTGGCCAAGGCCCAGGACGGCGAGATCGCGGTGCGGAAGGAGTAGATGTCCTACCGCTGCCGGGGGTGCGGCTACCAGTCTCCGAAGTGGCTGGGCCGTTGCCCTGGCTGTGGGCAGTGGGAGTCGTTCGAAGAGGCTGCCGACCCATCCGTCGCCGAAAACGTAGGGGGAGGCGATCTCCCCCGCCCCGTGTCCGAGATCCCGGCCCTGTCCGGCGAGCGCCTTACGACGGGCATGCCCGAGGTGGATCGGGTGTTGGGCGGGCTTCTTCCGGGAACGGTGGTCCTGTTCGGCGGGGAGCCGGGTGTGGGCAAGTCCACGCTTCTTCTGCAGCTCGCCTCCCGGCTTGCGAGCCAGAACGGGAAGGTGCTGTACGTTTCTGGCGAAGAAGCCGTGGCCCAGGTCAAGCTGCGGGCGGACCGACTGGGGGTTTCCGAAGCCTCCCTCTACCTTCAGTCCGAGCAGGAACTCCTGGCGATCGTGCGGGCGGTGGAATCGGTCGAGCCGGACGTGCTGGTCGTGGACTCTCTGCAGACGGTGCTCGCCCGCCCCGACGGGGGAGAGATCGGGAGCCTCGTCCAGGTACGGGAAGCCGCGGCTCACCTCGCGCGCCTGGCGAAGGGGCTGGGGATGGTCACGTTCCTCGTGTCTCACATCACGAAGGGTGGGGAGTTCGCGGGCCCGAAGACCGTGGAGCATCTTGTGGACGCCGCGGTGCAGCTCGAAGGGGTGAAGGAGGGAGACCTCCGCCTCCTGCGTTGCCTGAAGAACCGGTTCGGATCCACGGCTGAGGTCGCGGTGCTCCAGATGGGCCCAGCCGGACTTACGGAGGTGGCGAATCCTTCGATGTTTTTCGTATCCCAAGACCGGGCGCCCAAGCCGGGGGCAGCGATCGTCCCTGTGCTTGAGGGGTCGCGGACACTTCTCGTTGAAGTCCAGGCCCTTGTTGCTCCGGGTGGGGGGTACGGCCCGCCTCAGCGACGAGCCGCCGGACTTGACCTAAACAGAACATCTGTTCTTCTTGCGGTCATCGAGAAGCACCTCGGCGTGCACGTGCGGGCGATGGATGTGTACCTTGCCGTGGCGGGAGGGCTCGACGTGCGGGAGCCGGCGGCGGACCTTGGGGTGTGTGCGGCGATCCTGGGGAGCGTGCGCAACCGGGCCATCCCCGCCGACACGGTCGTGCTGGGAGAGGTCGGCTTGTCCGGGGAGATCCGTCCCGTGCGCAGAGGACCGGAGCGGCTCAGCGAGGTGGCGAAGCTCGGATTCAGCCGGGCAATCGTGCCCAAGGGACCTCTCCCCAAGCGTCTATCCTTGGACGTGGTCCAGGCCCCGACGCTCGCGGAGGCGATGGGGGCGCTCGACCTGACCTGACATGGGAGGAAGGAAGGATCCCCGGCTGGAGTTCCTGCGGCGCACCGCGCCGGGCACGCCCCTGCGGGAGGCGATCGACCGTGTGGTGCAGCTCGGAAGGGGTGGCCTGATTCTCGTTGCCGATCGGACGGTGGCGGGTCCTCTCGTTGCCGCTGGGTTCGATCTCGATGCGCCGTTCACCCCCCAGGCGATCGTAGAGCTGTCGAAGATGGATAGGGCCGTGGTCGTGGACGAGGACCTCAAGACAATCCTCTACGCCAACGCCCACCTGACCCCTGATCCCGCGATCCCGTCCCAGGAGACGGGCACCCGTCACCGGGTGGCGGAGCAGGTGGCGCGGCAGTTGGAGCGGCTGGTGGTCGCCGTGTCCGAGGATGTCCACCGGGTGACCCTGTTCCATGGCGCGTGGCGGCACGAGATCCAAGACATCCAGACCCTCCTTGCCCGTGTATCCCAGGGGCTGCAGATCCTCGACCGGTACCGGCGAGAGTTGCGGGAGCTTCTCACCGAGCTCGCCCAGCTTGAGTTTGAGCGTCGGGTGTTTCCGTCCCACGTTGCCGCCGTTCTCCAGCGCGCCCTGTACATGATGGAGTTGGAGTGGGATGTGAGCAGAACCCTCGTTGAGCTCGGGGTGCACCGGGAGCTTCCAGAACGGCACCTCACTGCTCTCATCCGGGGTGTTCGCGAAGAGATGGAGCTGCTCGTGCGGGACTTCAAGGACGGCCCGCGATCGGCTGAGGAGATCGTGGATGAGCTCCTCACCCTGTCTCCTGAGGACGTGCTGAGGCCGGACGCGGTCCTCCGCCCGTTGGGGATCACCTCCGACCAGGACGTCGAGGATCCGATCCCATCGCGGGGGTATCGGCTGTTGTCCAAAGTTCCGCGTCTCCCGATCTCCGTGATCGAGCGATTGATCGAGGAAATCGGGACTGTGGACAAGGTGTACCGCGCCTCGCGGCGGCAGCTCGATCGGGTGAAGGGGATCGCCGAGGCCCGCGCCCGGGCGATCGAGTTCGGCCTGGGCCGGTTCAAGAACGGGTACACGGCGACGATGGACGGGTTCTAGAACAGCGGTTGCAGGTCCGTCAGTTGCCGGTTCGGAGTACCGAGGAAAGGAGAGAGGATGAAGGAGATGGAGCGGATCGAGCGGGCGGCGAAGGCGCTAGCCAGGCTGGGGAAGCCCGAGGCGGCGGTCGTCCTCGGGTCGGGGCTGTCTGGGGTGTTCCCTTTGGAGCAGGAGCGGGCGCTGCCGTTTGGGGAGATCCCCGGGTTTCCCGCCCCGTCTGTGGCGGGCCATGCCGGTGAGGTTGCGGTGGGCGGGGTCTCCGGCCGGACGGTCCTCGTCCAGCGGGGTCGGGTCCATCATTACGAGGGCCATCCTCTAGCCGACGTCGTCCTCCCCGTGCGTGCGTACGCTCGGTTGGGCGTGAAGGTCCTCGTTCTCACCAACGCCTCGGGAGGGATCGCCTACGGCTTGGAGACAGGGGACCTCGTGCTCCTCTCCGACCACATCAACCTCCTCGGAGACAACCCCTTGCGCGGGCCCAACCTCGATGCCCTCGGCCCGCGGTTCCCCGACATGACGGAGGCCTACGACCCCGCGCTGCGGAAGATCGCGCGGGATGTAGCGTGGGACCTCGGGATTCGGCTCAAGGAGGGGGTGTACCTGGCGACCCTCGGGCCGTCGTACGAGACCCCAGCTGAGATCCGCGCGTTCCGAGCGTTGGGCGCAGACCTGGTGGGGATGTCCACCGTGCCCGAGGCAATCGCCGCCCGCCACGCGGGGATGAAGGTCCTCGGGATTTCCTGCGTCACCAACCTCGCCGCCGGAGTATCCCCTCAGCCCCTGTCCCACGACGAGGTCATCGAGACCTCCCGCCGCCGGGCCGCCGACCTCGGGCGCCTCCTTACGGCCCTCGTCCCACACCTGTAGGCTGCGTCGTTTGTAGCTTGGGGTCAAGGCCTTTCGCCACGGGCTCTCCTCTGCGATGGGTGCTGCACGTGCGACTGCAGGACGGGGATGTGCGTGTCGTGGAAGTCGGCCGAGACAAGACAGTTGTGCACGATGATTCTGGATTGTGACACATAAGTTGCCTTTACATTATGAAGTGGTGTATTCTAGGGATTGCTAACTTACTGCATGGCGACCGCCCGGTTCCGGCTGGGCGGAAGGAGGTGGAAGCGGGGTTCAAACGTTGTTTCTTGCACCGAAGTCCGTCACGAGGAGGTCACGATGAAGAGAGCGATGTTTGTTCTGATGCTGTTGATGATCGGTGTAGCGCCGCTGAGTTGGGCACAGAACTGGACCTTCACCATCCTCCATACGAACGACACTCATTCCCAGCTCGAGAACATGGCCCGTCAGGCTACGCTGATCGAAGAAATCCGCCTCCAGGTTCCAGAGACCCTTCTTCTCCACGCAGGGGACGCCATGCTTGGCACGTTGTACTACACGGTGCACAAGGGGGGCGCGGAGGCGTGGGTTCTCGAGAGGATGGGGTTCACGGCGATGACGGTCGGAAACCACGAGTTCAACGAGGGGCCGTCGGGTCTCGCCCTGCTGGCGGACACCGTAAGCTTTCCCCTTCTCTGCGCCAACTTCGACTTCTCTGAAGAACCAGTGCTCCTTGGGAAGATCCTTCCGTATGTCGTTGTGGAGACGCGTGGCGGGAAGGTGGGGATTCTCGGGTTGACCACGGAGAGCACCTCGTGGAGTTCGAATCCCGGACCGAACGTCCAGATCAACGACGCGTTTGCTGTGGCGCGGCAAGCTGTGGTGGAGCTGACTGCGCTTGGGGTGAACGCGATCATCGCCCTCACCCATCTCGGTTGGGAGAAGGATCTCGAGTTGGTCCAGTCGGTGACGGGCATTGATATCGTGGTCGGTGGGCATTCCCACACCCTGCCTCAGGAGTACCCGGTTGTGGTGGAGCGAAAATCGATCAACATCAACACCGCGACGTCCGAGGAGCTACAGACCCTTCGGGGGATCGGTCCGGCGCTTGCGCAGCGAATCATCGATTACCGAGGAGCACACGGCTCCTTCACGGCGATCGAGGAGATCACCCAGGTGAGCGGGATTGGCCCGGCGACGCTCGCGAATATCCGGGACCGGATTTCTGTCGTCGATGCCTCAGTGCCGGCGTTGGTGGTTCAAGCAGGAGAGAAGGCGCTCCACCTCGGCCGGCTGGAGGTCACGTTCAACGAGCATGGCGTGCTCCAGGCGTGGGGTGGGGAACTCGTTCCGGTGGACAAGTCGCCGATGGACAAAGAGATCGAGACCCAACTCGCGGTATTCCGGGATCCGATCGACGCGCTGAAGGCCGACGTGATCGGAGCGACGAAGACCGACCTCGATGGAGACCGAGGTCGTGTGCGGACCCGGGAGACGAACCTCGGGAACCTCATCGCTGACGCGATGCTGTGGAAGGCCGCACCCGCGGGGGCCCAGATCGCCCTCCACAATGGCGGTGGCATCCGAGCGTCCATCCCTGCGGGAGAGGTCACCCTCGGCCAGGCGTTGGAGGTCCTTCCGTTCGGCAACTACCTCGTGGTTCTCACCCTCACGGGAGAACAGATCCTGAACGCGCTCGAGAACGGGGTGTCTCAGGTGGAGAACGTGGCGGGACGGTTCCCCCACGTGGCCGGGATCCGGTTCACCTGGGATCCGGCCCAGCCTGCGGGGCAGAGGGTCGTGTCCGCCGAAGTCCTCGCTGCCGATGGGTTCAGGGCGATCCGCAAGACGTCCACCTACAAGGTCGTCACGAACAACTTCCTCGCCGGCGGTGGGGACGGCTACGAGGTGTTCCAGCAGGCGAAGGAGAGCGTGATCCTTGCGTTCGTAGACGCCGATGTGCTGGTGGACTACCTGCGCGACCATTCTCCGGTCCACCCGGAGGTCGAGGGGCGGATCATCGAGAAGAACTAAGGCCGGGGGGACACGGTTCGGGTCGGAGGGCAGGGCGGTGCGCTCTGCTCTCTACTCGGACCGTTCGATCTTGTCCTTGGGCGCACCACAATGCGGGCACACCTTAGGACGAGAACCTCCTCGGATCTCCTCTCCGCACCCTGTACAAAGCCACGTTGGCATTCCGCCCACACTCCCGAGGGCGCATTATACCGGCCAGGGAAACGGTAGAATCCTCTGCTACCTAAGGGGGGGGGCGATGACCACAGAAGACATCCTGAAGCTCTCGCTCGACATGGCAGACCTGAAGGGAGTTCCGGCGGACACGGCGGTCTACTGGCCAGGGCGCGGGATCCGACGGGTGTTAGCAGGGATCGATATTGAGGGAGCAGAGCTTCTCCTGGCCAAAGAACAGGGATTCGACCTCGCCCTCGCCCACCACCCCGCCGGGGGGACCGCAGTTCTCCGCATGGACGAGGTGTTCGCCCGCCACATCGGGCTGATGGTGCGAGCGGGGGTTCCCGAGGACGTGGCCCAGGCCGCTGTGGAGGACAAGCTTTTTGAGGATCGGATCGTGAGCCAAACCCGCAACTACGACCGAGTGCCCGCCCTCGCGCGGCTACTCGGGATCGCATACATGAACATCCACACCCCGCTCGACGAGATTGGCCGGAGACGGATGGCTGCGGCGGCGGGGGAGCTGCCGTCACGTGCCACCGTGGCAGATCTCATCGCTCATTTCCGTGCCCGGTTCGGTGAATTCCACCATGCCCTCACCGAGATCCAGTGTCCCGTTGGGGGTACAGACAACCGACTGGGACGGGTTGCCGTGGCCCACGGGGCAGGGACGAACGGGGGGTACCCCGTGGCGAAGGCGTACTTCGACCACGGGGTGGATACGCTGATCTACATCCACTGCCAGCCATCGGTGGTGCGGCAACTCGCCCAGGAGTACATGGCCCCGGGCAAGAACCTCGTCGTCACCGGGCACATCGCCAGCGACTCCGTGGGGATCAACCCGTTTCTCGATCGTCTGCGGGAGCTGGGTCTGGAGGTCATCGCCCTGGGTCTGGTGGGACCTTGAGGGCTCAGCGGTGGGTGGGTTGACATCGCGGCCTCGGTGAAACGCATGGGCCACGGGGTTCGCGGCCCGGATGGCCTCTTTCGCCGATCCGCCGACGGGTATCTTCGGGTTCACGTTCGGCGGCCTGTGATCCCGAGGAAGAGGGGCTCTACCGGCTTTCGTGCGG
>DLNB01000012.1 GCA_002479455.1 Acetothermia bacterium UBA7521
ACAACACAGTTGCTCTGCGGTGAAGATCCCAGCTGCGACCGGCCGTCGGGGATGAACCCCGACGCTACAACCTCCACCGGCGGCCTCTGCAGGCCGTTCTCGCGCAGGCGGCTATCGTCCGAACAGGGCGCGCCAGCTCTCCTTGAGGTCGTCGCAGGTGGTTCCCGGCCGAACCCGGATCGCCACGAAGTAGCTCCGCTCCCGCACCGGGTCGATCTGGGCGTCGCCGCTCGTGTTGAGGAACGGGTTGCTCGCCCCGATCGTCACTTGCTCGTTCGTCCATGTGATGAGGCCTCGGATCAAGTCCGGGGTTACGACCGTGCCTTCGAGGAGCTTCCACAGACGCTGCACGGCGTACACCTCGCCCGAGATGAGGCCGAGGATCGACACCCGGACCGTGATCCCTGGGTTCCCATCCCCATCCTGATCGAACACGCGGGGATCGTCTGCCGTGGGGGGAAGGGGATCGTTCACGGGGTCCGCGAGGCGCGCTCCGTGGACCTCGGTCGGCCAGGGCTCAATGAACCGCCACCCGTCCGTTGTGGCCTCGAGTGTTGCGACCCGTTCGACGACGCCCAATGAACGGAGGAACGCCTCTGGGATTTCCGTTGAGACCATGGTCGTTCCGGCGTCGGTGTCCACGATGCAGTGGGTCTCGGCCACCGTGACATTGCTCCCGCTCTGCCTCATGTCTACATGCAGGATGAGGGTCGTGGTGCGTGTGCGCTGTCCCACGAACGGGTAGACGACGATGTCCGAGGTCACCTGCATCACAGCCCACGTTCCGGTGAGGTCGAACGGAGGGAGTTCCTCTCCGCTTCCCAGCAGGGCGAGTCCCATGGCCAACACCAAGCTGGTCCCCATCGTGGCGAGCATCTTCACGGTTCTCTCCTTCTCGCGAGTCGGCACGTCTCTCGGGTCTGTCGTGGTCGCCTATCGTACCCGTTCGTCGCGGGCGATGCGGCCGTCCTCGAGGTGGATCACCCGGTCCACGCGGTCGAGGAGCCGCGTGTCGTGGGTGGCGAACAGGAACGTGGTCTTATGCTCCTCGTTCATCCGTCGCATGAGGTCGATGAGGTCGAGGCTCGTTTTCGTGTCGAGGTTGGCCGTCGGCTCGTCGGCGAGGACGATCGCCGGATCGGAGACCACGGCCCGCGCCACGGCCACCCGCTGCTGTTCTCCGCCGGAGAGCTTGTTGGGGAACTGGTGCGCGTACTTGTCCACCCCGAGCTCGGCGAGCACGGCCAGGGCCTGCTTCCGGCGCCGGGCGAGCGGCAGCCCCTGCAGTTCAAGCACGAACATCGCATTCTCCAGCACGGTGAGAACGGGGATCAGGTTGTAGGCTTGGAACACGAACCCCACGTGGCGGAGCCGAAGCTGGGCAAGTTGGGCCCGGGATAGGGCCGAGATCGGCGCCCCCGACACCAACACCTCGCCTGAGGTCGGCTTGTCCAGTCCCCCGAGGAGGTGGAGGAGGGTGGACTTCCCCGAACCCGAAGGACCGGCCATCGCCGCGAACTCGCCGCGGGAGAGGGTCACGTCTACGCCGTTCAGCGCCGGAGTGCGCACGCTCCCCGTGACATACACCTTGTGCAGTTCTCGTGCTTCAACCACCGCTTCAGTCCGCATGTCGCATCGTCTCCAATGGCTCTAGCGCCGCAGCGCGGCGGGCCGGATACCACGCCGCGGCCATGGCCACGGCCACCATCGCCATGGCCGATAGGACGACTTCGGCGGCCGTGATCCGCATTCGGAGTAGGGGCTCGATCCCGAACAGGGCCATCCCCACTTCGTATGCTCCGGGGAGGGGGAGGCCACCCGCGGCCTCCACGCCGAGGACGAACCCCAACCCGACCACCGCCCCGACCACGGCCGCCCCGGTCGCGAGGAGGCCCGATTCGAGGATCACCTGGCCCGTCACGTACCGTCGCGGGGCGCCGAGGGCGAGCATGATCCCCAGCTCGCGGGTGCGTTCGAGAACCGACAAGTAGAGCGTGTTTAGCACCACCAGCCCTCCCAGGAAGAAGAACGCAACCATGAACGCCACGGTGATCGGCCGCATGATGCGCAGGTACATCTCGCTCTCCGGGGCGAGGGCGGCCCAATCGAGGATCTCGTACCCCTCCGGCAACTGCGCCCGGATTCGGGCCACGGCGTCCACGATCCGCGGGGCGTCCCACGGGCCGTCCACGTCGCGCACGTACCCCACGATCGCCGTGATGCCTGCCGTGCGCGCCAGCCGCTGGGCGACGCCCAGGTCCACCTGAACAAGCCCACGGCCAAGGGCAGGATCGGGGATGGTGAACGTGCCCACGACGCGCGGCAGCGCCACCCCCGCCGCACCTTGCGGGTGAGCGCCGAGGAGGATGAGTTCATCGCCCACCGACACGCCCAGAGCATCGAGGAGCTGTTGGCCCACGACCACGCCCTCGTCCCCGGGCTCGAGGTAGCGCCCAGCTCTCACCGCTCGGGCGAGGGGGCTGTGGAAGGTGGCCTCGGCGGGGCTGATCCCCTGCACGACGACGCCCAGCGACCGTCCCCCCGCGGCGGCGAGCGCGGGGAGGTCCAACCGCACCGTGTACCACGCCACGTCATCGCTCGCGTCTACGAGGGAGAGGAGCGGGGCCGGGTCGCGAATGAGCGGGAGCGCGTTCCCCGCAGGGCGATCGCTCACCCTGCGGATCTGGAAGTGCCCGGTGTCGAATCCGGTGAGGCTGGCGAACATCTCCTTCTCCATTCCGCCGATCATCCCGAGGAACACGACGAGGAGAAAGACGGGCACGAACACGGCGAGCGCCGCGAGGATCGTGCGGCGGCGGCCGCGGAGGAGATGACGGAGGGCGGCCTTCATCGTCTGAGCAGGCTCTCCAGGGTGAACAGGGCTGGGTCGAGCGGGTCGTCGATCACGAGGCGTTCGAACGTCTGGACGGTGCGGTCACCCGAGGCTTCCTCGACCACAATCGTCCGTGGAACAACCCGATCGGGAAGCTCCAGGAACTCGGTCACACGGGCCGTCTTCACCACCCGCCCCCGCTGGTCGTGGTAGACGACCTCCTGCAGCGCCAGACCAGGGCGGAGGAGGATCTCCAGGTGGCCGTAGACGATCGCTGCCGTAGGAAGCGGGGTGAGAACAAGACGAACCCCCTCCAATGGCTGCTCGGGAGCGAACGCGACCTCGTAACTGTCGGCGGACGTGCCTCGCAGGACATCGTCGAGGTCCAACCCCGATCCGAACAGACCCTCCCCAAGGGCGATCGGCGGGAGGGCGAGCGGCCGTCCGATGGCCGGGGCGTAGTACCACAGCTCGTCGTCCGCAAGGAGGTACCCCGACCCCGTCTCTTCCTTCGGGAGGAAGATGCGGATGAGGGCACGAGTCTCTCCTTGGGCCCACAGCTCCAACCCGTAGACCGTCGTCTCTCCACCCCGGGTTACCTCGAGGGTCACCGTGGCCTGGAACGTCTCGCCCCGCCAGGCAGCGCGGGCTGCCTCGAGGAACTCCTCGGCGCTCGTTGGCGCCGCCGATGCCCCAGTCGAGATCAGGTTCAGGGTCACCACCAGCACGCCCAGTATCGTCGCATGACTAGATCTCACGAATTGCCTCCACTGGCTCCAACTTCGCCGCCCGCCGCGCCGGGTACCACGCCGCCACCGCGCCCGTTGCCAACACCACCACGAGACTCGCCGCCCAGTACCAGCCCTCGACCGAGGCGTAGATCCGCGGGGGGATACCCAGCTCGCTCCCGATACCCGCCAGATGCCCGACCGGGATGCCAGTGCGGGCGAGGTACTGGATGAGGAAGTAGCCTCCCACCGAGGCCGCCGCGAACCCGAGCGCCGACACGAGGACCGACTCCATGACCACGAGGAGGGCCAGCCGCCGGGATCCCATGCCCAGGGCCGTCATCACCCCGAACTCGCGTGTCCGCTCGATCACGCTGAACAAGACGGTATTGGCCACTCCAAACCCGGCGAGGAGTGCCAGGAGCACCATCGTGATCACCATCTCGCCGGTGTTCCCCTCGATCATCCCCGTGACGAGCGGGTTCCCTTCAGCAAACGTCAGGACCTCATGACCGGGGCCCAGTGCAGCGTCGAGCTCGACGGCCACGGGGTTGGCCCGCGTCCCGCGGGGGAGGGCAAGGGCAACTTCCGTCGCACCGTCCACCCCCACCAGTGTCCGCGCATCAGCAAGGGAGATGATCACCGCCCGCTTGTCGAGCGAAGCAAGGCCCGTCGCGAGGAGGCCCACCACCACGACCCCCCGCGACTCCGTGCTCGTCGCACCCTGGACGAGCACGACCACCCGCTCGCCGACCTTGACATCGAGTGCCCGCGCCGCCCGTACGCCGAGGAGCGCCTCCCCAGCCCCGGCAAGGAACCGACCATCCACGAGTGCCTCCTCGAGGCGGGTCACCGCCGGCTCCTGCTCGGGATCCACTCCCCGCAGCTCGACCCCCGTTGCGCCGTAGGCGCTGCGGAGGAGACCGTGCGCGACGAGGCGCGGCGCGCTCGTTGCACCGCCGATCCGGGCGGCCACGGCGAGCACCTCGTCCAGTGCCTCCCCCGAGAACCCCCTTCCTGGGGCCGGATCGTCGCGATACCCCGCCGGGAAGACCTTGATCGCTCCGTAGTCGAGATCCACGTGCGTTCGGATCATGGAATCGAACACCCCCGCGGTGATGCCCCACATGAGAAGGACGATCAGGCTCCCGAACAGGACGATCCCCATCATCAGCACCGTCCGTGCCTTGTGCCGCCACAGGTTCCGCCACGCCATGCGGACCATGCCCGTCATTCCTTCCCCCGCGCGGGGCAGGTCAGCCCATCGGCGATGACCTGGCTCATCCGCCGCACCAGGCGGGGATAGAGGTCGGGAGCGATGTGTTTCTTGTAGAGAGGGAGGAACTTGATGATTCCGAGGACGGCGAAGATCTCCGCTACGTCCCCCTCGATGATCTCTTCTGCCTGTTGAGCCTTCTGGATCCTCCCGAACAGCGGGGCCAACGCCTCCATGGCGCGAGCCTGGTACTCTTGCAGGTCCGGATGTCCCGCCAGGAAGTGGGCGAGTTCGCGAGGGTCCGCGGCGAGCGCACGCACGATCTCATCGCTCTCGATGAGTGCCACCACCTCCTCCTGAAACCGGACCAGGGCCTCCCGCATGTCGTCCGTGGCTTGGAATGAGCGCTCCACAAGCCTTGCGGTCATGCGGGTGATCTCCTGAAAGAGGACCTGGCCGTAGAGGGTCTCCTTGGAGGGGAAGATGAGGTAGAAGGTTCCTTTGGCGACGCCTGCCGCATGGGCCAGTTCCTCCACCGTGGTCTTCTTCAACCCGTAGCGGGCGAAGAGCTCCCGCCCGGCTTCGACCACCCGAGCCCGGATCGTCTCTCGCTCCGTTTCCGTCAATGCTCGTGGCATGGTTCTAACAATCTGACCATAATGTCTATATTAGTCACACATCCATGATATGATGCCCCGGGTGATCTGTCAAGGAACCTCCACACCGGGTGCCGGATCCTCCCGAGAGGATCGTCACGCTCCACTGGTCGGCGCTCCCAGTGCTAAGCGCGATGATCGCAGCGAGGATGTGGTGTCAATAACCTTTGTGACAGCCAAGGAGCTACACGACCGTACTTCGCAGATCCTGCGGGCTGTGACAAGCGCGAAGCCCGTGTTCGTCACCCTCAACGGGAAGCTGGTGGGCTGTGATCCGCGGTCCGAGCGCGGCGGATCTGGACGCCATTGTGGTGCTCCACGCGCCCACTCTGCGTAGGGAGCTCGACGAAGCGGTTGCCGATGTGGCCGCGGATCGTGCGGTCTCGCTGGACGAGGCGATCACCCAAGCCGAGGTTGGACGTCCGGTCCACCTCTAGGGCTCAAGGGAATCTGGCCCGTCTCCCCGCGAAGGCGCGCTCGCGCCTCCTCCGTGCCCTGTGGGGACCCTCGCGGGACCATTGCTTCAGGGCTTGCCTGGTCTACGTCGCCTGAAAGGCGTTCACGGGCCGGAGGTCCACCGGTTGCTCATGAGCTCCTGCCGCATCCTGCTCACAGCGGAGTCCGACGTGGTCACGGTCCTGCGCGTGATCACCGACCAAGAGCCTGCCTAGATCATCCGCCTCGCCAGGTGATAGCGACGCTGAATCACTGCTGCTCTCCTCCTCTCTCTCGGTCTCACCCCCGTGCAGCCTCCAGGATCGGGTCCGGGCCTCTCGCTGGCTTGCAGGGCCTCGAGTTTGAGTGCCGCGCCGGCTTACAGACTTGTCACGAACTCCAGCGCCCGAGCGAGCCGTGCAGGGAAGTCCTCCGGGATCTCGTGGCCCAGCCCGGGGACCACCTCGATCCGACACGTCATGCTGGCCTGAAGGAGCTTTTCATGGAGGTCCCGCACCCTGCTGAAGCGCGGGTCCTTGTCTCCGGTGAGGATCCACCCGCGCAGTCCGCGGCGGGCGGCATGAGGCGCGTGAGCGAGCACTGCCTCCGTACCACCTGGAGAGGGCACAACGGCGATGAACCCGCAAGCTGGAATGGGCGCGCCCTTTAGTGCAAGGTCAATCGCGAGCGCCCCGCCTTGCGACACCCCAGCGAGGACGGTTCGCCCTCGGTCTACTGGTTGTGACTGAACCACATCGCCGTAGGCCCACGCTACATCCCGCTCCGCTTGGGCCGGTTCGTCCCAGGTGTACATCTCCTCTCCCTCAAGCTGGGTCCCCTGGGCCAGGGAGATGAACCACCCGCAGGCGGTTGCCGACTGGAAGTAGGGGGCGTATTCCTCCGCGCTCCCACCCCGGCCGTGGAGGGGAAGGAGCAAAGGGTGAGGGCTGGCGGGAAGCAGAACGTCCGGGCGCAGGACGAGCACCCGCGGTTTCGCTGCATCCTGGGCGGCTCGGTGAGCTCCTCGGCACTCCTCCACCAACCTCAGGAACTCCGTACG
Source organism: Acetothermia bacterium UBA7521 (assembly GCA_002479455.1). GTDB lineage: Bacteria > Bipolaricaulota > Bipolaricaulia > Bipolaricaulales > Bipolaricaulaceae > Bipolaricaulis. Next base: position 6,929 of record DLNB01000012.1, read on the forward strand.
ACCCCACAGCGGCTCCAGGTCGGGGTCCTTCATCAAGAGTTCCTCTCCCCACCAGTGTCCGCGGCTCCGCGCGTCGCGGAGGACGCGGAGCGCCTCCTGCGGTTTGCCCTCGCGGCAGAGAAGGCACGCCACCCAGTAGGCAGTCCGCGCTTCATGCTCCGGGAAACGTTTCCACGCCTCCCGAGCTGCGGCGAGGGCCTCATCGTATCGCCCCTCGCCGTGGGCGCGGAAGAGGGCCCGGCGAAGATCCTCGAACGTCGGGGTGCTCATGCGCCCGGCCAGAGTACCTGGGGGCTCCGCGTCGGTCCACCTCGACAGGCGAGGGGCAACCGGCTATACCTCCCCCTGTGAAAAAGGTGCGGATCTACACCGACGGGGCGTGCATTGGGAACCCTGGCCCTGGAGGATGGGGGGCGGTCCTCCTTTCTGGTTCCCACCGCAAGGAGATCTCCGGCCGCGAGGGGCAGACGACGAACAACCGGATGGAGCTCCAGGCGGCGATCGAGGCTTTGCGTGCCCTGCGTGAGCCCGCCGAGGTAAACCTGTTCACCGACTCCGCCTACCTCAAGCGGGGGATCACGGAGTGGCTGCCCCGATGGAAAAGGCAGGACTGGCAGCGTCGTGAAGGGAAAAGGCTTCTCCCCGTTGCCAACGAGGACCTCTGGCGAGACCTCGATCGGCTGGTGCAGGTCCACCGCGTGCGCTTTCACTGGCTCGCTGGGCACGCCGGGCACACGGAGAACGAGCGTGCCGACCGCCTCGCTCGCCTCGCCGCCGAGGGGCGATAGCAGGCAGGCCGGAAGGGCCTTGGGCGATCGAAGAAGGGTGGTCGGGTCCTCCTGCCGCCGTGTTGCAGTTCCCAGGCAGGAAATGCGACTGGCAGGGCGACGAACTAGAGCGTATACTGCCGTCGGAGGACCTAAGAACGCATCGCACACCCCAATCGCGGGGTGCCGACAACGACGATGAGCTGAGAGTGCGACTTGGCTCACAAAGGCCAAGGAGGCTTTCAGTGGATTTCAGCAGCTTCGCGTTTCACCCCCGGATTGCATCCGGGATTCAGGCCGCTGGTTACACTCAACCCACCCCGATCCAAGAACAGGCCATTCCGGTCGTGCTGGATAAGCGCGACATGATCGGGGTCGCCCAGACGGGCACCGGGAAGACCGCGGCGTTCATGCTCCCCATCCTCCAGCGTCTAGCGGAACGGAAGGGGAATCACGTGCGCGTGCTCGTGCTCGCCCCGACGCGGGAGCTCGCCGAGCAGACCCACCAAGCAACCCAGTTGCTTGGGAAGGACATCGGCGTCCGCAGCGTCGCCGTGTACGGCGGCGTCAAGAAAAGGCCCCAGGCCTCTGCGCTGCGCCGTGGCGCGGATGTGGTGATCGCTTGTCCGGGCCGGCTTCTCGACCTCTACGGAGACCGAGCGATCGACCTCTCTCACGTAGAAGTCCTCGTCCTCGACGAGGCGGATCGGATGTGCGACATGGGGTTCCTCCCCGACATCCGGCGCATCCTCGCGCTCCTGCCCAAGGGTCGGCAGACCCTGTTTTTCTCGGCAACGATGCCCCCGGAGATCCGCCGGCTGGCGGAGAGCATCCTCCGCGATCCGGTCACGGTGCAGGTCGATGCGATCGCACCCGCGAAGACGGTGTCCCACGCGTTCTACCCGACCACCGAGGGCCGGAAGCGGGATCTGCTTCTTGCCCTTCTCCGGGGCCCGGCGACGGGGCGGGTGCTCGTGTTCACGCGCACCAAGCATCGTGCGCAGAACCTGGCCTCGTTCCTCGGCAAGGCCGGCTTCAACGTGGCAGCGATCGAGGGGAACATGACGCAGCGCGAGCGCCAGGGAGCGCTCGACGGGTTCCGCTCCGGGCGGTACGCCATCCTTGTCGCTACCGATGTGGCGGCGCGGGGGATCGACGTGGACGACATCACCCACGTCATCAACTTCGACATGCCCGACAGCGTGGACTCGTACACCCACCGCGTGGGCCGCACGGGTCGGATCTCCAAGACCGGCCACGCGTTCAGTCTCTCTGCGCCCGCTGATCGCCTCCTGCGCAGCTGGGTGGAGAAGGCGGTGGGCAAGCCGATCGAGTCGCGGCGGCTTCCCGGGTTCGACTACGGCGGGGCGGTGACGGTCTCCACAGGTGCGGCTTCGCGCCCATCAGCAGGGGGACCGTCCCGGCGGTACGGGCGCCGGGCGTACCTGCGGAGATAGACACCCCCCTTTCCTCCGATCCTCTTCCACTCAGGGGAGAAGGAGTGAACTCAGAACCGACCGATGACAGTGATCCGCAGGCTGATGATGGGGAGAGGGGTATCCACCTGAAGCCGCACGAAACCGAACGCCCAGATAAGGATTCCCACATGCACGTAGGGCTCCTCTCCATCGAGTTCGGCGACCAGCTTCAGGTTCCGCCAAGCATCGAGGTCCACGCCGAGGTAGGGATGGACGCCCATCGCTGGGGTGAACGAGAGGTCGAGGCCGGGATGGAGGGCGAGATAGGAGAGAACTCGCCAACTCAGCACCCATCCGCCGCGTAGAGCCCAGGACGGCACGGGGATGAGGACATCAACGCCAAACGGGATGGCGAGTGAGATCGGACCAGTGGTTCCCACGTGATACTTGCCCCATACCCGTACATGGCCGAACAGCGCCGAGACGGGGCGCATCCCGAGCTGGAATGCGTCGGTTAGACCGTACTCGAACTCGAAGAACTCCAACGGGTTCGTGGGTGAGGTGAACGCGAAAAACTGAATCTGGGTCTCTCCCCGGGCGAGGGTGTAGGCGGTGGGCTTGTACAGACCCTGTGTGGGCGGCGCCTCGAGGAACGTTCGGCCGAATACGGGGTCGAGGATGCCCACAGAGATCAAGACAAGCGTCCCCCACACGAGCAGCCGTGTCGGGCGTCGGGCGAAGTTTGAACGCCTCTTCAGGCCTGATCCTCTCGTCTTCTCTTCTGTGCTCAAGGCCAGGTTCTCTAGGCGGTTGCCCCCAGGACAAACCGCACCCGCTCCGGCGTGAACGGGGCGCGGATCATGCGTACGCCCACCGCGTCGTAGATCGCGTTGGAGATCGCGGGAAGCGGGCCGTTGATCCCGATTTCCGAGATGGACTTCGCTCCCCACGGCCCGGTCGGTTCCTCACTCGGGACGAGGATCGCCTTGATCCCTGGAACGTCGAGAGAAGACGGGATCTTGTAGTCGAAGAACCCCGCGTTCACGCAGCGCCCGCTCTTGGAGAAGAGCATTTCCTCGCACAGGGCGTGGCCGATCCCCTGGAGGATCGCCCCTTCGAGCTGGCCCTCCGCCGCCTTGGGGTGGATGGCGACCCCGCAGTCCGCGGCGACCACGAACCGCTCTACCCGCACCACGCCCGTCTCGCGGTCCACGGCGACTTCACAGAAGAACGCCGCGAACGGCGGCGGTGACTCCGGGCACAGGAACGACGCTGTGGCGGCGATCTGCCTCTGGTCGACCACATAGATCGCCCGGTGTCCAATCTCGCTCAGGGTAAGGCGCTTCCCTGTCTTCCGGCTCTGCACCGCGCCGTCGGTGAGCTCTAGCACCTCGGTCCTCTCGCCCACGGCCGCGGCTGCCACGTCGAGGATCTGCTGCCGTACGTCCTGCGCTGCCCGGAGGACGGCGTTTCCCGACACGTAGGTCGTGCTTGAGGCGTAGGCGCCGGTGTCGAACGGGGTGAAGTCCGTGTCTGAGGAGTAGACGAGGACCCGGTCCACGGGAACGCCAAGCTCCGCGGCGGCGATCTGGGCGAGAATCGTGTCCGAACCCGTCCCGAGGTCGGTCGCCCCGACGAGAAGGCGGAAGCTCCCGTCGTCCTGCATGACGAGGGTCGCCGCGGCCATGTCCACGCCCGTGATCCCCGATCCCTGCATCGCACACGCCATCCCCAGCCCGTGGACCCACGGTCCGTCCTCGCAGCGTCGGCCTCGGTTCTCCTTCCACCCGATGCGCTCGGCGCCGATCCGCAAACAGTCGGCGAGTGCGCAGGAGCGGATGATCTGCGCTGTTCCCTCGCGGCCCTCGCCGATCTTTTCGAAGATGGGCGACGTCTCCCCGACCCGGATGTGGTTCCGCCGTCGCAGTTCGATCGGGTCCATTCCCAGGTTCTCGGCGAGGGCGTCCATTGCCACTTCGAGGGCAAAGTAGCCCTGCGTCGCCCCGTACCCGCGGTAGGCCCCGGCCACGGGAAGGTTCGTGTACACCGCCTTCCCGTGGAACCGGAGGTGGCGCGCCTTGTTGTAGAGGGGGAGGGTTTTCGATCCGACGTTGGACAGCACGGTCAGGGCATGGGCCCCGTAGGCGCCGGTGTTGGAGAGAACCTCCATGTCCAGAGCTTGAAGGACTCCGTCCTTGCCGGCTCCCAGTCGTACGGTTACCCGCATCGGGTGCCGGGTCCGGCTCGCCACGAACACCTCCTGCCGCGTGCAGGCCATCCGCACGGAACGGCCCGTCCTCAGGGCGAGCAGCGCCGCCACCGGTTCCAAGAGGACCTCTTGCTTGGAGCCGAAGCCCCCGCCGATGCGCGGCTTGACGACGCGGATCCGGGCCGGGTCGAGCCCGACGACGCGGGCCACGATCCGCCGCACGTGGAACGGCACCTGGGTCGAAGTGCGCAGCACAAGCCGCCCTCCCTCGTCGAAGTAGGCGATCACGCAGTGGGGTTCGAGCGCTGCGTGCTGGGAGTACGGGATCTCGCACGTCGCACCGGCGACGATGGGCGCTTCCGCAAGCCCCTTGGCGATGTCCCCAACCGGGATATCCACCGCGGCGGCGATGTTCCTTTTCGCGTCGTAGATGCCCTCCGCATCCGGCTCGTTGTGGAGGGGCGGAGCGTCGGAGGCGAGGGCCTCCTCGGGCGAGAAGACCGTCGGCAGAACCCTGTACTCGACGTGGATCTTCGCCAGTGCCTCGTCTGCTGCCTCTTCCGTCTCCGCCGCTACCGCTGCCACCCGGTCCCCGACGAACCGCACCTTGCGATCGAAGAGGACGGTGTCGTAGGGCGAGGGCTCCGGCCAGCCCTGGCCGGCGGTGGTGTACGGGATGCGGGGAACGTTCCCGTGGTGGAGGATCGCCCGCACCCCGGGCACGGCCTCGGCCTCGGAGGTGTCGATAGCGACGATCTCGGCGTGGGGGTGGGGCGAGGGGAGGATCTTTCCGACCAAGGTTCCGGGGACGTCGAGGTCGAGGGTGAACACGGGCTTTCCCGTCACCAGGGCCGGACCGTCGACCTTGGTCACGCTCTGGCCGACAGCACCCCGTTGGCGCGTCTCTACCGCCATCGCCCCTCCCGCTTCCACTGGGCGGCCAATAGAACCGCGTCCACGATCTTCACGTACCCGGTGCACCGGCAAAGGTTACCCGAGATCGCCTCCGCGACCTCGTCCCGCGTCGGGTTGTCGTTGCCCAGGAGGAGCTCGTAGGCCACGAGGACCATCCCTGGCGTGCAGAACCCGCACTGCACGGCCCCGCTGTCGAGGAACGCTTTCTGCAGAGGGTGCGGGTCATCCACCGTGCCCAACCCCTCGAGGGTGAGGACCTTCTTGCCCTGGATCTGGGGAGCGAGCATGAGACACGACCGCACGGCGCGGCCATCCACGAGCACGGTGCACGCCCCGCAGTCGCCGGTAGCACACCCCTCCTTGACCGACTTCATCCCCAGCTGCCGGAGGAGCCAAAGAAGCGGTTCTCCTGGTTCCACGTCGAGGTACTGCGGGCCCCCGTTGAGGTTGAAGGTGACCTTCATCGTCCCGCCTTTTCGGCTGCTCGGATCAGTGCTCGTCGGACCAGGACCCCGGCTGTGTGGCGCCGCCACACGGCCCCGGCCCGCCGGTCGTCACCGACTTCAACCTGACCCTGTACGAGGTCCTGGATCTCGCCCCACAACGATTCCCTCGGTTTCTGCCCGACGAGCGCCTGCTCGGCCCACGGGAGCCGCTCTCCCCGATCCGGCCGCGCGCCCACTGCCACCCGGGCCCATGCGACCACGCCATCCCTGATACCGACCCCGCAGCAGGAGTTGAGGAGGGCGATGTCGTACCGGGCGCGGCCGATCTTCTCGTAGGCGAATGCTCCGTTCCACGGTGGGAAGAGGATCTCCGTTGCCACGGCGCTCCGAAACAGCCCCCGGAACTCGCCCCGGTACAGCTCTTCCGCGGGTGCTTTCCCCTCCCTTTCGCCTCGCCAGCGAACCTCGGCTCCCAGAGCGACGAGGGAGGTCGGGATGTCCCCCCACGGGTGGGCGGAGACAAGCGCTCCCCCGAGGGTGGCCATGTTCCGCAGCGGTGGGACCGCCACCTGCCGGAGCACCTCGCATAGGATCCCGCCCACGTACGCGCTCGCCGCCGGGTTCTTCAGAATCTCGGTCAGCGTGGTTGTGGCCCCCACGGCGAGCCCGCCTCGGGCCTCGCCAACCTGGGATAGGCCGATCCCCGTGATGTCGATCATGCCTTCGACCTGGCCTGGAGGGCCACGGAGGAGGTCCACGCCGCCGGCGAGGAGAGCCCCTCCGCCGCCGTAGGCAGAGAGCAGCGACAACGCTTCTTCCACGTCCCGGGCCAGGTGAAACCGGCGGATTCCTGTGCGGTGCATCCCGTTCACCGCCGGCAGTATAGCGAGGTCGCAGCCTGTCAGGCAACTTGACCATCAGCGTGGAGGAGGCGTATTCTGCACCATGCACACGGACGTACGGTCCCTCCACCGGACGACGGAACTCGTAGCTGTCGTCCGGGGCGATCGGCCCGCCGACCTCGTGATCCGGAACGGCCGGTGGGTCAACGTGTGCTCGGGAGAGATCCTTTCGGGAACCGACATCGCTGCCCTCGGGGAGCGGATCGCCTACTGCGGCCCCGACGCGAACCCGCTGATCGGTCCGCACACCCGGGTGATTGAGGCCGAGGACCGGTACCTCGTCCCGGGTCTCCTCGACGCTCACGTGCACATCGAGAGCGCGATGGTCACCCCGACCGAGTTCGCGCGCGCGGTGCTCCCGCGGGGGACGACGGCCGTGTTCGCCGACCCGCACGAGATTGCGAACGTCCTCGGCCTGCGCGGGGCGAAGCTGTTCATGGAGGAAGCGCGCCGGCTCCCGCTCAAGGTCTACCTCCAGGTCCCGTCGTGCGTGCCCGCGGTGCAGGGCCTGGACACCCCGGGGGCGGAGATCGGCCCGGACGAGGTGGAGGAAGCCCTGTTCTGGCCCGGAGTGGTTGGACTGGGGGAGGTGATGGACTACCCCGGCGTGATCGCCGGCGCGGAGGGGGTGCACGCGAAGATCGCCGCCGCCCTCCGCGCTGGGAAGACGGTGGGCGGCCACTACGCGTCTCCGGACCTCGGACGCCCGTTCCACGCTTACGCGGCGAGCGGGCCCGCCGATTGCCACGAGGGAACACGGGCCGAGGACGCGATCGCCCGGGTGCGGCAGGGGATGCGGGCCATTCTCCGCCAGGGTTCGGCGTGGCGCGACCTCACGGAAGGCCTTCGGGCAATCACCGACCACGGGCTCGACCCGCGGCACGTCCTCCTCTCCACCGACGACCGCCATGCCGAGACCCTCCTGCGGGAGGGGCACATGGACGACGTGGTCCGCACCGCGATCGCAGCGGGGGTCTCCCCGATGACGGCGATCCAGATGGCGACCCTGAACACGGCGGAGCACTTCGGCGTGGACCGGGATGTGGGGACGATCGCTCCAGGCCGGATCGCCGACGTTCTCATCGTGTCCGACTTGGCGGAGTTCGTCGTGGACGTGGTTGTGGCCTCGGGAACGGTGGTCGCCGCGGGAGGCGTCCTCCAAGGGGAGTTCCCCGTGTTCCGCTACCCCGACTGGACGTGGGGAACGGTGCGCCTCGGCCGACCGCTGCGACCGGACGACCTCGCTCTGGAGGCGCCGGCAGACGAGGGCGAGGTGGAGGTGCGGGCGATCGAACTCGTGGAGCGCCAGGCCCCGACGCGCGAGGCGCGGGTTCGTCTCCCCGTCCGCGCGGGGAGGATCGAGCTCGTCCCTGGGGTGGCAGCGGTGGCCGTGGTCGAGCGCCACCGCGCCAGTGGCCGGATCGGGAAAGGAGTTCTCATCGGCCTGGGGCTTGAACCGGGGTGCGCCGTGGCGAGCACGGTCGCCCACGACGCTCACCACCTCCTTCTCGTGGGGACGGACCCCGCGGCGATGGCCCGGGCGGGGAACCACGTGGCCGAGGCCGGGGGCGGGATCGCCGTCGTCCAAGGGGAGGAGGTCCGGGCGTCTCTGCCCCTCCCGATCGCGGGGATCCTCTCCGATTGTGGGGTGGAAGAGGTGGCGGCAGGTCTCGCCGAGATCCACGCCGCACTCCGGGCGTGCGGAGTGCGCCTCGCCGACGCCCTGATGACGCTATCGTTGCTGGCCCTGCCCGTGATCCCCGCGTTGCGGGTGACAGACAAGGGCCTGGTGGACGTGGAGCGGGGAGCGATCGTCTCCCCTTTTGTGTAGCTTGACGATCGTCAGAGGGGGGTAGACTCAGGTCATGGCACAGGTGATCACGGGAGCGCGGGTCGGCGACCTGTTCGGCACGTACTGGGAGAATGGGCATATCGTCCTGGAAGGCGATCGGATCGCGCGCGCCGGTCCCGGGCCCGCGCCGGACGTGCCCGGCGCGGAGGTCCTAGACGCAGATGGGCGGTTGGTGACGCCGGGGCTGGTCAACGCCCACGCCCACCTCTACTCCGCCCTCGCTCGGGGAATCCCCCTGAAACGCTTCGACCCCACCTCGTTTGGCGAGATCCTGGAGCAGCTGTGGTGGAAGCTGGATCGGGCGCTTGATCTGGACGCCGTGCACCGCTCGGGGGTCGTGGGAGCCCTCGGCCACCTTCGGTCCGGGGTTACGGCCCTGTTCGACCACCACGCCTCTCCCGCCGCGATCGAGGGGTCGTTGACCCAGCTCAAGTGGGCCCTGACAGAGGTGGGGTTGCGGGCCGATCTGTGCTACGAGGTAACGGACCGCGGGGGAGCGGCAGAGCGGAACGCCGGGATCCAGGAGAACGTCCGCTTTGCCCGCGAGGAACGGGTTCCCGGGTTCTTCGCCTCCCACATGGGGCTCCACGCCTCGTTCACCCTGTCCGACGACGCGCTGGCGAAGGCGCGCACCGCGGCGGAGGACCTCGGTCTGGGGTACCACGTCCACCTCGCCGAGGGGAAGGAGGACCCGGTGGACGCCCTGGGGAAGCACGGCGTCCGCACCGCGGAGCGGCTGGACCGGTTCAGGATCCTGCGTGAGGGGTCGCTCCTCATTCACGGAATCCAGGTCTCAGGCGTGGAGCTTGATCTCCTCTCCAAACGCGGGGGAACGGTCGTCCACAACCCCCGCTCGAACATGAACAACGCCGTGGGCGTCGCCCCGGTCCCAGCGATGCTGGCCAAGGGGATTCGGGTCGCCCTGGGGACGGACGGATTCGGGTCGGACATCCTCACCGAGGCCCTTACCGCGCGGCTCCTCGCCCACCACGCCTCGAACGACCCGACGACGCTCCCCGACCCCCAGCTCCTCGCCCTCCTCCAGGAGAACTACGCCCTCGCGGAGCGGGCGTTTGGAGCCCCGCTGGGGAAGGTCGCTCCAGGGTACACAGCAGACCTGGTGGTGTGGGATTACGTCCCGCCGACCCCCCTCGACGCGGGAAGTCTCCTCGGCCACCTCTTGTTTGGCGCGATCTCGGAGGGGATCCGGCCGCGAACCGTGCTCGTCGCCGGGGTCCCCAAGCTCCAGGACGGCGTCGTGACGGGGTTCGACGAAGAAGCCGCCCTTGCCGCGGCAGGCGAGGCGGCGCGGAAGTTGTGGAAGAGGATTTAGCATGCGCCCGCTCTCGCTCGAGATGCTTCTCGGCTGGGCCCTGCGCGAACTGGACTGCGACGGGGCGATCTACGGGATCCCCCGGGAGGCGTTCTGGGTCCCCGGCCTCGACGTTCCGTACCGATCGGAAGCCTTCGGACATCCGCTCCTCACCCCGATCGGGCCGGCTGCCGGGCCCCACACCCAGCTTGCCCAGAACATCGTCGCCGCCTGGCTCTGCGGGGGGCGGTTCATCGAGCTGAAGACCGTCCAGATCATGGACGAGCTCGAAATCCCCCGGCCGTGCATCGATATGCAGGACGAGGGGTACAACGTGGAGTGGTCGCAGGAGCTCAAGCTCGACGCGTCCGGGGGCGAGTACGTGAAGGCGTGGGTGCTCGTCCACATTCTGCACCAGGTTCTCGGGTTCCCCGGCCCGGTGGGGGCGGTGTTCAACATGAGCGTCGGCTACAACCTCGAGGGGATCCGGAGCCCGCACATGACCGTGTTCATGGACCGGCTGCGGGACGCATCCGCGGAGATCGCCCGGATCCGGGAGACCCTGCGGGCGCGGTTCCCCCAGCTTGCCGAGGTCGAGATCCCAACCCGGATCACGAACAGCGTGACCCTGTCCACGATGCACGGCTGCCCGCCCGATGAGATCGAGAAGATCGGGAGGTACCTCCTCGCCGAGCGCGGCCTCCACACGTACATCAAGCTCAACCCGACGCTTCTCGGCAAGGACGAGGTCCTCGGGATCCTCCACGACCGGCTCGGGTTCCGGGAGATCGAGATCCCGGACCGGGTGTTCGACCACGACCTCCAGTACGACCGGGCCGTCGCCCTCATCCGCGAGCTCCGGGCGGTCGCAGCCAACAAGGGCTTTGCGTTCGGGGTCAAGCTTTCCAACACCCTGGCCATGGCGAACCACAAGCGCTCCCTCGCCGGGGACGAGGTGTACATGTCGGGCCGGCCCCTGTACCCGGTCACGATGTCCCTATTCCAGCGTCTGGAAGAGGAGTTCGACGGTGAGCTCGCCGTCTCTTACGCTGGAGGCGCGGACGCGGTGAACGTCCCGACGGTCCTTGCCTGCGGGGCGAGGATGGTGACCGCGGCCTCGGACCTCCTCAAGCCCGGGGGGTATGGCCGGCTACGGGACTGGCTTGCCAAGATCGAGAAGGAGATGGAAGCCCGAGGCGCTCGGTCCCTGGACGAGCTGGCCCACGACCGCAGAGTCAACCTGGCCCAGGCGGCAGCAGACGCGGTTCGTGCCCCCCGCTACCGGAAGGAGTTCTTCCCCCACGGTCTCCCCAAGACCGAGCGGCCCCTGGACTCCTTTGACTGCATCGCCGCCCCGTGTGTGGAGAAGTGCCCGATCGGCCAGAACGTCCCGGAGTACGCGTGGGCCATTGCGCACGGGGAGTACGACGCAGCTCTGGCGGTGGTCCTCGCCCGAAACCCGCTCCCGGGGGTCCTCGGGTACATCTGCACCCACGTCTGCGAAACCCGCTGTACGCGGAACAGCTACGAGGAACCGGTGGCGATCCGGGCCCTCAAGCGCGCCGCGTTCGACCGGGGCCGCGAGCCGGAGCTCCGCCCGGCGTCCCCCACCGGCCGCCGGGCCGCGGTGATCGGCGGTGGACCGGCAGGGCTCTCTGCGGCGTACTTCCTCGCCCTGTCTGGAGTCGCGGTGACCGTGTTCGAGGCTGGCGACGGGGCCGGCGGGATGCCCGCCCTCGCCCCTGGGTTCCGCATTCCCCAAGAGATCATCGACCGCGACGTGGCTAGGATCCGGGGGCTGGGGGTTGAGCTACGCCTTCGGACGCCCGTGGCCCAGCCTCCGGAACGCCTGTTTGACGAAGGATACGACGCAGTGTTTGTGGCCGTGGGCCTTCCGTCTGACGCCCGCCTGGGGATTGCGGGTGAGGACGGCCCGGGTGTGCACGGCGCGGTGGACTTCCTGCGTCGGATTCGCCGGGGAGAGGCGGTTTCCGTCGGGACTCAGGTGGTCGTGGTCGGCGGGGGGAACGTGGCGATGGACGCGGCCCGGGCTGCGGCTCGCCTCGTCGGACGGCCGGTTACCGTCGCCTACCGCCGCTCGCGGATGGAGATGCCCGCCGATAGGGAAGAGATCGAGGGTCTCCTCTACGAGGGGAACGAGATTCTGGAGTTCTCCGCCCCGGTGGCGGTGCTGCGGAACGAAGGGAAGGTTGTCGGCTTGCGTCAGGTGCGGACCCGCCTCGGAGAGCCGGGGGCCGATGGGCGACGGGCGTTCGAGGCCGTCCCCGGGTCGGAGTTCGAGATCCCCGCGGACACGGTGATCGTTGCCGTCGGCCAACGGGCCGACGCCCCGTTCCTCGCGGGAAGCCGGATCTCGAGGACACCCGACGGTCAGGTCCGGGTCGAGCCGGGGACGGGCCGTGCTTCGTCCGGTCCCGTGTACGCGGGGGGCGACCTCGTGCGCGGGGCGGCGACGATCGTCGAGGCGTGCGCGGACGGCCGGCGGGCCGCCGAGGCGATCGCCCGCGACCTCGGGATCCCGTTTTGGATTCCTCCGACGGCGTTCTCCGTTCTCGCTCCGGCCGAAGTACGCACGGCAAAGCTGGCTCGCACCCACCGGGAGGGCCGGCGGCCGATTCCCACGCTTTCTCGTGAGAGGCGAGCGGGGGGGGCTCTCGTGGAGGTGTCGCTACCGCCGAAGGAAGCGCGTTGGGAAGCCCTGCGCTGCCTCCAGTGCTCGTCCCTGTGCGACAAGTGCGTCGAGGTGTGCCCGAATCGAGCCAACTTCGCGTGGACCTCGGAACCCGTTCGGTGGACGGTACCCACGGTGGAGACCCGCGACGGGGCGGTGGTCGTGGCTGGGGAGGAGCCGTTCGTCCTCGCCCAAAGCCGCCAGATCGCCCACGTGACCGACCTGTGCAACGAGTGCGGGAACTGCGGTACGTTCTGCGTTCACCAGGGCCGACCTTTCGTGGACAAGCCCCGACTGTACCTCGACGAGGGTATGTTCCGCCGGGCCGAGGGCCGGGCGTTTCGTCTCGCAGGCGACACGCTCGTCCGGCGGGAGGCTGGCCGCGAGGCGCGGGTCTCCGGAACCGGCCCCTGGACGTACGAAGACGACGAGATCGTGGCCGTTCTGGACAGAGACTTCCGGCCACGCGAGTTCCGCCTCAAGCGCGGGTTTGTCGGGCGCAAGTCGCTCCGACCCGCGGCGGAGATGGCGGTGATCCTCGCGGGGCTCCGAGGAGCGGCGTGGGTAGGAGGAAGCAATGAGTGAGCCGTTGAGTTTGCGGTGCCTCAGCTGCAATCGGGAGTACCGGCCGTGGGCGCACGACTACCTGTGTCCCCACTGCGGCCCGGTGGCCGGCGCGTTGGACCTCGTCTACGACTACCGCCTCCTCTCCCAGCGGCTCGGCCGAGGGACGTTCGCCGAGACACGGCAGCTCTCCCTCTGGCGCTACGAAGCCCTTCTCCCCGTCTCGGCAGACTACGCGGTCCCGCTTCGGGCGGGGTGGACGCCGCTCTACGCTCTTCTCGACCTCGCGCGCGAGCTGAGGCTTGGGGAGCTGTGGGCGAAGGACGACACGCTCCACCCCACGGCATCGTGCAAAGACCGGGGGACCGCGGTGGCGATGGCTGCGGCGCGGAAGCTGAACAGGCCTGCCCTTGCCTGCGCGTCCACCGGAAACGCGGCCTCCTCCTTGGCGGGGTTCGCCGCCGCGGCGGGCATCCCGTGCTACATTTTCGTCCCGCGCGCCGCCCCCCCGGCCAAGGTCGCCCAGCTCGTGGCCTACGGCGCGGTGGTGTTCAAGGTGGATGGAACCTATGATCAGGCCTACGCCCTGGCCCTGGAGGCCTGCGACCGATTCGGGTGGTACAACCGGTCCGACGGCCAGAACCCGATGATTGTCGAAGGGAACAAGACCGCGGCCCTCGAGGTGGGCGAGGATCTGCGGTGGGAACTACCCGATGTGGCGGTGGTCTCCGCTGGCGATGGGTCGGTGGTGGCGGGGATCGCCAAGGGGTTCCTCGAACTGCAGAGGGTGGGGCTGGCCGCCCGTGTCCCAACGGTGTATGGGGTTCAGGCGGAGGGCGCGGCGGCGATCGCCCACGCCTTCACCCGATTCCAGTCCGGGGAGCCGATCCTGCCCGTCTCCGCGGGGGCGAAGACGATCGCGGACTCGATCTGCGTGGGCGAGCCCCGAGACGCCCTGCGCGCGGTGAAGGCGGTGGCGGAGACCGGTGGCGGGTTCGTGACCGTGAGCGACGGGGAGATCGTCTCTGCGGTGCGGGAGCTCGCCCGCCGGGCGGGGGTGTTCGCCGAGCCGTCGGGCGCGGCCCCCCTGGCCGGTCTGCGCAAGCTTGCGGCGGACGGGGCGCTCGCACCCGGGGCGAGGGTGGTTCTGTTCATCACCGGCTCCGGGCTCAAAGATCCCCAAGGCGGCCTGGCGGGCGTGCCCGAGCCGCCGGTCATCCCCCCCGACATCGCGGCGGTGGAGGAGGCGCTCGGATGACCCTCCGCTTCCGGCTCAACGGGAGGGCCGTGACGGTGGAGGCACCGCCGGGGAGGCGGCTGCTCGACCTCCTCCGCGAGGACCTCGGGCTCACCGGGACAAAAGAGGGATGCGGCGAGGGAGAGTGCGGGGCGTGCACCGTGCTTGTGGATGGAAAACCTCGTCTGGCCTGCCTCACCGCCGCAATCCAGGCTGCTGGCAAGGACGTCCTCACCATCGAGGGTCTGGCCTCCTCCGGTCGGCTCCACCCCCTGCAGGAGGCGTTCATCGCTACTGCCGGCGTGCAGTGCGGATTCTGCACCCCCGGGCTGATCATGGCCGCCTACGCCCTCCTCCAGGAGAACCCCCGTCCAACCCGGGACGAGATCCGGGAGTACCTGGCGGGGAACCTCTGTCGGTGCACGGGGTACGCCCAGGTGGCGGAGGCGGTGGAGCGGGCCGCGGAGCGGCTCCGATGACCGGGGTCGTGCTTGCTGCGGGCGCGGGGACGCGCATGGGCCGGCCGAAGCTCCTTCTCCCCTTGAGCGGGCGGCCGCTTCTCGTGTGGGTCGTGGACCTCGTGAACCGCTTGCCCCTGGATAAGCGGGTGATCGTGCTTGGGGCGGAAGCCGAGGCGATCCGCGGAGCGCTCTTTTCCCCTCACCCCCGACCCTCGCCCGCGCGGGAGAGACCGATGACCCCGTGGTTGTGTAGCGTCGCAGCTTGCCTGCGACGAACGCTCGGCGTCGGGGATAGACCCCGACGCTACACGACCTCTCCTCCCTCGGACGGCGTGGGCTTTCTGTTCCCCCCTCCCTCGGATGGGAAGGGGCGAGGGCGAGGGGGGCGAGCCCTCTGGCATGTGATCGTGAATGAACGTTGGAAAGAAGGGATGGGGAGCTCCCTCCGTCGGGCCGCGGAGGAGGCAGAAGGCGGGATGCTCGTGTTTCTGGGGGATATGCCGTGGATCCCGGAAGAGGCGGCGCGGGCGGTGATCGCCCAAGCCGGGGATCGGCCTGTGGCCCCCGCTTACCGGGGACAGCGGGGGTTCCCCGTGTACCTTCCCCTGGTCCTGCGTCCGGCGCTCCGGAGCCTCCGTGGCGACCAAGGGGCGCGGGATCTCCTCGGGGGGTGCCAACTCGTCCCGTGGCCAGACGACGGGGTGATCCGGGACGTGGATCGGGTGGAGGACCTCCACCATGCGTAGGACAGGAACCGTGGAGATCGTCCATCCTCGATACCTTGGGGAGGCGCTGTGCCTGGTCGCTGACGGAGGGCGGCCCCTCGCCGGGGGCACCGACCTCTTTGTCCGCGTCCGCAGAGGAACAGAGACAGCCCCGTGCCTTGTGTTCGTCGGCGAGCTTGAGGAGTTGCGTGGGGTAAGGGAAACAGAGGCTGGGATTGAGATTGGCGCGGCGGAGACCCACGCTGAGATCCTCGCCCATCCCGCGACGGAGCGGTTTGCTGTCCTTCGACTCGCCCTGCGCACGATTGGTTCCCCGGCGATCCGAGCGATGGGAACCCTCGGGGGAAACCTTGCCAACGCCTCCCCATCCGGTGACGGGCTGATTCCGCTCTACCTCCACGAAGCGCGGGTTCGCCTGGTCAGCATCCATGGGACCAGGGAGCTCGCGGTGGAGGAGTTCATTCTTGGGCCGGGGAAGACCGCCCTCCGCCAGGGCGAGCTGGTTCGTTCCATCACGATTCCGTTCCCCAGGGACGGAGCTCAGGCCTACTTCCGCAAGGTGGGGAGGAGGCAGGCTCTCATCATCGCCGTGGCCTCGCTCGGGGCCCTGGTATGGGCTGACGACGGGGTGATCCGGGAGGCGCGGCTGGCGCTGGGTTCCGTTGCACCCACGGTCGTTCGCCCGCGGGCGGTGGAGAGGGCGCTCGTGAATCGACCGCTCACCGTGAAGGCGTTGACAGAGTTGCGAGACGCCCTGTCGTCCGCGGTGCGGCCGATCTCCGATCTCCGTGCCTCGGCCGATTACCGGCGACAGGTGGCTGGAAACCTCCTTCTCGATCTCGCTTCCGGGTAGCCCGACTGGCCGATTGTGGCGGTGGCAGGTGGGCCAAGGCCGCGGTATGCTGGGGTTTCCCCATGACTGCTTTCGTGGGGAAAGTGTTTCGTCGGGAGGGCGTGTGACACCAGTGTGGACGGACGGGATCGAACGTGTCGTGATCTCCGCGGGAGAGATTGCGGACCGGGTATGCCAGCTTGGACGGCAGATCTCCGACGACTACCGGGGGAGGGAAGGGAAGGATCCCCGTGGCCGGTCCCTCCTCGTGGTAGGGATCCTCAAGGGGGCGATGCCGTTCATGGCGGACCTCGTTCGAGCCCTCGACCTTCCGATCGAGTACGACTTCATGGCCGTGTCCAGCTATGGCAACGGGACCAGTCCAGGTGAGGTGCGGATCCTCAAGGACCTCGATTGCGCGATCGGCGGACGCGATGTGCTCATCGTGGAGGACATTGTGGACACGGGCCGTACGCTCCAGCATCTCCTGGGGGGACTCTCCGCCCGCGGGCCGGCGAACCTCCGCGTGTGCACATTGCTGGACAAGCCTCACCGCCGGGAGGTCGAGGTGCCGGTGGACTACGCGGGGTTCGTCCTCCCGGAAAACCTGTTCGTCGTGGGGTACGGCCTGGACTACGCCGAGGTGTACCGGAACCTCCCGTTTGTGGGGATCCTCAAGCCGGAGTACATCCGTGACGGGTGATCCGTGATGGATTGCGGGACCGCCCCCCAATGGTCCACGGTCCACGGAACACGGAACACGGACCGATGATCGTCCTCGGGATCGAGACCTCGTGTGACGAAACGTCCGCCGCGGTCCTCCGCGATGGTGAGGCAATCCTGTCCAATCTTGTCTACTCCCAGACCAACCTTCACGCCCGGTACGGCGGGGTGATGCCCGAGGCGGCGTCGCGGGACCACCTGCGGAAGCTCCCCGGACTTCTCGACGAGGCCCTCGCCACAGCCGGGATCGGATGGGGTGAGATCGCCCTCGTTGGGGTGACCTACGGCCCTGGCCTCGTGGGCCCGCTTCTGGTGGGAATGGCCCATGCAGCGGGGATCGCCGTGGCGCGTAACATCCCTCTGGTCGGGGTGAACCACCTGGCCGCCCACCTCTTTGCCCACAAGTTGAGCGAACCCGAGGTAGGCCCTCCTTTCCTAGGGCTCATCGTCTCTGGAGGGCACACGTTGCTCGCCGCCGTGCCGCGGTGGGGGAAGTACAAGGTCGTTGGTGGGACGCGGGACGACGCGGCCGGAGAGGCACTGGACAAGGTGGGGCGGCTCTTGGGACTTGGGTACCCCGCCGGGCCGCGGATGGACGAGCTGGCTCACGAGGGGGATCCCACGGCGATCCCCTTTCCTCGTCCGATGATCGAGTCTGGGTTGGACATGAGCTTTGCGGGGCTCAAAACTGCGGCCGTGTACTGGCTGCGCGACCGCCCGAAGACGTCAGTTCCCGACCTGTGCGCCTCCTATCTCGAAGCGGTGGTGGATGTCCTTGCAGAGAAGGCAGTCCGTGCAGCGCGACGGTTGTCGCTCGATCGGATCGTGGTCGTAGGCGGCGTGGCTGCCAACCGTCGGTTACGCGAGGCCCTGCCCGCGCGGGCAAGCGAGCGCGAGATCGAGGTCTCCTTTCCCCCCCCCAGCCTCTGCACCGACAACGCGGCGATCGTCGCCGCCTGCGCCCACCATCGGTTCACCGAGCTCGGCTGTACTGGCTCCCTCGCCCTGTCGCCAGATCCCAACCTCTCCCTCGACGGCTGATCTAGAGGCTCTCATCGCCGAGCCGACCGAGGACAACCGGCCGACCGAACAGCCCACCACAAAGGACACCAAGGGCACAAAGAGGAACAGCAGCTCCAGGCTTCTGGTCTCGAGAAATCGCGATCCCTTCGTGTTCTTCGTGCTCATCTTCGTGACCTTGGTGGTGCAGTTCGGGGTTCCTCAGCGCTCTCGGCGTACTCCGCGGTGAGAAAGTGGGCGTGGTCAGGATGCTAGGCCGTTCGCACCATCCGCCGGGCGAGGAGAACCGCCAGCCCTAGGCCGAGCACGACGTCGCCGATGCTGAACGCCGAGGCGAAGGGGATACCTGCCGGCAGGTAAAGGAAATCCCCGAGAGAGTTCAGTCGCGTTCCCTCTCCCATCAACACCGTGTTCCCCTGGCGGAACCCTTTCTCCAACGCCGCGGCCACCTCAGGAAGCCCAGCCCGGGTGAGGGCTGTCGCCGAGGCGGGCATGTAGCCGCCGTTAGCAGCAATGACGATCAGGTTGAGAAGCAGCCCGCCCCCCATGACGAGGAACTCGGGGTAGCGCCGGTTCAACGCGACGAACGCCAGGAGGAGCGCGTACGACAGGAGGTGGAAGTACGCTGTACCCACCTGCAGCACAGGAGCCTCTCCCAACGGGAAGATGAGCACCTGGATGAGGAGGGCGGCGAGGATGAGCCACAGCGCCCGCAGCTTCAGCCGGCCGAGGTTGGCCAACCTCCCCCGACGGAGGAGCCCGGCCGCGATACCGATCCCGACGGCCCACAGTAATGGCATTCCCTCACCCCGCGTCCATCGCCAAGGACTCGGTTGCGACGGGCCTCCCGAGGGTTCTGTAGCGTTGCACGTTGTGTGCGACGGTCTCTGGGTCAGCGTGACGGCCACGCACGGACTCTTCCCCCGGACTGCCGTCGGGCATGAAGCCCGACGCTACGGATTCTCTTCTTCGGGACCGGCGCGATTGAGGTCCGTTGGGCATCTCGGATCAGCCTGCGATTGAGAAGAAGACGCCTACGAGCTTCGGATCGAGCACCGTACCGGCCATCTCTCTCATGATCCTGCGTGCGTCTTCCTCCGTGTAGGCTGGGCGGTACGGGCGATCCGTGGTGAGGGCGTTCCACACGTCGGCCACGGCGAGGATTCTCGAACCCAGGGGGATCTTCTCCCCCACCAGGCCGTCGGGATACCCTCCACCGTCCCAGTGCTCGTGCTCGTGGCGGACGATGTCTACGATCCCTTCGTAGATCTCCAAGCCCTGAAGGATCTCAGCGCCCGTTACCGGATGGCGCCTGATCACCGCCCATTCCTCCTCGGTGAGTTCTCCCGGCTTGAGGAGGATGCTGTCTGGGACGGCGATCTTCCCCAGATCGTGAACCCGAGCCGCGGCGCCCAGCTGCTCCACCACCTCGTCCGGCAGTCGTACTGCGCGAGCTAGCTTCACGGCAAGCTCCGCCACATCCGCGGAATGCGTGCCCGTGTAAGGGTCCCGTTCCCCCACGATGCGGCTGATCCTTTCGAACGCTTCCTTCGCCTGCTCACGCAGTCGTGCGTAGCTGCGGATCGAGATCTGCACCACCATGAGAGGGCTCCCTACCAGAAGCACATACCACGGGGACAGGGGGTACACGATCGCCATTAGGATCGCGAGCACGCCCAAGGTCAGCATCTGGACATGAAGGTGACGTAGGTCAAAACGAAGGAGGTAGGCCAGCTGTACCCGCTCCGTGAGGTGGATGATCATCGCTACCAGCGAAGTGTTGACGACGACGTATGCAAGGAACGTTGCCAGAAGGGGTATGAACTGCGTCCAGCTCGTGTAGGGGGGGGGCGTGCCACCGAGGGCGCGGAACACCAGCCCAGCCACCGCAACCGAGATCACAAGCTGAGCAACGTTGAACCCAACATAGGTAAGGAACTGCCTGGGACCCCGTTTGAGCTTCTCCCATCGCAGAACGACTTCAGCCGCCAGCGAACCGAGAACGACTGTGAGGATCCCGAGAGGGGCTCCCCCAATGTAGACTGCCACAGCACAGATCGCCATCGCAGTGGAAGTACTTCGTCGAAACACGAGTTCGACCTCGTAGATCTCAGAGAAGAAGTCCAGAGCGGCAAGGATAAGCCAGATTTCAACGAACTCTTTGGTGAAAGGAGCCCGAGGCACAAGAAGAGCCAGACACGCAAGGCCGGCCCCCACCACCAACCCCCAGTACAACCTTGCCCTGCGAGGCAGCTGGTTCACTGGGCTACTCTACAAGACAATGCGGGTGGCTTCCACCCGCACGCCTGGTCAGTATCTTCGTACGATTAGCACCACTTGTGGTTGGCCCC
>DLNB01000015.1 GCA_002479455.1 Acetothermia bacterium UBA7521
TCCGTGCGCGGCGTTCTGGTCTACCTGGACCAGCGGGAGGGCAAGACTTGATCGCCCGGGTGGCCCTTCCCATCCCCCGGGCCGCCCCGTTCGACTACGAGGTCCCGCCCCACCTCTCCGTGGCGGCGGGTGACCGGGTGCGGGTCCCGTTCGGAACGCGCCACGTGTGGGGAATCGTGGTCGGCGTGGCCGACGAACCGACGTACGCAGGACGCCTCCTGCCCGTTGAGACCACAACAGGTCCGTCCCTTCCTGCTTCGACACTCGATCTCATCAAACAGATCTCGGACCTTTCGTTCGTAGGCCACGGGCTGGCTCTGGCACGGCTCGCTCCTCCACCCAGCCGTGCCCGGGCCCGCGAGGTTGAGCTGGCTCTCCCCCCCGATACGGCAGTTCGGCTCTCAGCCACGCTTGCCTCCCGCGCTCCGGCGCAAGCGCGGGTCCTCGCCGCGATCGGCGAGGGGGTGACCGGGGCAGCAGAACTGCGGCAGTTGCCCGGCGGCGGGCGGGCGATGGGAACGCTCCTCCACAAGGGAATCCTCCGCCCACGGCGGCTTCCGTTCTCATACCAGGAGGAGGAGAAGACGATCACGCTCAACCCGGCCCAGCGTGCAGCGGTGGAGGCGATCCAGGCGGGGATCGGAAGTGGGAAGAAGTACCTCGTGTTCGGGCCTCCCGGATCGGGGAAGACCGAGGTCTACCTGCGGTCGGTTGCCGAGGGATTGGCCCGGGCCAAGGCGTCCCTTCTCCTCGCTCCCGAGGTGTCGCTCCTCCCTCAGCTGTGGGCGCGGGCCGGGCGTGTCCTCGGCTCTCCCCCAGAGACGTACTTCGGGGAACTCCCTCCCGGCGAGCGATGGCGGACCTGGCACGGCGCCCTGCGGGGTGCGGTACGGTGCGCGGTGGGCACGAGATCGGCCGTCTTTCTCCCGCTTCGCGATCTGGGTCTGGTCGCCCTCGACGAGGAGGGGGAGCCCGCCTACAAGCAGGAGGACATGGCGCCGTACTACCACGCTCGGGCCGTGGCCGAGCTACGCGCGGCACGCGAGGGACCTGCTGTGGTCCTCGGCGCAGCCGCGCCGGCAGTGGAGACGTTCTACCGCGCTGCCCAGGGTGAACTCGAACTCCTCTCGCTCCCGGACCGGGTGGTCGGAGCACGGCCCACGGTCAGCGTGGCCCCGCGGGGCGACGTCGTGATCGGCCCAATCCTGCAGGAGGCGATCCACCGCCATCTCGGCAAGCGGGGACAGGTGCTCCTGTTCGTGAACCGTCTCGGGTTCTACACCGGCGCTGTGTGCCGCTGTCGGTCCATCCTTCGCTGCCCTGATTGTGAGATCCCCCTCGTGTTTCACCTCGCCGACCGCGCACTCCACTGCCACACGTGCGGGAAGGTTGTCCGCGACCTGCGGTGTCCAAGCTGCGGGGAAGACCGGTTCCACCTGTTCGGTGTGGGCACGGAGCGGGTGGAACACGAGGCACGAAGGCTTTTTCCGTCGGCAACGGTAGCCCGCCTCGATGCCGACACGGCGCGGGACCGTGACCGGATCCTTTGCTCTGTTGCTCAGGGCAGGATCCAGATCCTCGTCGGGGCGCAAATGGTGGGAAAAGGCCTCGACTTCCCGGGAATCTCCCTCGTGGGGATCGTGAACGCCGATCAGCTCCTTTCGACGCCGGACTTCCGCGCCGGGGAGCGGACATACCAGCTCATCGCCGGAGCAGCGGGACGGGCCGGACGCGGGGAGCGTCCAGGCGAAGTGGTGGTGCAGTCCGACCAACCCGGCTACTACGCGGTCCGCTCCGCCCTGGAGGCGGATTACGCCGCGTTCTACGCTGAAGAACTGGGGTACCGGGAGAGCCTACGGTACCCGCCGTTCGCGCGCCTGGTGCGGATGATCGTCACCGGTCGGGACGCCGAAGCGAAGGCGGGTACGCTGGCGGAAAACCTCCTCGGCCGTAGGTTCGAGGTTCTCGGTCCGGCCCGCCTCTTTCCCCGCCGAGGGATTCCCCGCGCCCAGTTGCTCGTGCGGGGGAAGGAAGACGTGGTGGACCGCCTTGCCGAGGCTCTTCCCCAGCCTCCGTCCTGGCTCAAGGTGGACCCCGACCCGATGTGGCTCGGCTAGTTCAGGCGAATGTGCCCGCGGAGCCTCCGGCCACGTGAGAACACCGGAGCCCCGCAGCGAGGACCGTCGTCCGTAGACCGTTGTCCGTGGACCAGAAAGGCCCCTGCGGATCACGGACCACGAATTCGTAGGTCCGCGGCCACTCCGATACCGCTCAGAACGGCCAGAAGCGCTGGTCGTTCCACACCCTCTGGCGCAGTTCCTCATCGAGGGCAGTGAGGAGGTCGAGGTGGGACCGCTCCCACTGAGCGAGCCAACTGTAGAGAGCTTTGGCCTCACCAGCAGACTCCCGTTCCGCGTCGGAGTAGAACGCAACTGCGCGCTCTTCGAGCGCCATCGCCGCATAGAGAGCCGCCGCCTCATAGGAGGCGGCTGAGATGTCCGCCTTCACCGCATCCGTCAGAACGTCCGTCGCGACAGCGGTCGATTTGTCCGCCGGGGTTTCCACGTCAACCTTTCCGGTACGCATCAGGCCGGCGAACGCCTTGGACAGGATCTCGATGTGTCGCCCCTCCTCTTGGGCGAGGTTGAGGAAGACATCCCGCACGGCTCCGTTATCTGTTCCCAAGGCGCTTTGCTCGTACAACGCTTTCCCCCGTTTCTCCAGAAGCAACGCTCCTTTCAGAATGTCCTCTTGACGTTCCATTCGCCTTACCTCCGTGCTGATCACCGTCTCGGACGACTTCGTTTCCCCAAACTGCAGACCTGAGTACACGCTACCCAAACCGCCCGCCCGGACAGCGGCAGTAGCCGTTGGCGAACTCTCGGCCGGTGAGGATGCGGCAGCCTGCGGGCTGAAGCTCGAGAACCTCCAACACTCCCTTCCCCGCCGCCACGAGCAGTCGGTCATGGCGGGGGAGGATCGCTCCCGGCAGGGCTTCCACACGATCCTCGGCCACGACCCGCGTCCGGTGGACCTTCACCAGCCTGTCCCGCAGGGTTGTGTGCGCTCCCGGCCACGGGTTCGTGCCGCGAACACGGTCATGAACTTGCCGAGCCGCCCACTCCCAGCGAATCCGCCCATCCTCCTTGTGGAGCTTCGGGGCAAGCGTCCCTTCCTCCGGTTGGGGCCGCGAGGGCACTGTTCCGTCGGCGACACCCCGAAGCGACTCCACAATCAGCTCTGCTCCGAGGGCCGCAAGGCGGCTCTCCACCTCGCCAGCCGTATCCTCTTCAGCAATCGGAACCGCCCGTTGCAGCAGGATCGGGCCTGTGTCCATCCCCTCATCGAGCACGAACGTTGTGACCCCGGTCTCCCTCTCTCCCCGAATGACCGCCCATGCCACCGGTGCCGCCCCGCGGTATGCAGGCAGAAGCGAAGCGTGGATGTTCACACAGCCGTGCCCAGGGAGGCTGAGCACGGGCTCCCGCACGAATTGACCGAACGCCGCCACGACGAGGAAATCGAGGTCTAGGGATCGCAACTGGCCGAGCATCGCAGGAGCGTTGATGGTCCGCGGCTGGAGCACGGGGATCCCTAGCTCCTGAGCCGCGGCCTTCGTCGGGGGGGCGGTCAGCTTGAGTCCCCGGCCAGCCGGCCGATCGGGCTGCGAGATGACAAGAAGGACCCCGTACGTTTCAACAAGCCGACGAAGGGCGGGCACGCCAAACGCGCCACTCCCCGCGAATGCGACGCGCAACCCTACGCTGGTGAAGGTACTCGCTCCTTCTGTACCTGCTGGGCAAGGCGGAACTCGGCGAGCACCCGCCGGCGCTCGTCCTTGGAAAGGAGGTCCACGTACAGCTCGCCGTCGAGGTGGTCCACCTCGTGCTGCACCACCCGGGCTTCAAGCTCGGAGAGGTGGAGTTCAACCAGCGCTCCGCCTTCGTCCATCGCTCGAACGACCACCTGCTTCGCCCGAGGGACCTCAGCCTCTACGCCGGGGAGAGACAGACAACCCTCCCAGCTAACGTCGATCTCCGGGCTCCGCCCTACAATCTCGGGGTTGAACAGCACTCGTTCCTCGCCCCCGAGCCGAACGAGGATCGCCCGCACCGGGAGGCCGATTTGGTTTGCGGCAAGTCCGAGGGCCTCGATCCCGCCAAACGCGGCGCGCAGGGCAGCCGCGGCCGCGTGGGCCTCAGCGCTCCCCGGCTCCACCGGGGTCGTGGGCCGTCGCAGAATTGGGTTGGGATAGGTCAGGACCTCCAGTTTGGACCGCCTCCTCAGCGTCCTTTAGTATAGAGGGATCCGACCATGCCGACAACAGACCGGGGGGCTGCCGAACGCGCGCTGGTGGGCAAGGTGCTGGCACTGGAGCGAGAGAAATCGTTCGCGGACACGGCCGTCCTTGGCGGGCTGGAGAAGTTCGTCTCTCACCACGTCCCAGAGGCCTCGCATCTTGTGGCAGGCTACTCTGCGCGCAATGTGGCCTCGCGGGCCGCTGCGGTGAAGAAACTCGAACGATGGCTCGCGACCCCGTCTCCACCACGGCAGCCACTGTCCCAAGTCCCCGTTTCCCACCTCTCCGGGGTGGGAAAAAGGCGCGTCGAACTGCTCGGCCGCATGGGGATCCACAGCATCGAGGACGTGCTGACGTTCTTCCCCCGCCGCCTCGAGGACCGGTCCCAGCTCCGACCGATCGGCGGGGTGCGGGACGGGGAGACCGTGCTCGTCCGAGGCACCGTGCGGGCCAAGTCACGGATCAGAGTCCGGCGCGGACTGGAACTGGTTAAGGTGGCTTTCGACGACGGAACGGGGTTCTTGTTCGCGATCTGGTTCAACCAACCGTGGGTCTGGGACCAGATTGCTCACGATGAGCGGTACGCCCTGTACGGAAAGGTTCAGCACCGCTACGGCGAGATCCAGATCGAGAACCCCGTGTGGGAGAAAGAGGGCACCAACCTTCAGACCGGGCGCTGGGTTCCGATCTACCCCACCACCGAAGGCCTGACCCAGCCCATTCTTCACGGCCTGATCCAAGACAGCCTCCAGCAGTTCGCCCACCACATCGAGGACCCAGTTCCCGAAGAGATCCGAGAACGCTTGGCCCTTGCTTCACGACGCGAGGCGATCTCCCGGATTCACGCTCCTCGAAATCTCCCCGACTTCGAGAACGCCCGGCGCGCCCTCGCGTTCGAGGAGCTTATCCTCCTCCAGATAGGGATCGTACACCGCCGCATCCCGGCCTCCGCCGGGCGAGTGCTCGCCCCCGACCCGGATGCCCTGGACCGGTTCGTGAACTCCCTTCCGTTCAACCTCACACCGTCCCAGGAGCGGGCGATCGGCGCTATTGAGCGGGACCTCCGATCCTCTCGACCCATGCTTCGTCTTCTCCAGGGTGATGTCGGCTCGGGGAAGACCGTGGTCGCCACCGCGGCGTGCGTGATGGCCATGTCAGCGGGCACCCAAGCCGCGGTGATGGCCCCCACAGAGATCCTCGCCGAGCAGCATCAGCTCGTGCTGCAGGATCTGCTGCGGGATCTGCCCGTCCGGGTGGGGTACCTTTCCGGCGGAGTCGGGCGCAAGGAGCGGCGGGCGATGATCGAGGCGATCCGGGCCGGCGAGGTGGATGTGGTCGTGGGAACCCACGCCCTGATTCAGGACGACGTGGTGTTTCACGACCTCGCCCTGGCGGTGGTGGATGAGCAACACCGGTTTGGGGTCGTCCAGCGGGCCGCCCTCGAGGCCAAGGGTGCGGGGACGAACATCCTCGTCATGTCCGCCACCCCGATCCCCCGCACCGTCGTGCTCACGCTTTACGGCGACTTCACGGTATCCGTGCTCGAGGAGATGCCGAACTCCCGAGGAGAAGTGCGCACCGTGTGGGTGTCCGAATCCCGTCGCGAGGACGTGTACCGCGAGGCGGAGACGTGGTTGGAGCGGGGTGAAAAGGGGTACGTGGTGTTCCCCCTCGTCGCCGAGTCAGAAGAGCTCGAACTGCGAGCGGCATCGGAAGGGTACGCAGAGGTGCGTCACAGGTTCCCGCGCCATAGGGCAGCCCTTCTCCACGGCCAGATGGCTTCCGAGGAGAAGCGGAGCGCCATGGCCGCATTCCGCGACGGGAGCGTGCAGCTCCTCGTCGCTACAACCGTGGTTGAGGTCGGTCTTGACGTGCCGGACGCCAGTTTCCTCGTGATCGAGCACGCCGAGCGGTTCGGGCTCGCCCAGCTCCACCAGCTGCGCGGCCGGATCGGACGCAAGGGCCAGCGCGCGGTCTGTTACGCCATCGGCGACCCGACAACCGACGAGGCTCGGGAGCGGCTGTCGGCGTTCCGCGACCTCACGGACGGGTTCAAGATCGCGGAGGCCGACCTCCGCATCCGCGGGCCAGGGGACCTGCTCGGCACCGAGCAGTCCGGGTTTGTGTCGAGGCTCCGGGCGGCCGACCTGACGCGAGATCTTGGGCTTCTGGAGAGGGCGCGGGACGAGGCGTTGCGCCTCCTCGAAGAGGGAATCCCGGATGAGCTGTCCCGAGAGGTCGAACGCCGCTTCGGGGAAGCGCTGTCGTTGCTGGGAGTGTAAGCAGTGACCGACAACCCTGCACGAACGGGATCACGCCTCGTCATGCGCCAGGCGAGGTGGGTGCGGGTTGACCCCCAGGCCGTTCGCGCTCTCGCCGACCGAATGCGCGACCTCCCTGCCATCGCTTGGGACAGGGATTACCACTTCCAGGGCGAGGAGGAACTGACCCTGCGGTACCTCCTTGCGCTCGACGCGCTCAACTTCTGTTTCTGGCCTGTCTCCCCGCTCATGGGAAAGGAGTGGGCCGTCCCTGGACCGGATGGCAAGGAACGGACAGGGTACTTTGCCCTCGCCTACGCGCTCCGCCGGGCCGCTGAGGACGATCCGTCGTTCTTCGCCCCCTCGGCCCTGGCCAGGGTCGAGGCCGACCGACTGCGGGCGGTCTTGGGGGAGATCCCTCTCGTTCCATGGCGGGTCCGCGCCTTGCGGGAAGTGGGGCAGACCCTTCTCAGGTTTGGCTCAGCACAGGAGTTCTTCGCCCGATCCCACAGATCGTGCCGTCGGCTCGTGGAACTCGTCACCGCCCACCTCCCCCTGTTCCGCGATGCCGCCCTGCACCGAGGCCGGGAGGTCCTTTTCCACAAGCGGGCCCAGATCCTGTGCGCCGACGTCGCCGGAACGTTCGACAAGGAAGGACCAGGGGCGTTCCGTGATCTCGACTGGCTCACTGCGTTTGCCGACTACAAGCTCCCCCAGCTCCTGTGGGCCGGAGGCGCGCTCGTGCTCCACCCCGCTCTTGCCCAACGCCTCCGTCACCTCGTGCCTCTCGCAGCCGGATCGGCAGAGGAGGTCGAACTCAGGGCAGCCACGATCGTCGCCGTGGAAGACCTCGTTTCCGCCCTGCGCCTCCTCGGCCGTGCCGTGCGGCCGTTCGAGGTGGACTGGATGCTGTGGAACCTCTCTCAGAGCAAGCTCCCTGTCCCTCACCCCCGGGTGCGGACGCCTTTCTATTGACGATGACCTCGTTTCGGATCGCAGCGAGGGTTCTCGGGGCAGAGGCGCGGACGGGCGTGCTTTCCACCGCCCACGGAACGATCCACACCCCGGCGTTCGTGGCCGTGGCCACGCGAGGCACGGTCAAGGCCCTCAGCGTGGATGACCTCCTCTCCCTGGGGCTCGAGGTTCTCATCGGGAACACGTACCACCTCGCCCTCCGCCCAGGTGCGGAGGCGATCGCTTCCCTGGGGGGACTGCACGGGTTCACGGGATGGCGGGGCCCCTGGTTCACCGACTCCGGCGGTTTCCAGGTGTTCAGCCTCGGCGCTGGGAAGGTTCACGGCGTGGGGAAGATCGCGTCCATGTTCCCCGGTGAGGGGTCGGCGAAGCCCACCGGAAACTCACTCGTTACCCTCACCGAGGACGGAGCCCACTTCCGGTCCGTGGTGGACGGGGCCCCCGTGTTCTTCTCCCCAGAGGAGGTGGTCCGTCTGCAGCGGCTCCTCGGGGCAAACGTGATCCTCCCGCTGGACGAGTGCACGTCGCCGTTTCACGATCACACATACACGAAATCGGCGATGGAACGCACCCACCGCTGGGCGGAGCGGGCCCTCGTCGCGTTCGAGAGAACACAGGAACTCGGGCCGAACCCCGGCCAGGTTCTGTGGGGGATCGTCCAGGGCGGGGCGCACGAGGACCTGCGGCGGGCGTCAGCCAAGACGATCGCCGGGATGGGGTTCCCCGGGTTCGCGATCGGAGGATCATTGGGCCGCTCAAAGAACGACATGCTCCGCGTGATCGAGTGGACGGTGGCCGAGCTCCCGGAGGACCGGCCGCGGCACCTCCTTGGGATCGGGGGAGTGGAGGACATCCTCGCCGCGGTGAACCGGGGAGTGGACACGTTCGACTGTGCGGCGCCGACACGGCTCGCCCGCAACGGGGTCCTCCTCACGTTCGCCGAGGAAGGGTTCCGGATCGCGATCAAGAACGCCCGGTTCGCCCACGACGACCGCCCCATCGAGGAGGGCTGCGATTGCCCGGCCTGCCAGCGCTATTCTCGCGCCTTTCTTCGCCACTTGGTCCAGGCAGGGGAGCTCTCCTTCTACCGGCTCGCCACGCTCCACAACGTGCGGTTCATGGTTCGGCTCATGGACCGGGTGCGCCTGGCGCTCGGCCACGGTCGAACCCCGTCCCTCGACCGGCCTGACACCCGCCGCCTGTAGCCACCGCGGGAGCCTGCCGGTCAGAGAACGGGAGGGCGACGGATGCCGCGCCCCCTGTTCCCCTGCCCCGGCCTTGACAGCCGCCGGCCTCTGGATTATAAGTGAACGTATCCGCGCAGCGCGGGGAGCGATGAACCTGCTCACAGTCGTTGCAGCGGTGGTTCTCGCCCTATCCCCTGGGCACACCGCAACCGACACGCCCCGATCCGACCTCTCCGTCCGCGCGCCCGCCCCCAGACAGGGAGTCGCGCTGTGCATGGCCGTCTCCGCCCGCGCCCGCCCCGACGTAGGTGATTCTCGACCGACAGGGGGTGATCCGCTGGGTTGACGAGGGCCTGGCCGAACTGGGAGTCCTTCGAGGTGCCGTCCTCGCGGTTGCGTGCGAGGGCGGAACCGATGAATGAGAGACTGCAAGGAGGTGTGTGATGCGAGCGACGCTGCTGGTTCTAGGGCTGGTGTTGGTCGTCGGGGTGACCGGCTTGGCTGACGATGGAAGCGTGCCGTGGCCAGTCCAACCGTGCGGTGGGGCTTCGCAGCCCATGTACGAACTGTGCCCGCCTGGTACGGTCTATCACTGCGAGGAAATATGTGTCTGGTGGTACCAGGACGTCGACCCCATGTGCGTGAACATGTGCGAGCTTCTCTGGTGGTGGTGCCCTCCCTGCATACAGAGCTGCATTGCGGGCTGCCCCAGCGTCTGGCTGTGCTTACAGACCACCACCGTGTGCAGTTGCGTCTCAGATATCCCTTATGGACTCGACCCCGCTGTCTACTGAGTCACGGAGGTGGTGAGCTGTGCGCATTCTGTGTTGGGCGATCGCGGCAGTCGTGACACTGAGCCTGTGCCACGGGATGGCTCTCGCAGGATGGGAAACAGTGTGGCGGTCGGGTGATGCCTGGATCTACCGCGTGCGATTCTGGGAGATCCCTGGGCCGTACACCATGCTCCCCTATCACGGTGACTACACCCTCACAATGACTGTGGTCGCGGGAGAGTGGGATGATCCGTGGCGGCTCGGCGCCCCACTGTGGGTGTGGGCCCTCCTCGTCGAGCATGACCGGTACGGGTTCCCGGTGTCGGCGGAGGAGACAGCCTATGTCGTGGAAGGGGTCGAGGTCGTCCGGTGGCCGTTACCCACGCTATTCCTGTGGTTCGATGCCAACCACCAGCCGGAGGAAGGCGCGGCCCGGGTGGGGATTCGATGGGAGGGAACCGAGCCGACCGTGTGGGAACAGCGGACGCCGTTCGAGTCGGCTGGGGAAGCGGTGGGCGAGGTCGTCTACCGCGTCACCATTGAGTCCATCGGTTCAGACACGCTGGAGGCAGCTGAAGGGCCACTGGAGGCCCAGGGATTCCGGTACCGCGCTGAAACGCGGGTTGAACTCGTGGGGCGGAGCCCCACGGTGCGGGTCCACGAAGGCACGGCTTGGGGAAGCGACGAGGTGAGGAACTGGGTCCTGATCGTGGGGAGGGAGGAGGTGGACGGCCGGGTGGTGCGCGAGTATCGGCTGGAGCTCGTTTCCCTCTCTCCGGGTTC
This sequence comes from Acetothermia bacterium UBA7521, assembly GCA_002479455.1. GTDB lineage: Bacteria > Bipolaricaulota > Bipolaricaulia > Bipolaricaulales > Bipolaricaulaceae > Bipolaricaulis. The sequence continues at coordinate 10,280 of DLNB01000015.1, forward strand.
CGGCGAGGGGATCGAACGTATCCAGCCCTAACAGGATCCGTTGCGGGAGCGGTGGGGGCATGGGGCGGCGCCCGTCGTCACCGCTCCGCCTCACTGCCCCTACGGGGTTGTGATGTGGTACTGAACGGTGTACCCGTGGCTCCGGGCGAGGGTCTCGATCACCGCGCGGATCGCTCCGTGGTCGAACGTGTAGGTGTAGACCTTCCCGAACAGCTTGGACTGTTCAGCGATGCCGCCGTCGCGCGGCCCGCGACCCGTCCGGTAGCTCTCCGTCTTGAACCCGACTCCACTGTCCGCGGCGAGGCCAACGCCCGTCTCCATAAGCGACTCGGCGAGGTGGATCTCGCGCTTCGCCTCGTCCACTCGAATGCTTGCCCGGTACACAAGCCGCTTCCGGGTCAAGAACGCCTTCCGCTCCGCGACAGTCTTGGTGAACTCAAGCACGTCGCCTCGCGACGCCACCTCCCCTCCGAGCTCACCCAGAGCCCGAACCAACGCCTGCTTCACCATACCAGCCCCCCTTAGTTCATCCCGCCCGAACCGGATCGCCGGGCAAAGGCCACCGCACGGAGCGCCGTCCGTTGACAGGGCCGTGCTGGCCGAGCGCCCTCCGTTCGCAGAAGCAAAGCTATGCGGTCTCCTTCTGCAATGCCTCGATGAGAGCTGAGCACATCTCCCAAGAGAGCGATACGCCTTTTTTGGTGGGGAGCCACTGCCCGTCATCGCCCTGGAAGAACTGCCGCAGGTCGAGGTACTCCTTGCCCTTGAACCTCGTCCGGCGAACGACGACCTTCTGGCCCGCGCCGCGCTCGAACTCCACGATCACACGTTCTTCGTCCATGGTTGCTCCTTGAGTTCAAAATCTGCAGCAGGTCCCAACCCCTGTGCACAGGAAGCATTCTATGCTCGACCACCGGTCTCCGCATGGTCCTATCCGCGGTAGACTCGGCACGGGCCGAAAAGGAGCGCCCTACCCCTATGGCACGACCAGGCAGAGATCCGATGCGGGATTGGACAGGTTTTCTACAAACACTTCGCGCGACCTTCGCTCAAGGAGATCCGCACGCGCTGACGCGGGCCTGAGATGAAGGAAGAACCCATCGCCGCTTGGGATCCCTCATCCGACTGGTCGAGCGATTCTATCCCATAGGCCATGTTCTCTTTCTCGCCGCCGAACTCAACCGAAGAATCGCCTCGTATGGTCTCCGCGAGGCATCACACTGGCTCCTCGACACGTGGGCCAGAGGGTGGAAGGCCCAAGTTCCATCTTCCACGGCAACCGTTCTTGCCTCGCAGCCCACCCTCCTCTACAGGGCTCTTCCGGGAATCGTGTGGGTTGGGTGGTTGTAATCCGGTTCGGACCACCCATGCTTCGTCCGGAACTCGTCCCCTCTCCTCAGGACGTATCGAGAACGGTTCGCCACCTGCAAACCGGCTACGATGAGTTGTTCTGAAACTAGAAGCGGCTCAGAGAACGAGAAGAGCACTGCCAACAGTCACGAAAAGAGCGATCAGGCTTGGGCCGATGAGCTTCCTCCATACCCCGAACAGCGGAACGCCCACGTACTCCGCCGACACGGTGAGACACGGGTGAAGCGGCGAGAGAAGGTACCCGAGGTACGAAGCGACGTAGGTCACAGCAAACGCCCACGGGGACATGGGGCCGTGTGTCCCCGTGTAGATCGGGATAACGAGGGACAGGGCCGCTTGCTGGCGGCCGGTGGCAAACCCCAGGAGCCAGCCCACACCCACGCACAAAACCTGGGGTGGGAGAGAGAGCGCCGCGATCAGAGAGGGAAGACCCGATCGCTGGAACACAGCGAGGTAGGTGAACACACCGATCACGATCAAACCAAACCGCCACGGCCTCTCCCGGCGAGCGATGGCCACGAGATCGACCAGGGGGAGTTTGCCTGCCGAAGCGAGAATCAGGCTCACCGCGACCCCGATCCCCGTGGCCAGCTCGGGTACCGGCAGGGCAACCGATCGTTTCAGGAGGAGATCGAGCAGGGGGGCTGTCAACAGGATTCCCATCGGGACGGCCACCGCCCACCGCGAACGAAAGGGAGCGATCTCCACCCGTCCCGAGACCCGCCCCAAGAGCGCCACGTACCCGAGCACAGAGAGGAGAGCTACGGCCGGGAGCTGGTACGGAAGGACCCCCCACACATCGCGTCCCGCGAGGAGCGCGCCGGTGATAAGGGCTGGAGAAAGGGGATAGACGGAGTGCAGCGTGTGGCGGAACCAGACGTTGGCCGCTGCCCTTGCATCCGGCGAAGCCCCGCCCGCGCGTTCCACCAACGGAGACGAGAGAAGGGCGCCGCCGGGCATCGGGAGCATCCCCAGGATGGCCGGAGCCAAGGCGTAGACAGCCTTTCGCCGCCGGGGGAGCCCGGCAAGAAGATCCTCCATCCGCCCCGTCGCCACCAGCGCCCCGCCGATGAGGGGGATGAGCGCCATCGCCCCCGCGAGCAGAGGAACGCTCGGGCTCGTCCACACAGAAAGGAACGCGCGCCCCACCTCCGCGGGGGGTAGCGTGAGCAGCCCGAGCACGAGCGCCCCCAGCCCCATCGCCCCCCACAGGGTCCACCGGGCGAGGACGAGGACAAGGGCGAGCGACAGACCAAACGCAACCCAGGGAAGCACTCCTCAACCTCCGATCAGGAAAGCGGGCCCGTCCTCATCGAACGGGTTCCGCAGACGTTCTTCCTACAGCTCGAGCTTCCCGAGGTTGTACGGCTCGAAGTACGCGTCCGGGATCTCCTCGGCAGAACGGGCTTCGATCTCCACCGTCGCCCGACCGCCTTGGAGCAGGTCCTCGACGACAAGACGCGCCGGTCGCAGCCCAAGCTCGTCCTGAACCAGTTCCGGAACACCGAGGACACGCGCAAGCTTCCCGCTCCGGTCGTAGAACTCCGCACGGAGGACGATGAACGCCCCCTGGTCTACCCAGAGCTGAATCCGCGACCACTCCGTTCCCGACTTGGCGGACAGGAGATCGAGTCGCCACGCTGTCGTGCCGATCACGACCTCCTCTCCCACGAGCGTCGCCGCGTAGCCCTCGCGGTAGCTGAACCCGGAGGCGACATCGTCGTAGGTGATCCCGCTTCCGGAGATGAACTCGCCCTTGCGGTCGGACTCGCTTACGAGCTCCTTTAGGATCTCCAGCGCAGGCAGGTAGAGCCACATCCGCCCCGTCCCTTCTTTGGGGGTGTACGCGAGGTACAAAGTCCCCGCAACCAGCTCCGGCGCCGCGTAGAGGAGCAGGGTCTTCGTCGTCCCGTCCGGGTACTCCTTCGACCACACCCGGAACGCGTAGCCCGCGTCAGGCTGCCCCGACTCCTCGATCGTCACCGCCAGCGCCGCGTACAGGCTGCCCGAGCCTGTGCCAAAGAAACTCTGCTCCTCCACCTTGGCCAGGATCTCGTCCGGGGTGAGCCTCTGGCCGACCCCGCACAGGGTCGTACCGAGGACCGCAATGGCCCATGCCACCTGACGTAGTCGGTTCATCTTGTTCCTCCCTCTTTCGTCTGTGTCTCTCTGTGCTTCCTCTTCTCGGTCCACGGCAGAAGCCACTTGGGCCGAATCCACGCCAAAGCCGCGGGGAGTACGAACATCGCCCCGACCAGGCTTGTCACCATCGTCACCGCAATCAGCCATCCAAACGTCTGCAGCGCTCCGAAGCTCGACAGGAGCATCACAAGAAACCCCAAGGTGAGGGTCGCGGCGTTGACGAGGATTCCCCGCCCGGACGTGCGCACGGTCTGCGCAAGCGCCTCGCGGTGCTCGCCCGAAGCGACCCGCTCACGGCGGTAGCGGGCGAGGAAGTGGACCGCGTAGTCCACCCCGATCCCCACCGTCAAACTCGCAATCATCACCGTGGCCATGTCCAGGTGGGCTCCCACGTAGCCCATCACCCCGAAGTTCCCCGCCACCGTTACCACAAGCGGAATCAAGACCAGAAGACCTGTCCCGACGGAAGCCATGACAAGGATCACGATCAACGCCACCGCCCCCAGGCTGGCCCCCAAGCTGACGATCTGCGACTGGATGAGCTTCCGCGACAGCTGCACATACACCGAGGGCGACCCCGTCACGTAAACCTCAACCACCTGGGGCGGCTTCTCCTGGGCGATGAACGCCTCCACATCGCGGGTCAGGCCGGCGTAGCCCGACAGCCCCACCGAGCGCACCCGCGCTGTGATCCGCCCCCAAGCGAAGCGCTGGGCCGCCATCCT
>DLNB01000014.1:0-7032 GCA_002479455.1 Acetothermia bacterium UBA7521
GGGGTGGGGGCAGCGGCGGGGGCCTTCTTCCACGACGCTCTGTTCGGCGCGGGCTGCGGGGCAATCGTGGGTCTCCTCATGCACCTTTACTTCCGGCTTCGACAGTGAGCTGCAGAAGACAAGAGGGTCCTTCAGCTCTCAGCCAAGAACGCTGAGGTCGCCAAAGGGAGTACCTGCATATCGCCGGAACGCAGATGACGCAGAGGGCACCCGTTCTCGAGTTGAAGCCGTGTCCCCGAGCTTCTGTAGCGTCGCAGCTCGCCTGCCTGCTGAAGGCAGGTCTGCGACGGTCGGGGATGAACCCCGACGTTATGATCTCTTCTCTCTGCGAACTCCGTGTCTGTGCGGCGAGAGCGGGCTCGTGGCGCCTGCGTGGGCTGGACGGCGGGCTCTGCTAAGATCGGATTTGTGACAAACGCAGGAGCTGAGCTGCAGCGTCTGGAGGGGCTAATCCAGGATCACCTGCGGCGGCACCCCGGGTTCGGTCCCGAGGACCTGGCGAAGCTCCTCTACCAGGGGGTGATGGGGATGGATCACCTCTTGGGAGATCGGGAGCGGTTCCTGAAGGAGCTGTGGCGGGAGTGGGAAAGCTTGGAACCCGTCTCACTCGCGGGCGAAGTTCCCCTTGAACGGATCCACCCCTCCGGGCCGACCGCCCGGCTCAACCTGCGACCGCTCAAGGCGGCAGGGGTGGCGCTGGCCGAGATCGGCCCGCTTCTGGCTGACCAACCTTCCCAGAAGGGAGAGCTTGCGGAGTTCAGGCGGTTGTGGGACGAGGTTCTTGCCTTGGCCCACAGTGGACGAATGCCATTTACGTCAGGCGAACTCTGTCCTTTGAGCGAGGCAATCCTTGCTGGCGGACACCTGCCGGGCCACTCTATCCGCTATCGCGAACTCAACCGACCTGCATACCGCCTGGTCCACGACGTCACCGACCCTGCGATGCGGGGAGTGCTTGATCGAGCAGGGCTCGCTTCCGATCTACCCTGACCAGGGCTTGTCCGTCGAGACCAAAAGGGCGTGGGCCTTCGTGATCCGGTCCGCAACCGAGATGTGCTGGGGACATTTCTCCTCACACGCGCGGCAGACGGTGCACCGATCACCCCGCTCTGCCTCAGTGAGCATTCGGTACCGGAACCGGGGCGCGGCAGCGTCGGCGTACATCGCCACCTGGTTGGCAAGCTCGAGGATTTGCGGGATCGCGACCCCGTTGGGGCACGGGAGGCAGTACCCGCACCCCGTGCACGGAACCGGCCGCAGCTTGAGATAGGCGACCCGAGCCTGCTCCACCACTGCGAGATCGTCGGGATCAAGTGTCTCCAGGCCGGACACCGATGCAGTGGAGACATTCTCCCGCACCTGGTCGAGCGTGCTCATCCCGCTCAAGACCAGCGATGCCTCCGGCTGGCTCCACAGCCAATGGAGGGCCCACTCGGCGGGCGACCACCCTCGGGCGGAGCGGGCGAAAAGCTGCGCTACCGGTTCCGGCGGCCGGGCGAGCACGCCGCCCCGAAGCGGCTCCATGATCACCGCTCCCAGGCCGCGCTCCGCAGCGTAGCGAAGTCCTCTCTGTCCCGCTTGGAACGCCACGTCCATGTAGTTGTACTGAATCTGGCAGAAGTCCCACCCGGGGTAGGCGTCGACGATCTCCTGGAACACGGGGTACTCGTCGTGGAACGAGAACCCGAAGTAGCCGATGCGCCCGTCGGCCTTGGCGCGCTCCGCCCACTCTAATACGCCCAGGTTGCGCACCTGGGGCCACGTCTTCCCGTTCAGCGCGTGGAGGAGGTAGAAGTCCACGTGCTCGCGCCTCAGCCGCTCCCGCTGCTCGTCGAACAGCCGGTCGAAGTCGGCCCGCTCGTTCACCAGCCAGCAGGGGAGCTTCGTAGCGAGCTTCGCCTTGTCCCGGCACGGCCCCTGGAGGACGCGGCCGAGGAACCGCTCGCTCTCGCCCTTGTGGTAGCCGTAGGCCGTGTCCACGTAGTTCACGCCGCGGTCGAGCGCGTAGCGAATCATCTCCGCGGCCTGGTCCTCGTCGATCCGGCCCGGGTCTCCGTCGAGCGTGGGGAGCCGCATCGCGCCAAACCCCAAAGCGGATGGCTTCCACTCGATTCGTCCAAGGGACCGGTGCCGCATCACGCCGCTCCGTGTGCCGTGTGGCATCCGGGCCCAAGGCAGGCGATCGTCCCCTGGCAATTTCGGCACTCGAGTTGGATCGTGGTGTGGGTGATCGCGAACTCGTCGGCAAGAACCCTTTTCAGGTCTGCCATCACTGCCTCGGCCGAGCTCAGTGCCTGGTCGGCGATCACGACGTGGGCAGACAGGGCGACGTACCCCGGGCTCACCGTCCACACGTGGAGGTCGTGGACCTCGGACACCCCATCCACCCCTACCATTCGATCAAGGACGGCAGCAGCCGACATCCCGTCGGGAACGCCCTCGGTGAGGATGTGCACAGAACGCTTGAGGACACGGAGCGCCCCCACGAGGATCACGCCGCCGATGAGGAGGCTTACCAGCGGATCGGCGATCGTCCACCCCGTGAGAAGGATCACGATCCCCGCGCCTATCACGCCCACCGATCCCAGCGCATCGCCCACGACGTGCAGGAACGCGCTATGCACGTTCAGATCATCGCGATCGTGCCGGTGGAGCATCCAAGCGACGACCAGGTTGACGAGCAGTCCCCCCACGGCTACGGCAAGCATCGGCCCAGCGAGAACGGGCGACGGATCGCGGATGCGCCCGATTGCCTCCCGGAAGATCCCCACTGCCACCGCGGCGAGCGTGGCCCCATTTACCAACGCTGTCAGCACCTGCACTCGGTGGTAGCCGTAGGTGTGGCGATCGGTCGGCGGACGCCCCGCAGCCCGAATCGCAACGTAGGAAAGGAGGAGCGCGAAGGTGTCCAAAAACACGTGGGCGGCGTCGGAGAGGAGGGCAAGGCTCCCCGTGAGGAGGCCGCCCACCACCTGGCCTACGCACACAAGACCCGTCACCCCTGCGGCGAGGAGGAGTCGTCGTTCCATCGGCCCATGGGAGTGCATGGCGGATGGATGATCCCAACGAGGGCTCATGAGCGCAAGGGTTCAAGTTGACCGCGATCATGGCAAACGCTACCCTTCATGCCATCTTCGTCCAACGGGGGTGCGTGCGCGTGAAGGGACATCAGCTGAAGCGGGGTGGTCGCCTTTGTCGTGGCGCGTCCTCGTCTCGTCGCCAGTCAGTCCAGATCTAACTTTTCCGTCACGCCGTCGTTGATCGTTCTACCTCACGGGAGGTCAGGGTGCCGATCCATGCCAGTGTGACCGAGTTCATCGGGAACACCCCTCTCGTTCGCCTGGGGCGGATCGGCCAGGGAACTGCCAGCTTCATCCTCGCCAAGCTCGAGATGCGGAACCCGCTGGGAAGCGTCAAGGATCGGATCGCGTGGGCAATGGTCCACGATGCAGAGGAGCGGGGCGCGCTCAAGCCCGGCGGGACCGTGGTCGAGCCGACCTCGGGCAACACTGGGATCGGGCTGGCGTTCGTGTGCGCCATCCGTGGGCACCGCCTGATCCTGATCATGCCGGAGACGATGTCCGTGGAGCGGCGGGCGATCCTCACCGCCCTCGGGGCGGAACTGGTTCTCACCCCGGGTGAGGAGGGGATGCCCGGCGCGGTGCGCCGAGCGGAGGCCCTGGTCGGGGACCTGGGGGCATTCATGCCGAACCAGTTCGCGAACCCCGCCAACCCTCGGATCCACGAGCGGACCACGGCTGAGGAGATCTGGCGGGATACCGGCGGGAGGGTGGACATCCTCGTTGCCGGCATTGGCACCGGGGGCACGATCACCGGGGTGGGACGGTTCCTCAAGCGTCACCGGCCGGGGGTGCGCATCGTGGGCGTGGAGCCCGCGGCGTCGCCGGTCCTCTCGGGGGGAGCTGCAGGCCGGCACCGCATCCAGGGGATCGGGGCCGGGTTCGTGCCCCCGATCCTCGACCGGTCGGTGCTGGACGAGATCGTAACCGTGACCGACGACGAGGCGGAGGCGATGGCCCGGCGCCTGGCCAGCGAAGAGGGGATCCTGGCTGGGATCTCGTCAGGAGCGGCCGTTGCCGCGGCGTTGCGCGCGGTTCTCCGCCGCGAGGCAGTGGGGAAGACGGTGGTCGTCATCCTTCCCGATACAGGGGAGCGGTACCTGTCCACCTCGCTGTTCCGGGCTCAAGGAGCAGCGGATGCTTAGCCGGGTCCGCGAAGACATCGCGGCGATGCGTGCCCGCGACCCGGCAGCGGGGTCTTGGCTGGAGGTTCTCCTCTGCTATCCCGGGCTGCACGCGGTGTGGCTGCACTGGATCAACCACTGGCTGTGGCGGTATCGGTTGCGGCTCTTGGCGCGCGTTCTTGCCCACGGTGTTCGGGCGATGACAGGGGTGGAGATCCATCCTGGAGCGCGGCTTGGGCGGCGGGTGACGATCGACCACGGGATGGGGGTCGTGATCGGCGAGACGGCGGAGGTCGGGGACGACGTGCACCTCTACTCGGGGGTCGTCTTGGGCGGCGTGTCGCGGAAGCGCGGGAAGCGCCACCCTACGATCGAAGACGGCGTTGTGATCGGAGCGGGGGCGGTGCTGCTGGGGCCGATCCGGGTGGGGAGAGAGGCGCGGATTGGAGCGGGTGTGGTTGTCCGGAGCGATGTGCCGGCTGGGGGCACGGTTCTCACGCCACCCCCGACGGTCTGTTGTGGGGCCGCGTCCGCGGAGGTCAACTCCCGTACAACCAGCGATAGATGAGCCAGGAGTCGAGGACCTTCACCAGGTACTCGCGGGTCTCGGTGGAGCGGAGGAAGGAGGGCAGGTCTCCGGGGGTCGTTGTTCCACCGGCCGTCCACCGGCGGAGGTTTCCCGGCCCACCGTTGTAGGCGGCGACGGCCCAGGCCAGATCTCCCTCGAACTGGTCGAGGAGGTGCCGCAGGTACCATGTTCCCAGCCGGATGTTGTAATCAGGGGAGAACAGGTCCGCTTCCCGGTACGGGATTTTGAGCTTGTCCTCCGCGATCCAGCGGGCGGTAGAGGGGAGGAGCTGCATCAACCCCCGCGCATCGGACGAGGAGACGGCGGTGAGGGAGAACCCGCTCTCCTCACGGATCACCGCCAGAATGAGGTACGGGTCCACCTCGTACACCCCGGCCCAACGGAGGACGGTGTCCCACCACGCCAGCGGGTAGGACAGGTGGTACGCACGGGGGTAGGGAGCCGCGACCAAGACGGCTCCTCCAACTCGGAACGCGTTCCGCCAGTCTCCTTGGGAAACGTACCACTCTCCAATGGCGAGCCGCTCTGGGGCGGAGCCGCGGGTCGAGGCGATCGCCAGCTCTACCTCCGCCCATCGTCTCCCATCGCCGTCTGGAAAAGCCTCGATCAAGGCATTTGCTTGCGCCACCGCGGCAGGAGAAGCAGGGCGGGGGTCCGTGCTAAGAGAAGGGACGGGCCGGGGCACCCCGACGAGCCAGGCGAAGGCGGGGGAGAGGGCTCGGGCCGCCTCGCTCGCCTTGGCGATCTCGCCGCGCCGCGTATGGATGAGGTAGAGGCGGAGGGCAGCATCGTCACGCACACGGTGGGCGCCCTGGGCAAGCTCCCCGTACAGGGACAGAGCCTCTGAGGTCTGACCGCGGGCCTCGAGGAGCCGGGCAGCGCGCCACTTCGCCTCCGGCTCGGCGGACTGCCGGTAGGCGACGGTCGCCTCGTCTTCCCGCCCCAGGGATTCGAGGAGGAGCCCCGCTGCGTAGGCTCCGGTCGCTCCGGCGGCTCGGTAGGCAGCGATGGCCTTCTCCCTCTCCCCGGCCCGCTCGAGGGCACGCCCGTATTCGACCTGGACTCCCGCGTCGCCGGGAGAGGAGGCGAGGTGCCGCTCGAACTCCACGAGCGCCTCGTCGGGCTTGCCCGCTGCGGCGAGGGCCCGCGCCCGCTCCAGCGCGGCTTGGGCTCCGCCGATCGCCGCGATGACCGAGAGGGCATCGCTGGGCGCCCCACCTCTGGTGAGCAGAGAGGCAGCCCGCACAGGATCGGGCTCGAGGCGTAGGACCGCTTGAACCGCGTCCCGGCGGGGGAGGAGCTGCTGCCATTCCCCAAGCGCTTCGGCTGCGCGGCCGGCCGTCTCGAGGGTGCGGGCCAGCTCGGCTCGGAGGTCCGAGGTCGCGTAGAGCGCAAGCGCGCTGCGGAACTGGTCAGCAGCAGCGACCGGCAAGCCTTGGGCTGCGTGCCACCGTCCGAGGACGATCCGGGCTTGCCAGCCCACGCCGTCGTCCCGGGACGCGAGCGACTCCAGCTCGCGGAGCGACCCCGGAAGGCGGTCCTGGGCCTCCCACAGGCGGGTGTAGTCGCCGACCTCCGGGGAAATGGAGGGCATCCAGAACAGGAAGGCAGTCAGGCTCAGAAGGAGCCCCAGCAGGACGAGCGACCCGACGACAGCTTTCATCTGTGCTCTCCTCTCCAATGCTGATGATGTTAGGGGCGCGGTTCGGTCTGGGGAAGGACGCTCCACCCGTGGTCAGGGGACGCCGCGCTCGCAAACGAGAAAGGGCAGGCCATGGGCCTGCCCCTTCTCCAATGTCTGGACAAGTGTAAATCTAGAACATGACGTACAGGCCAACCCCCGGCATGAGGAGGGCGGTGATCTGCATATTGGCCAGATCCACGATCCCGATGAGACGAATCTGCCCGTAGATCCCGAACGTGTCGGACAGGGCGAAGTATGCTCCCGCCATCCCGTTCACGGTGAGGCTGATGTTGGCAATACCTCCGATTCCCCCCGCTGCCACGATGATGCCGCCGGCTCCGCCTCCGAAGTACGGCTTGAACCCTTCGAGGGCCGGGGTGATGAGGAACGATGCGTCCACGGAGAACGCCATCGCTCCTTGGGCGAACGCCAGCACGCCGAGCGTGAACCGGGTTGCCGAGTTAGTCCCCATGGGGATCTCGTAGAACAGATCAAACACCGGAGTTCCCAGCGCGAGGTTGAAACTCGCCCCTACCCCCAGTTTCCCCGCCGATC
>DLNB01000014.1:7160-17878 GCA_002479455.1 Acetothermia bacterium UBA7521
ATTTCCCCGCCGATCCCGCTTCTGCCCCCCACGCCGGGGCCAGCGAGAGCCCGAGCATCAGGAACAGCGCACACACCATTGACCGTTTCATCTTCCACCTCCTAGTGGACAGGCGTCATTCTACACGACCTGCCGCGCTTGGGGCGAATGGCCTTTACGGAAGCGGTCGTTCGTTCTACCATCACCAATGACAATGGAGGAGACGGAGAACGTGCGAACGGTGCGGGCACCACGGGGAACGGAGATTTCCTGCAAGGGTTGGCTCCAGGAGGCCGCCCTGCGCATGCTCATGAACAACCTCGACCCGGAGGTCGCCGGGGATCCAGCGCACCTCATCGTGTACGGAGGCACGGGGAAGGCCGCCCGGTCGTGGGAGGACTTCGACGTCATCGTCCGCTCGCTCCGCGAGCTCGAGGGAGACGAAACCCTCGTCATCCAGTCCGGCCGCGCGGTGGCCGTGTTTCGAACCCACGAAGACGCCCCGCGCGTGCTCATCTCCAACGCGATGCTCGTTCCAGAGTGGGCAACGTGGGAAGCGTTCCGCGAGCTGGAGCGCCTCGGCCTGACCATGTACGGCCAGATGACGGCCGGGTCGTGGATCTACATCGGGACGCAGGGGATCCTCCAGGGGACCTACGAGACCCTCGCCGAAGTGGCGCGGCAGCATTTCGGGGGGGCATTGCGCGGGAAGCTGGTCCTCAGCGCGGGACTGGGGGAGATGGGAGGAGCCCAACCGCTGGCGATCACGATGAACGACGGAGTGGGTCTCGTCGTGGAGGTGAACCCGGCGAAGATCGAGCGCCGCCTGGCGCTGAAACAGCTCGACACGTGGACCGAATCCCTCGACGAGGCGCTGAGCACGGTGCGCGACCATGCGGCGAAAGGCGAACCGATCTCAATCGGGCTCCTTGCCAATGCGGCCGACGTGTACCCCGAGCTCCTGCGCCGGGGCGTGGTACCGGACGTGGTCACGGACCAAACTGCGGCCCACGATGCGCTCGTCGGCTACGTCCCGGGAGGGATGACCTACGCCCAGGCCGTCGCCCTCCGGGAGAGGGATCCCAAGACGTACATCGAGCGCTCGTACGCCTCGATGGTCCGCCACGTTCAGGCGATGGCGAAGATGCAGGAGAGCGGGGCGGTGGTCTTTGACTACGGGAACGCCCTCCGTGCTCAAGCGGAAAAGGGCGGCCTCGCCCATGCGACGGCGTTCTCGTTCCCCGGCTTCGTCCAAGCCTACATCCGGCCCATGTTCTGCGAGGGGAAGGGCCCGTTCCGCTGGGCCGCGCTTTCTGGCGACCCGGACGACATCCGGCGCACGGACCGGGCGATCCTCGACCTCTTCCCTCACGATGTACCCCTCCGGCGGTGGATTGAGAACGCTCAGGCCAAGGTTCGGTTCCAGGGCCTGCCGGCGCGGATCTGTTGGCTGGGATACGGCGAACGGGCAGAGGCAAGCCTGGTCTTCAACGACCTCGTGCGGAACGGAGCGGTGAAGGCGCCGATCGTCATCGGTCGCGACCACCTCGATTCCGGGTCCGTCGCTTCCCCGTACCGGGAGACCGAGGGGATGAGGGACGGCTCGGACGCGATCGCCGATTGGCCAGTCTTGAACGCCCTTTTGAACGCTGTGTGCGGGGCGACGTGGGTGTCCGTGCATCACGGGGGAGGGGTGGGGATCGGGAAGAGCATCCATGCCGGGATGGTCGTCGTTGCCGACGGCACGCCGGAGGCGGACCAGAGGCTGGAGCGGGTGCTGACCGTGGACCCGGGAATGGGCGTCGCCCGCCACGCCGACGCCGGTTACGAAAAGGCGATCGAGATCGCCCGAGAGCGGGGCGTTCACATCCCCCGGATCCCGATGTCGAGCGGGGCAACAGACAGCTGAACGGCGCTCACCGCGGAGAACGCGGAGCGTCCGCTCGGGGTTGAGAGATAAGCTCTAGCTAGGAGGGTGTGGGGGCTCCGTTCCGTCTCCATTCCTCCGCCTGGGCCGTATGTACTGCACCATTCCGATGATGCCGAGGATGAAACCCGCCAGTGTGAGGAAGAACGTGGCGAAACACAGTCCCAACGTAGTTTCGATCAGCCGCATCACCATCAGGAACGCCAGCACAATCGATGCCACCATCATCCCGACGGCGACGAGGATCTGCGCCAGCGGGCTCCCTCTCATGTCTTGTGAAGCCAGCACTCCACGAAGTGATCCCGTGAAGGTTCGAAAGCGGGTGGAGACTCTTGTTCGCACAGGCCCTCGATCTTCACCGGGCAGCGGGGATGGAACCGGCAACCGCTGGGCGGCTTGACCAAGCTGGGAGGCTCACCCGGCGGCACATCCCGGTAGCGGTGCGCGTTTTCTGGGTCGGGATCCGGAATCGCGGACAAGAGGGCCTTTGTGTACGGGTGGAGTGTGTTGTGGATGATCTCGTTTACGCCCGCCTTTTCCACGAGCCGCGCCGCGTACATGATGAACACCCGCTCCGAGAAGTAGCGCACGGTGGACAGGTCATGGGTGATGTAGATCACGCCCAGGCTGTGCGCGCTCTGGATTCGGCGCATGAGTTCGAGGATCTCCACCCGCACCGAGGCGTCGAGCATGGACACCGGTTCGTCAGCCACGATGAGAGAGGGGCGAAGGATCAACGCCCGAGCGATCACCAACCGCTGCTGCTGTCCGCCGGAAAGCATGTGCGGGAACTTGCCGAGGAAGTCGCTCACCGGCAAGAGACGGACCTCCTCCATCACCTCGCGAATGCGCTGCTCACGCTCGGCGGGCGTGCCGAACTTGTTGATAAGCATCGGTTCGTTGAGGATTTTGCGCACGGTCATGAACGGGGGGAGCGCACCGTACGGGTCTTGCTGGACGAACCCGACCTGGGACCTGAGCCAACCCGCACCGCCTGCTTTGCCATCGAACTTCTGACCTCCGAAGGAGATCTCCCCTTTGGTCATGGGGGCGAGCCCGAGGATCGTCTTGAGGAGCGTGGTCTTCCCGGACCCGCTCTCGCCGACGACGGTCAGCGCTTCGCCCTTGCGCAGGTCGAAGCTGACACCATCCAGTGCTCGTACGAAGCCCGTGTGGAAGATCCCCCACTTCTTGAGCTCGTACCAGGTATGCACATCCTTTACAGACAAGAGCAATTCGTTGGCCATCGTCTTCCTACCCCTTGGCGTGCAGCCAGCACTTCACCAGTTCTCCGTGAGTTCCTACGGTGAACGTTGGCGGCTCTTGATCGCAGCGGTCGAACCGCCGCGGACAACGGGCGGCGAACCGACAGCCGGTGGGCGGGTTGATCAGGCTTGGCGGCTGCCCGGGGATGAACTCGAGCTTCTTGTCCTCACGCAGGGTGGGCACGCTCGACATCAGCCCATGGGCGTACGGGTGAAGGGGTTTGGTGTACCCGGTCGTCGACAAGCTGTGCTCGACCAGCTGACCGGCGTACATCACCAGCACCTCGTCGGCGAGGTCGCTCGACGTCGAGATATCGTGGGTGATGAGGATGAACCCCACTTCAAGCTGGTTCTTGATGTCTTTCAGCGCGTTGAAGATGTTGGCCTGGGTGAGCATGTCCAGGGCCGAGGTGGGCTCATCGAGCAGGATCAGTTGGGGGCTCGTCACGAGGGCCATCGCCAGAATGGCGCGCTGCCGCATCCCGCCCGAGAGCTCGAACGCGTACCGGTGCAGGAAGTCATCCGGAACGCCTACGATGCGGAACACCTCTCGTGCCCGTGCCAGCGCTTCGTCCTTGCCCATTCGGTGGTGGACCCGGAGTGGTTCGGCGACCTGATCCCCCACCTTGAGCACGGGGTTGAGGGCGTTCATGGCCGCCTGCGAGACCATGGACGCCTTCGTCCACCTCACCTTCTGACGGAACCACTCGTCGGACATCTTCATCACATCGGTCCCGTCGATGTGCACCTCGCCCGAGTAGGCATGAACGTTCCGCGGCAAGAGACGCAGGAGGGCCCGGGCAAGCGACGTCTTTCCGCATCCCGATTCGCCGAGGACGGTGATGGATCGCCTCCGGTCCATGGCGAAACTGACCTTGTCCACCGCTTGGAGCACGCCGCGGGTCGTGCGGAAGTGAAGGGTCAGGTCCTTCACCCGCAGAAGAGTCCCTTGTCCCATGGGCCTATCCTCTCGTTGGGCGAGAGGGGTGTGGGTCTTGTCTGTTGCCACTTGATCGCTCATACGGTCCTCAATCTCGGGTTGAACACCCGGTCCAGGGCGAAGCCCACCATCGCGAACGCGAATCCCGTGATCATCAGCAGGATAGCCGGTTGGAGCACCCAGTAGTAAAGGCCTTTGTACAGCGCGGATTGGGTCTGAGCATCGTGGATGACCTTGCCCCACGTGGGCAGGATCGGGTCGCCCAGCCCAAGGACGGCCAGGGAGGCCTCCAAGAACACGAAGGCGGGGACGACGGTCACGAAGTTGGGAAGGAGCACGGGGACGATCCGCGGCAGGAGATAGCGGAACACGGTGCGGAAGTTGCTTGCCCCGTACGCCCGCGCGGCCTCGATGTACGCCGCCTCCTTCGCTTGGAGGAACATCGCCCGGTAGGTCACCATCGCCCCGCTGAAGATGCTCATCGCGATGATGATCCCCAGCATGAGCCACAGGCTGCGCGAGTAGAACTGACCGACCATGATCAGGATCGGCAGGGTGGGGATGACCATGTTCACCTGGGTGATCCGCTGGAAGATGAAGTCCGTCTTCCCCCCGAACCAGGTGCCGATGCCGGCGAGGATGAACGTGGTCATGGTGGAGCCGACCGCGGCGAGAAGGCCGAACACGAGGGCCAGCGGGGTTCCCCACAGCAGGGCCACCGTGATGTCCCGTCGCCGATGGTCGGTGCCGGCCAGTCCGTGGACCCGGCCGTACACGACGAGCTTTGCGTTGAAGTCCCCGCCCTCCGGGACGTCCGCCTGGACGACGACCGCGTACTCCCCCTTCGCTGAGGTGCGCTGGCTGGCCGGGACGCCCATAGCTGCGTCCGAGAACAGCGCCACCTCGGGAAGGGTCCCGAACTTCGCCATGAGCTGGCCATCTTGAGAGATGTAGTAGATGTCGCTGGCGCGCATGGCGCGGTTCGTGGCGAGCGACAGCGTCTCTCCGGACGGGTTCTTCCACTGCACCGACAGCCGAGGCCGCGTGGTGCCCTCGTAGACGGCCTCCGAGAACAGGGTGACCTCCGTCGGGAACCCATCGTAGGGGTAGTCAAACGGGAGGGTGATCTGGATGCGGTTCCGTCCGTCGGGCAACGGCTCGACCACCTTCACCCCGGCATCGGCCGTGCTCACGATGACCGTGCGTGGCAGGTTGGCTGACGTGAACAGATCGAACCACGCGGGCATCGCGTTGCGGGGGTTGTCGTCCCACACCCCAGGTCCTCCCCGCCACAGGCGGATCGCCTCGCTGTACGGCAGGGCGATGAGGGCGTAGAGGGACACGAGCACGAGGATGGAGATAACCCCGATCCCGAAGATCGCCGTGGGGTAACGTCGCAGCTCCTTCAACCTGCGCAACATGGTCTACAGCCTCCTCTGGGTGCCGGCTCCCACCCGCACCCGCGGGTCGATGATGGCGTAGATGAACTCGAGCAGGAACAGGGATAGCGCGAGGAGGTAGGCGTAGATCACGTTCACACCCAGGATGACCGGGGTGTCGCTCAGGTTGACGGCCAGGATCGTCAATGAGCCGATCCCGGGCCAGTTGAACACGCTTTCCAGAATGACCGCTCCCTGCCACATCCCGATGATCAGGAACATGAACTGGGTGATGATTGTGGGCAAGGTGGGCCGCAGAATGTACCGCCGCTCGATGGCCCGCGAGGAGAGGCCCTTCGCCTTGGCCAAGTCCACGTAGTCCTCGCTGGAGAAGATGAGGAAGAACGTGCGCCGGGCGTAAATGCTTGCCAAGAGCCCGCCTGCCGCCATCGCCGCCACGGGGAGGATCATGTGGCGCAGCAGGCTTGCCGCGTAGCCGAGGGTCGTCTTGGGCGGTGGAGCTTCCACCATTCCCCCCCACGGCAGAACCCGCAACACGGCCGCGAAAATGAGGATGAGAAAGATCCCGTAGAACCAGCCCGGGGCCGACGACGTGGGGGCAAGGGCCACCACGGCCCGGTCAATCCAGCTCCCGTACCGCCGAGAGAGGGCGAGCGCGGCGAACAGCGAGGTGAAAAAGAGGATGAGGCTGGAGGTGCCGAACAGGACCAGGGTTGAAGGCAGCCGCTCCAGGAGGATGTTCCGCACCTGTTTCGATCCGCTGTCGCTCGTCAGGTTCTCCGATCGTCCCAGGCTTAACGAGAGAGCGGTGGTCAGATACTCGAAGCTTCGCACGAGGAACGGTCTGTCGAGGCCGTACAGGCGGTACGCGAGCTCGGTCTGCCGTTCGATCATCTGGTTCAGCTCCGACGGCGGGAGCAGCTGGTTCTCGGGGACGGCGGTCACGGCGAGTGCGACCCCCTGCCGGATCTCGCTTCTGCGCACCGTGTCCAGGTGACCGCCCATGTTCACCACGAGGACCACGATGTACAAGGCAACGATCACCGCGAAACCGAGCATCACCGCCCGGAGGATCGTGTAGCGCGTCAAGGCTAAGAGGTTCCCTTTCATGACAGGTCTGTGCCCCCTCCTCTGAACGTGTCAGCAGGGAAAGATACAAGGGGACCGCTGGCGGTGCAACCCGCCAACGGTCCCCGTCGGTTCAACCTAACCGGTGGCTGTTCCTGTTACTTCACGAGGAACTGCCACTTGTCCAGCGCGAACGGGTACTGCTCGAACCGCTTGAGCACGATGATCTTCTCGACCGGGAACACCTCGTCGAGGTACATCGGGCCGCTGGCAACCCACAGGTGACCCATCTTCTCGTACCACGCCTTGAGGGCGGCGTACTTCGCCTTCGCCTGGTCGGCGGTCACGTACTTGCCCAACGTCGGCGCGTACGGGACGTAGCCGGTGGCGATGCCCTGGTCGAGGTACTTGAGGAGGATCGGAAGCGACGGCCCCTTGGTGTAGTCCATCCACTCCACCTTGAGGAGCGCGGACTTGTCCTTGGAGAACGTCAGCTCCTTGTTCGCCTCGGCCTGGATGCCCAGGGCGAGCGTGTGCCAGAACCCCGGTCCCTGAGCGTAGTATGGCCACCAGGTGGTCACGGCCTGCTCGGCGTCGAGGGTGTACACGTCGGAGTAGGTCTCGATCACAAGCGGGTTCTCCGAGACGATCTTCACGCCGCGGAACGACGTGAGGAACGACTTGAGGGTGGAAACCGCAGCTTCATCGTAAATCGCGCTCTCCGGCTTGCCGCGGTCGAAGGTGAGGATGATGCTGAGGATGAAGTCGGCGAGGGTGATCTTGGAGCCGTCGTGCAACGGCACGTTGTACAGGCTCGCTGGGTAGTAGACGACGCTCTTCCGCTTCGCGGTGAGGCCGCCGGGGTGCTTCTCTCCCACGGTGATGAACTTCTGCGCCGCGGCGTCCCAGTCAATCCACGCATCCGCCGGGACCTTGATCTCGTCCACGAACTTCAGCGTGCACCAGTCGTGCCCGGGGTTCGTCCCCACAGGAAGGCCCTTCAGAACCTCGATCGTGGCCTTCTCGAAGTGGAGCGGCCAGAGAAGCCCATCGCGGGTGTCCACGAGGTAGCTGTTCTCGCCGGTCGCCCGGATCGGGAACATGTCGTACACCCAGTTCGACCCGGCGATCGGGTTCCACGGCTCGATGAGGAGGGTGGAGGTGGCGATCTTCATCGTCCCGCCCACCACCGGCTTGCCGTCCTGCTGGAACTGGGCGGTGTAGCCCCAGACCTGGGAACCGTACACGCCAGCCGCGAGGTCTGCGGCAACGGCGGTGTTTGCCCGCACTGGGGTGAACCCCTGCCGGTCCACGAGCCAGATGATGTTCGCGTACTTGTTGGACAGCCAGAGCGCCTGCTCGAAGAGGACTGCGCGCTCGTCCATCGAGTTGTAGTCGCGGCGGGCGAGTTTGTCGCAGACATCGTCGAGCGTGGGGTCGGTCGTCGCGGTGGAGAGGGCCTGGAACAGAGGCCACGCGAGGACGCGGGTCGTGTAGAACTGGTTGAAGCCCGTGCCCTGGTCGCGGCTGACTGCGGTGGTGACCCATCCGCCGGTGTAGAGGTGCCACTGGCCCTCGAGCGGGTTGCTCGAGATCCACAGAGGCGAGAGCTCGGCGCTGCGGCCGTACTGACGAATGACGGAGAAGCCAAGCTTCTCCAGCTGGTCGGAGATGTAGTTGCCGATGAGCAGGCGCTCGTCCTCGTTCCGGATCAGGAACCGAAGCTCGATGACCTTGCCCTGGTAGGCCCACTTGCCGCCGACCTTCGTCGCCCCGAGCTTCGTCATCTCGGCGGTGATGATCGCTTCACCCTTGGCGAAGTTGTAGGCGTAGTAGTCCTCGAGGTCGGCCATGATGTGCGGATAGCGCTGAGATCCGTCCGGGAACGCCGCATTGAGATAGGAGTACTTGCCCGTGGCAAGCCCGCCCATGATCTCGTTGGCGATGTACTCGCGGTCGATGATCCAGTGCATCGCCTCGCGGATCGCCGGGACGCCGAACGGGTTCAGGCGGCCGTCGGTGAAGAACGGCTTGTCGCCGCTGTGGTTCATCGTCAGGTCGTTGAACGACCCGAACGAGGTGTAGGCTTTGAGGTCCGGGTTGGCGGCCACCTGGGCGAACAGGGCGCGGTCGCTGATCGAGAACGCGTACATGTCGATGTCGCCCGCGGCCAGCTTGAGGACCGCGGCGCCCGTGTTCGGCTCCTGCGTAAGCACAACTTCATCCAGCCAGGCGCCCTGGCGGGCAAGGCCCGCGAACGCCATGGTCACCAACAACGCTGCTACGAGTAGCTTCTTCATCCTCTTTCCTCCTTACGTCCGCACTTCAGGTCTAATCTGCTTGGCACAGCCTACGTCGGCCCACTCTAGTAGATCGGCGGAGTGGTCAACACGAACCGAACCAGCTTCTCGCACTTGGCCTCGACGACCGGGCTGACGCCCGTCACGCTCAGCAGCAGGAAGCCGCCTGGCTTGAGCCCTGCGCCGGAGAGAACGACCTTCCACAGCGTGCCCGACCCGGTGATGGACTTCACGCCGGTGCCGTTGACGGCCGTGACGGCCAGTTTGGCCACGGGGACTTCGAATCGGATGTTGAACGTGGTGTGAGAAACCGGGGCGCTGTTCTGCACCCAGATCAAGTAGCCGCCGGCTACCGTGTTGTCCACCCGCGTCACAGGAAGTCCACCCTTCGGACACTGCGCTACCCCGAGCAGACCCACTACGAGGACAAGCCCAACCAACACACCCAACTTACGCATCGACAACCTCCTCCCTTTGGTTCACGGGACTCGTTACAGATACTGGGAATGCAGACCGCTTGCTCCCTCATCTCACCCCCTCGCCTGGTAGAGTGGAATCCACAGGCATGATACATAAGCTGACGGGTCCCTGTCAACCAGGGCTCGGCCGAGCTGGGGATACGTACGGGTTCAGGCGAGGACGGCCTGGGCTTCGGCGTATCCCCGCTCCAGCGCGGCGTGGTTCATCTCTACAAGGCGGCCCCGAGCCTTCGCCCCCAACTCGGCGGCCATCGCCGCCTTCACTGTGCCGAGCGGCAGGGTGCTCAGGGCGCGAACCACCGCGCCCAGGGCGACCATGTTCGCCACCCGAGGCTCACCCAGCTCGCGGGCGAGGTCGTTGGCGGGGAGGGGGACCGTTCGGAGATCGTTTCGGTGAGGTGTGTGGTCGACGAGGGAGCTGTTCACGATCACCGCTCCACCCTTCGCCACCCGTGGCTCGAACCGATCGAGGGACGGTCCGTTCATCGCCAGGACGACATCGGGGCTCTCGGCGATCGGCGAGCCGATCGGCTCGTCGGACAGGACGACGGTGCAATTGGCTGTGCCGCCGCGCATCTCGGGTCCGTACGACGGGAGCCAGGTCACCTCGAGGCCGGCGTCCATCGCCGCCCGGGCGAGGATCTTCCCCGCGAGGAGCACCCCCTGACCGCCAAATCCAGCGAACACCACCGCTCGTTCCATCCCTACCCCCTTGTACGCCCATCTACCGCGGAGGCGCAGAAGACGCAGAGAACACCAGTTTTGGACGGGAATCTAAGCTCTACGCCGGTTGAACGCGCACCCCATGATCCATCTGCGGACTCCGTTGTGCTGCGGTGGACTCGATGTACGCGGGATGAACACGTAGCTTGGGGCATCACTGCTCCTCCAGGTCAAGCACGCAGCGCCGGATCCCGTCTCTCAGCACAGGGACGTTGAAGTTGATGATCAGGCCCACTCTCCACCCGCCCAGCCGAAGGTAGGTGAAGAGCTGTGCCTCGTGGATCGGCATCAGGCGATCCACTGCTTTGATCTCCACCACGACCCGCCGATCCACGAGTAGGTCAACTCGGTATCCGCAGTTGAGCTGAACGTTCTTGTAGTTCAACGGGAGCGCCACCTGCCGCTCGAAGGGAAGCCCGTACAGCTCTAGTTCTCGGCACAGGCACTCCTCGTATGCCGACTCCAACAGGCCGGGCCCCAAGGCCTGGTGGACCTCGATCGCTGCACCGATGATCCGACGGGTGAGCTCATTGACGCTCACCTGACTCCCGCCGCACTGGCTACGGGAACGGGCGGGGTCACCCACGGGTTGAGGGTTCCTCTGCGCCCTCTGCGCCTTGTATGTTAGGGGTGGCGA
>DLNB01000061.1 GCA_002479455.1 Acetothermia bacterium UBA7521
CTCGGCTGGGATCGGGCCCCCCCTCCGGCCCTGGGGGGGGGGGGGGCGGAGGGGATGGGGGGGATGGAAGCGCTTGCCCGATCCCTCGACGGTCTGGGGGCGCAACTGGCGATCGTGGCCGGGAAGAACGAACCCCTCGCCACCCGCTTGCGCGCGGTCCCGTGGAAGAACCCGGCCCACGTGTACGGGTTCGTGACGAACATGGAGACCCTCATGCGGGGAGCGGATGTGCTCATCGGCAAACCCGGACCCGGGGTGATCGCCGAGGCGGCGATCATGGGCCTCCCGATGATCCTCACCGGCGGGATGGTGAACGAGCTGGCCAACGTGCGGTTCGTGACGGAGGCCGGGGCGGGCGTGTACGCGAAGACGCCGGACGAGGTGCGGGCCATCCTCGCCGCATGGGTCGCCTCACCCAGCGAGCTCGCTCTCCACGCGGAGAACACCCACAGGATCGCGTACCCGAGCGCCTCGCTCGACATCGCCGACGAGATCGCCGCTCTGGCGCGAGAACACGCGTCGGCAGCGGCTTCCGCCTGACGGCGTGGCATCTCCCCGCGCGCGGCGCCTCGTTCTCACCGCGTGCGGCCTCCTCTGCGTCGGGCTGGCGGCCCTCGGATGGATCCTGCCCATCATGCCCGCGACGCCGTTCCTCCTTCTCGCCGCGTGGTGCTTCGCTCGCAGTTCGCCGCGCCTCCACAGGTGGCTGCATGGGAACCGCCTGTTCGGCCGGTACCTGCGCGACTACGAGGAGGGGCGAGGGCTGCCCTGGACGTGGAAGGCCGCGACCCTGGCTCTCATCTGGGGATCGGTGGCGTTTTCCTCAACGTTTATCGCCCGTGCGACGTGGCTGCGCTTGCTCCTCGGCGTCACCACCCTCGGGATGACGTGGCACATCCTCCGTCTCCCCACCCGCCGCCGATAGTCCGGATCGGGAAGCTTCTTTCCCCTCTGAACGCGCCGAGAACAGGCAGACCGAGAGACAACCACGAAGCGCACCACGGCACGAAGGCGCACGGATACATCGGATTCCAAAAGACCGCGCGTCTTCGTGTTCTTTGGGCGCCCCTTCGTGATCTTGGTGGTGTAGCTGAGGTTTCCTCTGCGCGCTCGGCGGACTCGGCGGTGAGTAGGGGGCTTTCAGGTCGCGTCGGCGCTGCGGAGCGCGTCGAGGCGGGCTCTGCTCTCGTAGGGTCGAACGAAGTCCCGGTAGTCTTGTTCAGGAATCGGCCGGCCCAGCCTCGCCTCGATCTCCGCGCGGCTGACGATCCGGCTTGCGAGCTTGTCGCAGACGTACTCAGCACAACTGGCGCAGTGGGCCAGGCCCCTCCCGAGAACGCATGCCCGGACCGGGCAGCGCGCGTCCACCAGCCGCGGACGCTCCACATCGGGGGTGAGACAGCCGTCGCAGCGGATCTCCTCGGGCGGGATGCGGAACCCGTAGTACGCGAACCAGCCGTCGCTGATCTTCTTCTGGTCCGCGGGACCGTGGATGTTCTCCCTGTAGGCCAGACAGAGATCGCACCGGTAACCACAGCGCGTCAGAATCTCCGCCATTCCTCCCTCCTAGTACGGGATTGGGCTGATCCGGTTCAGCTTCTCCAACCGGTGAGTGGCCCGCACCTGGCGCACGGTACCGGAGAGGCCGCGCACGACGAGGCTGTCCGTGGTCGCCCCGCCGCCGGAGTACTTCACGCCGCGGAGGAGCTCGCCATCGGTGATCCCCGTCGCGGCGAAGCACACGTCATCCGACGCCACCAGGTCGTCCATGGTCAGCGTGCGGTCAAACTCGTACCCCATCTCCCGACCCCGGCGAAGCTCCTCTTCGTCCCGGGCGAACAGCTGCCCTTGGATCTCTCCCCCCATCGCCCGCAGGGCGCACGCCGCCAGCACGCCCTCCGGAGTGCCGCCGATCCCCAGCAACACGTCGATCCCCGACTCCGGCCACGCGGTCATGAGCGCTGCGGCAACGTCACCGTCCGGGATGAGCCGGATTCGGGCCTTGCAGCGGCGGACGTCGGCGATGAGCCTCTCGTGGCGAGGCCGGTCGAGGATGATCACCGTCAGATCGTCCACCCGGTCTCCCTTGGCGCGGGCGATCGCGTGGAGGTTCGCCTCCACCGGTGCAGTGATGTCCACCTTGCCCATGGCCGCCGGTCCCACGGCGAGCTTGTTCATGTACACGAACGGTCCGGGATCAAACATCGCCCCCCGCGGGGCAACGGCCACCGTCGAGATCGCGTTCAGGTTTCCGGTGGCGAGGGGGCGCGTTCCGTCAATGGGGTCCACCGCAATGTCCACCTGCGGTGGAGCTCCAGTACCGACCCGTTCGCCGTTGTAGAGCATGGGGGCCTGGTCTTTCTCCCCCTCCCCGATGACGACCTCCCCGTCCATCTCGACGCTGGCGAGCATGAACCGCATCGCCTCGACGGCGGCCTGGTCGGCGGCGACCTTGTCCCCGCGGCCCATGAACCGTCCCGCGGCCAGGGCTGCAGATTCCGTTACCCGGACGAGCTCCAAGGCCAGGTTGCGCGTGGGCGTGGTCACGATGGTCTCACCGCGCTACTGTAGCGGTCGCGCCACCCACCGCCAACCCGCCGTTCCCAGCGGCCCCGATCGCAGAGGAACCCATGAAGCGTCCCGGGAAGCCTCACGAGGTCTCGGATCGACTTCAGCCAGTAACTCGTAAATCTCTTGGCTGTCTCAGAGACCACGCGGGCTAGCGACCGTCCCAGGTGACGATCGCGAGGTCGTCGAGACCGGGAACGATGAACTGAACGTGGGAAGAGATCGGCCAGCGCACGGTGCTCCGGGGGTCGTTGTGAAGGCGAAGCACGGGTCGAAGCTGCATCTGCCCGTCTTCATCGGTTACCCACATCCCCGCTGCGGATGGCAGGGCAACCGGTCCCCCGGGTGCGGCATCGGGAGGGTTGTGCAGTTCGCCAATCCAGAACAGAGTTACGGGTGCGACTGCTGGGTCGCTCATGTCGAGGATCTGGAAGTCGTATCCCCAACCAGGGTTGAGCACGAGGTGCATTCGGCCTGCCGAGAGATCGTAGCCGACGACCACCGCGTAGTGGTTGGGGAAGATCCCCCCGCTGCCTCGCCAGTCGAACAGGATCACGTGGGGCACGCCTTGGCGGACGAGGTCCACCGACCGCGTGAACACGGCGCCCAGGCTCCCGCTCAGCGTTCCCATCTCCGCGCCGCTGGGGTAGCGGGTTTCGATGTACGCCTGCAGGCCGGGGGTGAACGACCATGGCCAGGTGAGACCTTGTCGCACGCCGTCCCAGATCACAGTGGCCGTCCCCATGAGGCGGTGGATCTCCCGGATGGCTCCGTCGGGATCCTCTCCGACGAGCCGGTAGCCGTGGCGACGGTCGTGGTAGAGAAGGAGCAACCGCGCTGCCTCCGGCCCGCAGCCGGCAGGGATCTGCGTCCCGTCCGCGCCCGAGAGCCACGTCGGTCCCAGGGGCGGGATTCCCGTCAGGAGCATGCGCTCCGGGGGGGGCGCTGTTCCGGCAGCGAAAGCGCCCCCGCCGATGATGGAGATCAGGGCGATCAGAACTCGAAGGAGGATCTTACCGCTCATGCTCTCTGTCTCCTGGAGTCCCCACGTTCCTCAGCGCGCTCCTTGGGCTTGGTTGGGCGTGGATAACGATCCGTTTCTACCTTAGCTCTATACGGTCTAGCTTTCCAGGGTCTGTCTTCTCTTGTTGGCGTACATCTCGGCATCCGCGACCTCGAGAAGCTCGCGGATCGTGCAGGGGTGATCTGGATTCCAGGTTGCCCATCCCATGTCCATCGCAATCGGGATCTCGGGGAGATGCTCGCGGTTCCACAGCTCGATCGCCGTGTTCAGCCGTTGCACCACGGCGTCCATCGGAGCTGCCGTTTCGGGGAGGACGATCAGGAACTCGTCTCCTCCATAGCGGACGACCCAGTCGCTTTCGCGCAGCGTTTGCCGAACGAGGCGAGCAATGGCGTGCAGGACCTCGTCTCCCCGGGTGTGCCCGAACTGATCGTTCACCCGCTTGAACCCGCGGAGGTCGGTCAAGAGGAGGGTGAACGAGCGCTTGTAGCGTTGGGAACGCTTGAGTTCAGTGAAGATGGTCTCGTCGAAGTAGTGCCGGTTGAGGAGCCCGGTGAGCGGGTCATGCATCGCCTTCTCTCGCAGAAGTTTCTCGGTGTGGACCTGCTCACTGATATCGAACACATCCACCAGATAGGCCTGGCGCTGCTGGTACTCCAGGGGGTAGGAGCGCACGAGGAGCCACAACGTGCTCGAGTCCTTGCGAATGCCGCGGGCTCTGACTCCCGCTCGTTGAGCGCCGTCACGCGGCTTCAGGATCGCCGCCCGCTCGTCAGGGTGGATGAGCTGCCACCACGGGCGCATCGCCAGCAGCTCCTCCCGGGAGTAGCCGAAGAGGTCCACAACCCGTCCGTTCACGTAGGAGAGGCTCTCCCCTTCGGTCACGAGGAACCCGGCCATGCAGTGTTCCGCCAGAATGCGGAACACCGACTGCTCCGGATCGAGATGCCCCTTCCTCTCGGCGCGACCGAGGAGGACCCAGGCCATCCGTGCTGTTTCCCCCAGAGCGCGAAGCGTAGACGAACTTGGGCGGGCTCCGTCGCGGGGATCGTCCACAGCGATGGCTCCGATGATCCGCCCGCCCTCCTCGATCGGTGTGAGGAGCACATCATCCTGGCGCCATCCTCCGAGCGCGATGAACCGACGGCGGCTCCTCACGAGGGGGGAGATCGCCCTGGATTCCGATCCGGCGGGGATGTAGTAGGAACAACCGAGCTGGTGGCACGGAGCAAACCGGGCTGCGGCGACCGTGCCTCTGTCTTCGAGGAAGCGGCGGAGGATCGCTTCATCGTCAGGTGCAAGGCCCCGGGCTGCGTACGCCACGACATGGGAGCAGCTTTGCGGTCCCGTTAGAGGTTGTTCATAGACGCTGACGACGGCTCTCCGAAACGGTGTTCGTTGCAACACGGCATCGGCGATGAACCCAAGCACGGCGGGCAGCGATCCGTTCGTCGGGGCTTCGTTCCACAACGGGGATACGCCTCCGTGCACTGGTCGTTCCGTCACGGGTGTGTCTCCGCCCACGGCATGCTAAGTTTAAGGCGAGATATAGGGGTGTGCCAGTCGAAGGTGGAACGCCTTACATGCGGGTCCTCCACGAGGAGATCACACGAGATGGGCCACATGATTGGGACGAATGTCTCGTGGCGGGTTGAACCGATGCCTTGGGGAGGAGGTCCTTCTGTCCTAGGGTCAACGTGAACTCAACGTTGAGGGGGTGCCGCGGTGGAACTTCACGAGTGGTTGTCGGTGTACCAGGCAGCGAGCGCAACGGCGGCCAACAAGGAACGCGCGTACTGGAGTTCGATCGGGACGTGTCTGGTGGCCAGCGTTCTTCTTCTCATCTTGGGCGTCGTGCTCGGGATCGGTGTCCTCGACGATGTCTACAACGGGTACGTCACGCCGCCAGGCCTGCGATGTCTGACCACGGTGGTGGCGGCGTTCGGGTCTCTGATCAGCGTGTACTGGCTCTCCATCCGACACAGGTTGTCGCGCGAGGTCACCCACTGGCAGGGACTTCTCAGGCAGATCGAGGGGGAGTTCGCCGGGGCGGAGTTCCACCGTAGCGCCCTCCGTCTCCTCATGGGACAAGCGGTCCGCGTCCCCACGGTCACGCCGCACTTCGACGAGTGGTACCCGGGAGCCACGCGCCTGGGGTGGTTCTCACGCGCCCTGGCGAGCCTTTCGGCGGTCCTCCTCCCCACGGCGTTCCTCGGCGCCTGGATTGCCCTCGGAATCCTGCCGTGGGCCGTGCGGTAGCCGGACAGCTCAGGGTCCGTCCCAGCCGAATCGAGCGAGGTCGGTCCGCCCATCGGGACTGAAGGGCACACCCTCCGCTTCGAGGAGACGCTGCTGTTCCTCCCCCACACTGCACTTGCCGTGCGCGTTGATCACCCGCTGCCACGGGACGGGGGGGTCTACCCTCGTTGACCTCAGTGCAGCCAACGCATACCCCACCGTGCGGGCCCCGCAGCCGGCCCACGCCCCGATGTCCCCGTACGTGGCCACCTTCCCGCGGGGGATTTGGCGGACGAGATCGTAGATCCTGCTGTAGAGCGCGCTCACCTTCGCCACCACGAACGCGCAGCGGGGACGGACAGCGCGGGCTTCCGAACCTCGCTCGGCGCGTCCACGCCCAAGTGTCGGAACGCCCGCCAGTTGAGGTACACCGCTGCCGCGTACAGGACTGCCGTGCACGGGAAGAGGTACGAGAACCCGAGCGCCACCTGGAGGTATCCCGAAGCGAGGGACCCGAGCGCCCATCCCGCGTTCCACGCCACCATGAGGATGCCGTTCATCCCGCTCCGCATCCCCGGGGGAAAGAGTTCCATCACGAGGAGAGAGAATACCGGACCGGCGAGGTTCATGAGCGGGGTGCGGATCAGGTACCCGGTTGCCGCCCACGCCAACGTGGGCCCGAACCCCCATAAGAGCAGGAACGGGAGCGACAGACCTTGGGAGAGGACCACCGTCCTCCCGCGGCCGATGCGCGCGGCGAGGGCGGGCGCGGCAAAGCTCCCCAGGCCCATCAGGAGCGCGTTGATCGCGAACAGCGTGCCCAGCGCGGGGTCGGAGGCCGAGAACTTGAGCCGAAAGAAGATGTTCGCGAACGGGATCACGAGTCCGGCTCCTAGACCGATCGTCGTCTGAATCGTCACCAGTCGCAAGACGAGCGAGCGCCGGGCGAGCACGTCCCCGAGCCGCGGTCGCTCCCAGCGTCCGGACCCGGTGATCCGCGAGATGGGAGCCATCGCCACGAGGTAGAGGGCGAACGTGCAGAGCAGCGCCGCGCGGTAGGCGAGGACTCCCTCTGAAGGGAGGTCGAACGCCTGGGCGAACAGGCCGGGGAGAACTCCGCCCAGCGCGGACCCCGCCATTCCCGAGAGGATGCTCGCCCCGGCCTGGAACCCGAACAGGTGCGCCCGATCCCGGTCTCCCACTGCGGCAGCGAGGAACGGGGCCCCCACGACCCCGGCCAGGGTCGCACCCACGCCGGCGAGGATCCGCGCCCCCACGAGCGGCAGTCGGTCGGGAAGGAGACACAGGGCGAGAAGTCCCCCTGCCTGCAGGATCATCCCGATGAGGATCGCCCGCCGGTACCCGAGCTTGCCCGCGACGAGGCCGAATGGGAGGGCGAGGGCCATCGTGGCGAACGCGGGGATCGAGGCGAGGATCCCCATGAAGTCCTGCCCGTAGCCGAGCGCGCGCAGGTAGAGATTGAACTGGAGCCCCTGGATGCTCCCCACGAACCCGGTGAGGATCGAGCTCAAGAGGAACAGCCGCGCATCGCGCGGGTAAGCCACCACGCGGCCGAAGTAGTTCACGGGCTGAGGATCTCGGCCTCGAGGAAGTCGGCCACCGTTTCCGGATCGAGGGGCAGCACCTCGACCCCATCGGGAACGCGCACCGGGCGGTCCGAGACCACGGCCAGCACGGGGAGCCGGCCCGCCAGCGGTTCCCCGGCGCGGAAGACCTCGATCTTCGGGTAATCCGACGCCTTGAAGCCTTCAAGGAGGACGAGGTCCAGGTCCGCCATGTACCGTTCCAGGTACTCGGCCACCGGAACCCCATCGTGATCCCAGAACAGGGCGCCGTGGAGGTCGGAGTAGAGGAGCACGCGTTCCGCGCCCGCCTCGCGGTGGAGCTGGGTGTCTTTGCCGGGGTGGTCTGGCTCCACGTCTGGGGCGACGTGCTTGGCCGTGCCCACGCGGTAGCCGCGCTCGACGAGCGCCGGGATGAGCCGGCGCAGAAACGTCGTCTTGCCCGAAGCCTTGTGACCAATGACCGCGATGACCTTCATGATCCCTCCGTAGGAGGATGTATTCTGGATCTCCCCGTCGTTGCACGCAACTCACCTCTCCCGCTGCGGTTGAGGTTGATGCACCGGGCGAGTCCTGTCCGTGCTTCGGACGAGGATCCTGCGAGGTCAGAGCTTGTTTCCAACGGAGATTCGGCTGCAGCGTCGGGCTTCATGCCCAACGGCGGCTCCTCGCGGACGAGCGCGAACGCGACACGCGCTCCGGAGCGGCCGTCGCACACAGGGTGCGACGCTACAGAACCTTATTCTCTGGGGCAGCCAAGGCGAGGATCTTCCGGTCGAGGACGGACACGGGGCGGGTGGCCGGATCCTCTCCGGGCCCGTTCCAAGCGGCCTCGTGGACGTGGATCGTGAGCCGCTTGTGGGTGAACGCGTGGGACACCGTGCCCAGCACCCGCGCGCTCCGGAGTCCGTATCGGGCGAGCAGGGAGGACAGCGCGTCCTCACCCTCGGCCAGTGGGAACCCCCACAGCCCTCCCAGGGCCCGCCCGTTGCGTTTTTCCAGGACGAACCCGCCCGTCCGCCCGCGCAAGACGAGGGCCACCGCCTCCACCGCCCGTTGGGTTCGTGCGCGTGGAGAGGGGTACCGTTCCGCGTCACTCCTGCCAGCGCAGAACCACGCCACCGGGCAGGCGGAGCAGCGCGGGCTCTTCGGCGTGCAGACGGTGGCCCCGAGCTCCATCAGGGCCTGGTTCCAGGCGCCGGGGTCGCCGCGATCGAGAAGCCTCTCAGCGGTCTCCCGCAGCCATCGGGCGCTCGGCGTCTCGACCGCGAACAGCCGGGCGAGCACCCGCCGCACGTTCCCATCCACCGCCGCCACCGGCTCGCCGAACGCGATCGACGCCACCGCCGCCGCGGTGTAGGGACCGATCCCCGGGAGCTCCTCCAACTCCGCCGCCGTCGCAGGAAGCCCGGTCTCGGCCACCCCCTGAGCCAGCCGGTGGAGGTTCCGCGCCCGGCGGTAGTAGCCGGCCCCTGCCCACACATGCAGCACCTCCTCCTCGGACGCCCGCGCCAGGGCGCCGAGATCGGGAAACGCCTCCATGAACCGGGCGTAGTATCCGCGCGCCTGCTCCACCTGCGTCTGCTGGAGCAAGACCTCCGAGACGAGGATCGCGTACGGATCGCGCGTCTCTCGCCACGGGAGTTCCCGTGCGTTCGCCCGGTACCACGAGAGCAGAGCCCGTCGGAGTCTCCTCTCGTCGCAACGCGCCTGCATGGGCGGAAGCCTACCCATGCGTTCGCCTCTGGACCACCGATTGCAGCGCTTGGCCGCCATCGAGCAACCGCGCTACCATGAACCCCAAGGAGGAGCGATGGACGAGACGCGGGCGAAGGTAAGGATCCCGGATCTTCTGGCGATGGTGGAGCGGGGAGAGAAGATCACGTTCCTCACCGCCTACGACTACCCGACGGCGCTGCTGGAGGACCGTGCGGGGATGGACATGATCCTCGTCGGCGACTCCGGGGCGATGTGCCTGCTCGGGCACAAGACGACCCTCCCGGCGACGATGGACTTCATGATCGCCATCACCGCCGCCGTGAGCCGGGCTGCCACGCGGGCGTTCGTGGTGGGGGACATGCCGTACATGTCCTACCAGCCCTCCAACGAGACCGCGATCCGCAACGCCGGCCGGTTCATCTCCGAGGGCGGGGCGGACGCCATCAAGCTCGAGGGCGGGGCGCGGATGGCCGAGCGGGTGGAGGCGATCGTGAAGGCGGGGATCCCGGTGATGGGGCACATCGGCCTCACGCCGCAAGCGGCGAGCGCGATCGGCGGGCTGAAGTCCCAGGGCCGCAGCGCCGCCACCGCCAAGGCCCTCATGGACGACGCGAAGTGCCTGGAGGAGGTCGGCGCGTTCTCGATCCTGCTGGAGGCGATCCCCGCCAAGGTGGCCGAGGTGATCACGGGGCGGGCGAAGGTGCCGATCCTTTCCATCGGCTCCGGGCCGGCGTGCCACGGGCAGCTCTTGATCGTGCACGACATCTTGGGGCTGTTCGAGGCATTCACCCCGAAGTTCGTGAAGAAGTACGCCGACGTGTCGTCGGTGATGCTCGGGGCGTTCCAGGCCTACATCAAGGACGTGAAGGACGGCGCCTTCCCCGGCCGCGAGCACACCTACACCATCCCCAAGGAGGAGTGGGAAGCGCTGCGCGGGAGCATGGGAACATGATCCATGCAACGTGCGGCGGACTTCGTGGCAGCAACGCTCCCGCGAGGGAGCCGGGAGTCCTCCTGGAACGGCAGCAGCAGACCGAACCCCGGGTGGCCGTGACTGGCCTGGGAGGCTTGGTTAACCCCCTACCCTCGCTGAACTGGACTGGAAGACCGGAGCCTCATGCCCGAACCTTCGGAGTAGGTTTCGGCGGCCCGGGTGCGTTTGACACGATTGGCACCTGACACATGACAGTGAAGGCGGGGAGTACGTGGATCGGGCGGTTTCTCGGAAGATCCGTTGGAGGCTATCGCCTTTTCGAGCTCTGCGCCGACGGCTTGCGCGTTGTCGGGATTGGTCAAGACCGCGTGATCCCCTACGCGACTGTGCTGGAGGTCACGACTGCTAAGGGGTTGATGCTCTCGGACATCACGCTCACCCTGGCGGATGGGCGGTTCACGGTGCGCGGGATCGCTTCAGGAAAAGCAAAGAGGTTCTGCCGGACCTTGGAAGATCGCGTTCTGTTCGAGCAACGTCTGGCGCTCCAGAGCCTCTGGCCGGTGGTCCTTGACGTGTACAGCCAGGTCACAGCTCTTCCGAGGGGCGCGCGCTTCATACGACGGAGCGAGACCGACAGGCTTCTGGAGGTCGCGGAGAGCGCGGCACCACTTAGCGCTCTGTCGCACTCGTTCGCCTGCAGTCTGCTGGCCCCGGAGGCAGATTCAGCCGTCTGGGACCAGGTCGCTCGCCTTCTCAGCAATCCCGCGGCGATCCGGGCAGAATGGAACGGGCCGTTCATCTCGCGCAAATTGGAGGAGGAGCGGCCATTCTTCGATACGTGCTCCAAGGACCCCCAGACGGGAAAGGTGCTTCCGCTGACGGACGAGCAGCGGCGAGCTGTTCTCTCTGACGACGACACAACCCTTGTTGTTGCTGCCGCTGGTTCTGGGAAGACGACCGTGATTCTTGCCAGAGTCGCGTGGCTGCTCAAGGCACGCCAAGACGAGTTGAAGTGCAACGGCGGCAAGGTCTTGGTGACCTGTTTCCCAAAGGTTGTCGCCAGAGAGCTTCAGGAGCGCCTCACGGGCACGCCCCCCGATTGCGTTGTCGTGAAGAACCTCCACAGCCTAGGGTCCGAGGTGATTTGCGAAGTGGAGGGGTGCCGGCCAAGGGTCTCCCCCATTGCCGAGGATCCCAAAGAGCTGCAGAGATGGATCAAGGATGCAGTTAAGGAGGAATCTCAGGACTCCAGCGTTGCATTGGAGATGGCCGCCTGGGCGAGCTATCGGGAAAGGATCCGGAGCATGTTCGACTTCCCAGACCTGGCTAGCTATGAGCGATATGTGCGCAAGGTGGAACCCCGCACCCTGAAGGGCAAGCTCGTCAAGAGCGTCGAGGAGTGTGAGATCGCGAACTTCCTATGCCTGAACGGGATCGCATACGAGTATGAACCGCCGTATCCGGATCTCGGCAGCGGGATGGGACGTAGGCGATACCATCCGGACTTTCTCCTCACCGAATACGGGATCTACATAGAGCACTTTGCGATCGACGAGAGGGGCAACACCCCACCCTTCATCCAGCAGAAGAAGTACCTAGCTGACATGCGGTGGAAGCGAAACCTCCACGCGAAGCGCGGAACCACGCTGGTTGAGTCGTACAGCTACCAGCGCAGGAACGGAACCCTCTTTCAGGAGTTGGCCAGGAAGTTGCAGGCGCTTGGGGTGAGGTTCAGACCTGGTACGAACACGGATCCTCTGAAGACCCTGCGCGAACTGGGAGAGGTTGATCGCCTCACACATCTTCTGACGACGTTCCTCCAGCACGTGATGTCGAATCGGTATGACATGGAGACCTTGCGGCGCACAGCTTCTGAATTCCCTGACAGCGTTCGGGCCCAGTCTTTTCTGCGTCTGTTCGCGCGCGTTCTCCAGCGCTACAAGGATTATCTCCACGAGAAGGGCGAGATCGACTTCCATGAGATGATTGGCCGGGCAACTGAGTACGTCCGAAACGGCAGTTACCGGTCTCCCTACCGCCACGTGATCGTCGACGAATTCCAGGACATGTCGACATCCCTTGCGGACCTGGCTAGCGCCCTGGTTCAGCAGCGACGCCCCGACTCCCGTCTCTTCTGTGTAGGAGATGATTGGCAGGCGATCTTCCGGTTCAACGGAGCTGATCCCACTGTGATGCAGCGCATGGATGAGGAAGAGGGACACCTTGAGCTGACCAAGACGCACCGGTTCAACAGCGCGATTACCGAGGTTAGTTCAGCGTTTATCCTCAAGAACCGGAGGCAGATCCCCAAGGCCATCCATCCAGCCTCCATGGCGACCGGGCCGAGGGTCTTCGTGGTCTTGGGCGGATCAAGCCAGACGCGGCCGGTGCATGAGGCGCTCTCTGTCATAGCTGAGGAGTCGCGTGGCGGGTGCTCTGTCTTCCTCCTCGGGCGCTACAGTCAGAGTATCCTGGTCAGGGAGGTGCCGTATCTCGACGGAGAGCTTCATCGCCTTAAGACGGATTACATTGGGCGATTCAGTTCTGTAAGGATTCTGCGAGATCGGTCAAGGCACGGCCGGAATGGCTGGACCCGCACGGTTCACAACGTCAAGGGTCTCCAGGCCGACTACGTGGTTGTCGTTGGTCTCAGCAGCGGGCGGTACGGATTTCCCACGGGCATTGAGGATGACCCGATTCTCGAAATGGCTATGGCACGGGGAGACCCATTTCCGAATGCTGAAGAGAGGCGTCTCTTCTATGTCGCCCTAACGCGCGCAAAGGAGGCGGTCTTCCTCATCAACGATGCCGAGCATCCTTCTCCTTTCGTGTCCGAAGTTGAGCGAGACGACGCCCTCCGTGACACGCATCTTGTCAAGAGGATCGGTGGAGAGCGGTGTCCACGATGCGGCAGAGGCGTTCTTGTCCTGAGGAGTGGAAAGTTCGGCGAATTCTGGGGCTGCTCGAACTACCCCACCTGCAAGGGACCGGGCCGGAGAATGCGCTGAGTTCCAGGGCTAAGGTTCTGTTCAGCAGTCGTCAGCGGTATCTGTGGTAGGGGTCGGGTCTTGTTCTGTGCATGCCTGAAGGCTACGAGAGCCTAAGGGGAAGAACCTTCATCCGCTACGCACTTCGGCAGAACTGAGCGGAAGCAACTTGACCTGTTCGGGCGCCTGTTTCCCGCAGGGTTCCGTCCCGGGGTGAGGCAAGGGCGATCGTCCCTCGTCTGCTCGGGGGCAAGGAGTTCGTCCAGGATCTGACGGACGTCGCCCTCATCGAGCACGCCGCTGCAAATCGGGTTCGGACACAACCGTCTGGAAGAGCAATGCACGGAACAAGGTCGGACCCCTCCTTCGCTGCTCCAGGCGCTGGAGTGCGGCTACGGTCTCGTCCTGGGCGTGTCTTAGCGATGCTGCTTGTTGCTCCACCAGTCCCAGGCGGGTCACGCTCTGCTTACGTGCGTGAACGCGGCACACGTCTGGCCCACCCAGCTCTCCGTCATTACGTGCGTCCTCTCCACTCCGGGCCATCATGCGGAAGGCGGTGTCCTCAGCCCCAGGCCTCGTAGACGGTGCTCTTGGCCCTCTCTGAGAGCATCACCGAAGAACCGCTCCGCAAGGTTTCTGGGGGGCGCTTCGTTAGGCCAAGTGTGTCGAGGGCGCGCTCAAAGGAGATCCCCCACTCGGACAACCCCAGGAGAGCAAGGGCGTAGATCGCTGCCCAATCACCAGAACAGAAGAGATGGCCCTGTGCCTTCTGCACCAGCAGAAGGGCCAGCGCTTCGCTCTCTCCAGGTGGAGCCTCCCCAGCACGTCGGGGGTGAGGGTGGCATCCAGTCGGCGGAGGTCACCGGCCGTGCCCTCCAACATGGCAATCTGCCCATCTGCCGCCAGGCGCGGCAGATGAATGCTCGCCGGGACCGAGTGTTCCTCCTTGCAGTAGAAGAGGGCCTCGTCATGAACCACGGTGGCCGGGCACGCGACGCCTGACCGGGCGATGAGCACTTCCCAGACACCCAGGCGGTGGGCCTCGATGACGACGTCGGCGTCAAGCAACAGCAGCAGCGGCCTGGCCGGCTTCTGTCTCATCGAAGCCATACTGGGAGAGAAACGCCTTCAGGTCGATCAAGCTGGTCCCCACGAGTTGAACGAGCCGGGCACGGGACAGAAGCCCCTTTTGATAGGCCAGGAATGCCATCCGCACGAACCGCTCCGGGGGAGCAAGGGGCTCCCGCCAGTGCTCGGGCATCGTCTGGCGGTCCAGGTCTCGGAACGTGGGGTCAGAGAGGACCCGCTGAGCCTCCTGGTCGCGAAGCCGCCCAAGACGGACGAGGCGCCAGAGAAGCGCCTCAGTCGAGACGTCGAAGTTCCGGGCAAGTTCCACCAGATCGGCGTACGCAACCTTCCCATCGTGGATCCGAGCGTCGAACTCGGCGATGACGGCTTCAGCCGGAAGGAGCAGCGTCGAGCCGAACGCTTGGGCCGCCTTCTCCACTTGGGACCACCTTGCGGGTTGGGATTCGCGGAGATTGGGGGGGACGCTGTCCCAGGTGACGAGGTGGAAGAGCTCGTGGGCCAGGCTGTAGTTTCGGCGCCACGGCGCGTGGTCGGCGTTGATCAGAACGGCATAGCCGAACTCCCCCTTCGCGGACGCGGCCGATCCCGCCGGGCCGAGGGACTCGTACCAGATCTTGACCCCATACTTCCGTTCCAGCACGACAGCGAGCGAAGTGCCCGGTCGTGATCCAAGGTCAAGCGTCCCCCGCACCTCCTCGGCGAGCAGGTCTGCTTC
Source organism: Acetothermia bacterium UBA7521 (assembly GCA_002479455.1). Classification (GTDB taxonomy): domain Bacteria; phylum Bipolaricaulota; class Bipolaricaulia; order Bipolaricaulales; family Bipolaricaulaceae; genus Bipolaricaulis. The sequence goes on from DLNB01000061.1 coordinate 14,858, forward strand.
GCGGAGGGTGAGGGACAGGGGATCCACACGGAATGTGGGAAGAGGTGTGGCGGGTGAGAGACCGAGAACCCGCTCCAAGAACTGGTAGTCGCGGCAGCGTTGGAGAAACCGCGCTTCGACCAAGCCCGCGTCTGCGGGTGGCCTGTCGCGCCACAGCACCGCCGGTGCAAGGGGTGTCCCGGGTGCCAGGAGTTCGCTCACGCTCCGGCAGAGGACATGGGCGATCCTTGCCAGCTCCCACGCTTTGACTTCGCGCTCGCCCTTCTCGATCTGCGAGACCACCTGATGAGCGGGAAGCCCTGCCCGTTCCGAAAGCTCCCGTTGCGTAAGGCCGAGCCGTTTCCTGCCCTCGCGAATCCGCTTGCCCAGCTGTCGCTCGGGGTTGGGCATCATCGCCTCCTTGCCAAGCATGTTAGCGAACCGGGAGGGGCGATTCAAGAAAACCTTGAACCGCGCCCCACCAAGATCTGCCCCCGCCGGGTTCTGTTGTCTCTCAGCGCATCCCTGACCGGTGGCCATGGCCCCAACGGGGGGGGCACCGGTTCTCACCAGTCGAGCTGGGCGATTTGGGCGACGCCGGCGATCTGGTCGAGGGCAGAGCGCACCCGGAGTTGGATATCTACCAGCCCGACCGCCGGTGCCTTCCTGAACGGCCGCACCCACGAGCGCGGCCAGTCGAATACCCGGGGTCAAGTCTCGTTTCGTGCATACGTGAAACCTACAATACCCTAAGGGACAGAACTTTCACCCGCCGAGCACATTGGCCGAACTGGCCGGGATCAGGTCGACCTGTTCTGAAGGCAGCTTCCCGCAGCGGTCGGACAGGACGGACCTGTCGAGGGTGATCATCTGGGCGCCCACGGGGCCCACGTGAGATCGGTGCGGGCCAGGGACAACCACACGCACGGAGATCTAGCCCTGATGCTTCCGCGCACTGGTGGCTGTCATTGGTGTATGATTGAGGCACCAAAGGAGGGCACCATGAGGCGGTTGTCGGTGACGGTGGATCCTGATCTGATCGAAGAAGCGATGAGCATAGCCGGGGCAAAGACGAAGCGCGACGTGATCGAGACGGCTCTGCGGGAGTTCGTCCGCAACCGCGCCCGGGCGAAGCTGCGGGAAATGGCGGGAGCAGGCCTTGTCACGTGGACGGAGGAGGAGCTGGCCCGATGGCGAGAGTCGGGCGAGGGATGAGCGCTCCACGACAGCCGATTCTCGTTGACACCTCGCTGTGGGTCCGGTACTTCCAGCCCACCGGCTGGGAGGAACTGAAGGAGGAGCTGGCGCGGCTGCTGGACCAAGGATCTCTGCTCACCTGCTGGGTGGTGAAGGCCGAGCTTCTTGTGGGGGCCAGAAACGCAGGTGCGTTCGATCGCCTGTTGGAGAGCCTTCAGTCGTTGGACGAAGTGGCCCTCACGCCGGAGGTCTGGGAGGGCGCAGCGCGGTTGGGGCACAAGCTGCGCCTGAAGGGCTTCTCGGTACCTTTGCCGGACCTTCTGATCGCCCAGGCAGCCGCTGTCGCTCATGCCGAGGTGTGGCATGCCGATGCGGACTTCGACCGAGTTGTGGAGGTGTCCCGGCTGAAGGCGCGATCGTTTCTGGAGAAGCCCGACCCAGAACGTTCGTAACGCGGTGGTGCAGGGGGTCATATGCTGTTCCGCATGCTGCGCACCTTGTCGGGCTTCCCCGCTTCCTTCAGGCGAGTGGAGATCGTGCGGATGCTCGGGTTGAAGCGTGGCGCGGACAGCATCGCCTGGAGCAGTCACCTGCGTGCCTGCGGACTGCTTCGCCTGCTGATCCGCGACTTGCCCCGGACGGGACTACCCGACTGGACCTCGATCGGGTCGAGGCCAAGACAGGCACCTACGCCCAACGGCTAGCCCTGGATATGGGCGAGGTTTTCGGCGAAGACCTTGGCGCGCTCGAGATCCGCGGCGTTTGGACGTCCCCTGTTGATGCCGCCGAAGAACCGGAGGAAGACGTTGGTGTTGAAGCCCGGGCAGCCGAACTCGCCCACAACCTCGTACCCTTTGGCAAGCAGTTTCTCGCGCAGCGCCGAGTGGTTGCTGCGGATGAACCGGTTGGAGACGGCGAACGCGAACAGGCCGCAGGTGGAGAAGATGAACGCCTTCTTGCCTCTTGCCTCGGGCAACCGATCGGCGAGCTGGAGAACCGAGGGGTGATGCTTGGCGTCGTAGATCCCTGAGCCGAAGCCGACGAGGTCATACGCCGCGAGGTCGGTCGGCGTCACGTCCGCGGGCGCGACGACGTCTGCGCCGAGGGCCTTGGCGATTACCCGCGCCACGGCCTCCGTGTTCTTGTGGTGGTAGGAGAAGACGACAACGAGTGCTCTCATTGGGCCACGTCACCCCCTGCGTTGGGGCATTCTGCCGAAGCGAGGGTGCCTTGGCAACGTAGCGCATTCGGGGCATCCGGGTCAGATGCTGTCCCGTGGGTGGTGACCATGATCCCCTGGGCGTCCGGCGTCTCACCTGCCTAGCGCGATGTCGAGCCCGGACAGGATCAGCTCGACCTGTTCGGGCGGAAGCTTCCCGCAGCGGTCGGTGAGGACGGATTTGTCGAGGGTGATCACCTGCGCGACCAGGGCCACGGAGTCCCTGAGAAGCCCGGTCATCTTGGCCGGCAGCAGGACGTTTCCCGGCGCATCGGCCCACTTGGGGTTGCTCGTGAGGGGAACGCACACCACGGTGGCCAGCCTGCTCCGGTTGAACGCATCGCCCTGGATGACCACAACCGGACGGCGGAAGCCAGGCTCTGACCCTGTGGGCGCAGGCAGGCCTGCCCACCACACCTCGCCCTGGGAGATCACCACTCGACGCGCTCCAGCAGACGTCGGCTTGCGGCGCTAACGAACTCCTCCCCTCCCTCGCCCGCAGCCGCCACAGCACGGTTCACCGCCTCGGTCAGATCCTCCGGGGCGCGACGAGCAAGGTACTCCCGGAGGGCGTCCTGGAACAGCTCGCTTCGCGACTTGCCCACCCGCCGCGCAAGCCGATCCGCACGCTCGAACAACTCATCCGGAAGGGAAATCGCCGTCTTCATACCGGGAGTGTAACTCGTCCTGCCAAGAACGGGAAGTAGAATGGCACCTTGTTGACGGGGAGCAGCCTTGGAGGCACCAACAGAAGCATGAAGAGCCGGGACATCGACTGGACGAGATGGCAACCGCAGCGGCGGGCGACGCTCCTGTTCGTCATCCGCGACGGCCAGGTGCTCCTCATCCACAAGAAGCGCGGCCTCGGGGCGGGCAAGGTCAACGGTCCCGGCGGTCACGTCGAAGACGGGGAAACGCCGCTCGCCTGCGCGGTGCGCGAGGTGAAGGAGGAGTTGGGGATCACCCCGCTGGGCGTCGAACCGTGCGGCGAGCTTCGGTTCCAGTTCACCGACGGCCTGGCGCTCCTCGTCTACGTGTTCCGGGCGGATGACTGCCGCGGCGAGCCGCGGGAGTCGGACGAGGCGACGCCGTTCTGGGCCCCCCTGGATGAGATCCCGTTCGGTCGGATGTGGGCCGACGATCGCACCTGGTTCCCCATGATGCTCCGCCGCGAGCGGTTCGAGGGGCGGTTCACGTTCGACGGCGACACGCTTCTCGACTTCGAGCTGAAGCGCTGCCAGATCATGTGATGGCTGCCCCCCCCGCTCGGCTGAGATCTCCTCGCCGCAACGCCGCGAGGACTGCCCGTGGTGTTCTCCCACCGCCGAGAACGCCGATGTCGCAGAGAAGTCTGACAGGATCTACCACAAAGGACGCCAAGGACACGAAGGGTTCATAGGAGAGAAGGGAACAGAAGCTCCTGGGCGTGAAACCCCAGATCTGTTGATGTTCTTGGTGTCCTTCGTGACCTTGGTGGTGAAGGGGTTCTCGGGTTCCCTGTGCCTCTGCGGCAGACCGGGGGCGACACCGACACCAAGAGTGAAGACTGACCACCGATCAGAGGGCCGTCACGACGGGCTCAAGGGTGGTATGCTTGGGCGATGGACCTCGTCACCCGTCCGTTGACGTCGGAGCGGTGGGCGGATCTGGAGGCGCTGTTCCTGGCCAAGGGCTGCTCGATGGCCCGCAGTTGCTGGTGCATGTACTACCGCGAGAGCGGCAAGGTGGCCGTTCCCGATGGGCTCACTGCGGCCGAGCACCGTCGGCGCCGGTTGCAGGCGCTCGCAGCAAGCGATCCGCCACCGGGGCTGATCGGGTACCGCGACGGAGTGCCGGTGGGGTGGGTATCGCTCGGGCCGCGGGAGGCGTTCCCCCGGTTGCGGCGGTCCCCGGTGGCCAAGGCGGTGGATGACCTGCCCGTGTGGTCGATCGTGTGCTTCGTCGTCCCGCCGGAGTACCGACACCAGGGGGTCGCGACGGGGCTCCTGCAAGGCGCGGTCGCGTTTGCCCGTGAGCGGGGCGTGGTGGCGCTGGAGGCGTACCCCGTGGACAAGGCGGTCCATGGCTCCGACGCGTGGCTGTGGAACGGGGCGATGTCCATGTACGCCAAGGCCGGGTTCGCGGAGGTGGCGCGCCGGAAACCGGAGCGACCCGTGGTCCGGCTGATGCTCAAGAACCTTGCTGGGAAGGCGTAGAACGTGGATCAGGCGACGGGTAGGTCGATGCCCATCCAAATCGCTGCTCTGACGGAGGAGAACCTGAGGGACGCTCCGGAGTGGGAGGCCCACCCGTGGAGCTGCAAGTACTGCCTGTACTGGGAGCACCCGGAACTCCTCGTTGACCCGGCCAAGGAGGACAGGGCGGCGAGCCTCGAGAAGAAGCTCGCCTGGATCCGTCGGGTGCGGGCGGAGCTCGGGGAGTGCGGCCGCGTTCTCTACGCCGACGGCCAGGCCGTGGGCTACGCCCAGTACGGGCCCCCGAGCTTCTTCCCCAGCGCGGGATCCTACCCAGCGGGACCGGTGAGCGACGACGCGGTGTTCCTGGCGTGCCTGTTCTTCCCGGCCCGCGCCGATCGGGGACGCGGGTGGGGGAGCCGCCTCCTCCAGGACATCCTGTGCGAGCTGCGTTCCCGAGGGGTGGCTGCGGTGGAGACGTTCGCTCGGAAGGGAAACGCGGAGAACCCGTCCGGTCCAGCCGAGTTCTACCTCCGCCACGGGTTCGGGATCCTGAGGGACGACCGGGAGTTCCCCCTCCTCCGTCTCAACCTGTCTCGTTGATCGTTGTTTCCTCTAGGATCCGGTCCACCGTGGCGCGGAGCCGAGGGTGGTGGGTCCCCTCCCAGTAGAGCTTCCTGCAGCCGGCACAGCGCAGGTACTCGTCCCGCCACGCCGCTACCCGTGGCGGGATCCGGTCGAGCACTTCCTCCTTGGCCACAGGCGCAAGGTGGTCACCGCACGCCAGACAACGTGTGAACGGCCGTACTTGGCTCACGAGGTCGAACCGCCGCACGACCTCCCGTGCCTGCTCGATGGGATCGGTGGACCGGACCCAGTACCCGTGAGTCACGGCGCCGCGCTTGAGGAGCTCCCGGTCGCGGGTGAGGATGATCCTCTCCGCGCGGGCGGCGGACGCGACGAGATCCTCGTCCCGACATTCGTTCGCGTGGGCGGCATCGAGCCCAAGAAGCCGCAGGAACCGGGCGAGCTTCCCGAGATGGCTGTCGAGGAGGAACGCGATCCGGCGCAGGGGTTCCCTCCGCACGCGGAGAATCCCCCGCACGTCGAGGCTCTCGAACTTCGGGTACACGGCGAGCCGATCGCCGTCGCCCATCCGCGCCGCGAAGTCCACCGACTCCCCGTTGAGGAGCACGAGCTCGACCTCGACGTGGGGAACCCCAAGCGCCTCGATCGCGTCCTTGACCGCGGGCGTCCCCTGGAAGGCGTAGGGAATCGTCTCCTGCCGCAGCCCCGCGGGGAGGAAGTCGTTCAGTTCCCCATACATCCGAACGGCAGCGACGGTCACGGATTGCTCCGCTAGCCCCTCTCATCCGGGCGCGCCGTCAGGGGATGCGGAAGATGGCTTTCGCCCGATCTACTGTGTCCACAGTGAACACGATCTGGTTCTTTTCCACGGTGCAGTAGCAAGAGAGGACGTTGATCCCCTCGTCGGCAAGCCTTCCGAGGATCGAGGCCAGTTGTCCCGGCTGGTGGGGCATGGCCATTACCAGCGCTTCCCGCTCCGAGAACTCGATCTCTTTCGCGCGCAGGATCTTGCGGGTCTTGTCGGGGTTATCGGTGACGATCGCGATCACGCCCTCATCGAGAACCGTCAGGCCGGCAGCCGCCTCCAGGTTCACGTGCTCCGCGCCCAACGCCTCGGAGATCTCGGCCAGGGCCCCTGGGTTGTTGCCTAGGATGAACGAAAACTCCTTCACCGTGGATCACCTCCGCCTCAATCCTACCACAGGTCGGGTGTTCTGAGAAGATCGGAGGGACCGGTCTTCATGCCACGATGGAGACGAAGGGCACAGAAAGGTACGCGAACGGACCGGGCACCCAATGCTCGAACCCGTCCGTGGGAAGGAAGGACGAGGTGCTGTTGATCTCAAAACGGGATAAGGCGGGGATCGTCCAGGACGATGCTCCGCGCCGCGGCCCACCGCTCGACTCCAGACCAGAACCCCTCGCACAACGTGGCAACTCGGGCCGGATCGCCGAGTGTCCCCGCCATGACGAGCCGGCACAGGTTGTCGTACCCCGCGGGTCGTTCCGGTAGGCGCAGCGACTCTGCGAACATCCGGGTTCCGCTGGTGTAGGGCGTGCGGTTGGCGAGGCCGATGAGAAACGCCCCGTGCAGGGCGAGGTGCATCGCGACGACGGGCAGGTCGTCAGGCTCGTTCAGGTGGCGGGCGTTGCGCACCTTGCCGATCAGCTCGTACAGGTCTTCTACGATGAGTGACCGGATCGCTGCGGCGAACGCATCGCCGGATTGGTTGAGCACGGTGTCGCGCAGTCGCGGGAACAGCTGCTCGGGGTCGTGAAGCGGCCGGGTGTAAACGTACGCGCCGTGGGTCAGCGGCCACTTCCCATCCACCGTGGCGGCCTGGGCAAACAAGGCCTCCGCTCCCACGAAGTTCACCTCGGCCTTCCACGGCCCGGCGGTCCACTCGCGCGTGTAGTCCTCGTCCGGCGTCTTGAGCACGCACAGGATCTCGATATCGGAGTACGGGCCGTCGTCGCCGCGGGCGAGGGAGCCGTACAGACCAACGGCAAGGGCGTCGTCGCGACAATGCCTGGCCCGCTCGGCGATCTCGCACGCTAGGGCGCGCCGTTCTCGGTGCGTCATCGGCTGAGGTCCACCGGCCATCGCCCACCGATGGTACCCCACGCCGCTCCCCCACCAACCGATCCTGAAGGGCTCTATTGGCCAGACTTGCGGACGACGGCGTGGAGGTGCTCCGTCGCGTCCCGGTACTGGGAGAGCTCGCACGTCTCCTCGGCGAGGCGGAGGACGTTCTCGTACGCCGCGGAATCGGCGTCTACCATCTGATTGAGTTCCGCCAGCATCCCCGCGGCGAACGCCTCAGCTCCGGCGTAGGTGACGATCTCGAACCCCGCGCTCCGCAGTTCGCTCAACGCCTGCGGAGGGGTGAGGAACACGGCTTCGGTGAACGCTTCCCCACCGCTGGCCTGCACCCAATCGCCGAGCAGCCCCCGCACGCGGTCGAGCTTGGTGTACTCCTCGGGGAACTCGGCGAGCCCGGCGCGCAGGATGCCCCACGGGTTGAGGAACGACACCACCGCCCGCGCCCCGGGCTTGAGGATCCGCCGCAGCTCTGCCAGAGCCTGGGCCCGTCCGGCCTCGTCCACGATGTGGTACAAGGGCCCCATCAACAGCGCCCCGTCGAACGCCGCGGTGGACAGCGCGGCCAGATCGCGGGCATCGCCGCACAGGACGGCTTCTGCCTGCAGGCTAAGCTCGGCGAGCTTCGCCTCGGCGAACGCCACCGCCCGCGGGGAAAGGTCCACCAGCGTTACCCTGTACCCTCGTTGAAGAAGCTCGACCGTGTACCGGCCCGGCCCCCCGCCGATGTCGGCGATGTGGCCCGGACTGGGGAAGTGCCGGGAGACGAGGTGCAGCGTGGTGACGAGCTCCAGCCGCCGGTAGGGGCGGTCGAGGCGACCCCATTCGCGCTCCACCTCCCGGTCGTAGTAACTCCGCACGACCTCGCTCATGGCCTCAGTCTAGCCGGGATCAACCGGACCTACCCAGCCGTGGTGCACCGAGGGCCCAAGAGAGGGGGCTGGCCCAGGCCAGCCCCCCGCAGACTCTTCCCCGCACGACGAGGTGCCGTTAGTCTGAGATGTTCGGTGTCCCGACGCACAACGCCGTCCCCCAGAACAAGAGGGGGTTCGAGGCGTTGCGGCAGTTCTTGGCACTTTGCACGTTGGGGTTATCGCAACAGAAACCGCTTGGTTCCATGTTCGACCCGGCTGTGACCGCGGCCAATCCGTACGGCTGGCCAGGGTGGTCGAGGTTCAAGGCATGCCCGAGCTCATGGGCGAGGTGGTAGTAGTTCACCGCCCCGGTCTGGCAGGGGGGGCAGGGCGGACACGTCGCCGGGCACCACGTGCACGGGCAGGGAGAAGGCACAGCAAGCTGCTGGTCGCAGCTCACGATCTTCGCCGACGCAGTCCCGGACGAGAAACAGGCTCCTCCGCCCCACGAGCAGGCGAAGTCCATCCGGTCCACCACGAACACCTCCACCGCATCGGTCACGCTCACCTCGGCCCGCAAGCTGTCGGCCTCGGCCGCCGTCTCCAGCACCTTGTACGCTGAGTTGTTGATGTAGATGGGCTCGTTAACCACGAACTTGATGCAGCGCACGCTGCCACAGCGGTTCCATAGCTCAGTGGCCCGCTTCATGAGCTCGGGGAACGCCTTGCCGGTGGCCGTCCCATCGGTGGGCCCGGTCCCGATGAACACGGGCTGGATCCGCAGGTACTGGGCCGGGCTGAACAACCGCGTCCAGTCGATGATGACCCGGGTGATAAGGCTGATCCTCTGGATCGAACCCAGAACCGACGTGCTGAGCGCTAGGGTCAGATCCAGGTCTACGTAGGTGGTCCCCTTGTCCACCACCCTCAGCTCCTCTGGGAACCGCACGCTCATCTTCCCCGTCATCGTCTCAGTGAACGGCACGAATAGATCGCCTTCCGCCTGCCCGCGGACCTGTCGGAATCCCTTGACCCGGTCGATGAGCTCGTAGTGGAAGATCGCCGCGAACTCGGTGGACGCCCGTCCCGAGCGCGGATCGTAGGTCATGCTCTTGCCCTGGGCGTCGGCAAGGCGCACGCTGATCGGCCCCGAGTCGCCCCTCCCGGTGGGGACCCCCTTCGAGATAAGGTTGAAGTCGAACAGGTAGAAGAGGAGACCCTTCTCGGTGGGGACGACCCGGAACCCGATGGATCCTAGGAAGCTCGTCCGCTGGTCTCCCTTGTCTGTGGCCACCGTCCCCGTGGCCTCCTTGATGTTCCCGGTCAGGTAGTACGTGAGCGGTTGCTGAGCGAACCCGGCGCCGCCGACGAGCACGCCGACCACCAGAAACACCGCCGCTGCCTTCCTCATCGAAACCACCTCCAATGAGCATATATACACCTTTCACGGTTCGCGGGTGTCGGTCCCCCTGGCGGACCGGCATCCTGAGAGCTAGGCTCGCCTGAATGAAGGTGATCGGGATCGTAGGGCCAGCGGGGTCGGGGAAGTCCACCGTGGCGCGGTGTCTCGAAGGCCAGCCTGGAGTGGCCCGCCTCGACTGCGATGAACTCGCCTGGGAGACGTACCGGCCCGGCAGGCCCGCCTATTCCGGCCTCGTCGCCGCCTTCGGGGAAGCGGTTCTCGCTTCGGACGGGACGGTGGATCGGAAGCGGTTGGCCGCGGCGGCTCTGTCCAGCTTTCAGGGCCGACGCACGCTGGAGCGGATCGTTCACCCGGAGGTCATGGCCGCCGTCGCCCATGCCGTCGAGGAACACGCGGCGAAGGGCACAAAGTGGCTCCTCGTCGAAGGGGCGCTCCTCCTCGCGTCGCCGCACGTGGACCGATCCTTGTTCGATGCATTCCTGTGGATCGAGGTTCCCATCAGCGAGCGTCGTCGTCGGCTGGTGGAGGCCGGACTGAACGCCGGAACGGTCGAGGGGCGTCTCACGGCGCAACGGGATCTTGCCCCACCCTCTGACGCGCGCGTGTACCTCCTCGACGGGCGCGGGTCTCCGGAGGATGTCGCGCGTCGTGCGCGGGCTCTACTCGATCGGATCGGGAGCGCGTGAGCCCCCGGAGAGCACGAGCTCGAGGTCCGAACACGGCACGGCGCCCTGGGCAGTGAACTGGTACCGCTCGTGTCCCTTGCCGGCGAGGAGAACCACGTCGCCTTCGCTGGCGCTGTCCAGCGCCCAGCGCACGGCCTGGGCCCGGTCGAGCTCGACCCGGTAGTGCCCCCCCATCGCCCGCACGCCGCGGGCGACCGCCTCGGCGATCGCTCGGGGATCTTCGCCCTTGGGATTGTCGGTGGTGATCACGGCGAGGTCCGCCAGCTGGCCTACGATTCCTCCCATCAGAGGGCGCTTCCCGGGGTCTGCTTCCCCGTTGGCGCCGAACACGACGAGCAGGCGTCGCGCGTGGGGGCGGAGCGAGGACAGGATTCCCGCCAGGGCATGGGGATTGTGAGCGTAGTCCACGATCGCTGTCGCCCCGGTGTTGAGCCTGAACCGGACGAACCGGCCCAGGGGAAGCGACGCCTCCTCCAGGCGAGCCGCGATCTCGGGGAGGCGTTCCCCCAGCGCCCACGCCGTGGCCGCGGCGGCGAGCGCGTTCGCGACGTTGTGGCGGCCTGGGAACGGCAGGCGCACGTGCTCCGAGCTGTCCGGCGTCTCCACGATGAACTCCGCGCCCGTGGCGTCCACACGCAACGCTCGCGTCCGAACATCGCCCCGATCGACTCCGTAGCGCACCCGTGGACCACGGCAGGCAGAGAGGAACTGACCTGCGTACCGGTCCTCCACATTCACGACTCCCACGCCATCTTGGGGGAGCATTCGGAACAGGCGCAGCTTCGCCCCGAGGTAAGCGGCCATCGAGCCGTGGAAGTCGAGGTGATCCCGTCCCAGACCGGTGAACACCGCGGCTGCGAGGTAGGTCCCCACCACGCGCCGCTGAGCCAAGCCGATCGACGACGCCTCGAACGCGAACGCTCGCTTTCCCTCCGCGAGAGCGCGCGCTGCCAGTCTCTGCAAATCGGGCGCCTCGGGCGTGGTCACGCAGGACAGGTTCTCCTGCTCCACGCGCACCGTGGTCACGGTTTCGCACGCCGGGTGGATCTGGCCCAGGAGGTGGACGACCGTGGTCTTGCCGTTCGTTCCCGTTACCCCAATCGTGTGCATTTTTTGGGTGGGATGGCCGTAGAAGGCGGCGGCGGCGTGGGCGAGGGCGGCTCGGGCGTCGGGAACAGGAATGTAGGGCACGGCGAACGGAGAGAGGTGCTTCTCCCCCACCACGGCGACCGCGCCCCGCTGCACGGCCTCGGGGATGAACCGGTGCCCATCGCTGCGGCTCCCCGGGAGGGCGAAGAACAGGTTCCCCGTTTCCACTCGCCGGGAATCCCACGCCAACCCCGTCACGTCTACGTCGGGCACACCGCGAGCAGAGGGGAGCGACGACAGGAGCACCGATGCCGTGGGCATGGACTCATGCTATGCGGGTGTTGGCAAACCGGGCAGGACACAGGGGAGCGCGCCGCGTCCCGCGTGCCCGTGAAATCCTAGGTGTACCGATCGGCGACGGCGGAAGCGGCGTAGGCTTCGGGCTTGGTCCGCACCCGGAACCCGACCCCGAGGATCATCCCCACCACTTCCTCCACGAGGTCCCTTGTTCGGCCGTTGCGGCCGATGTCCACGTGGATCTCGAGCTGGAATCCGCTCACCCCGCGGTCCTTGAGGGCCCCGATCACGTCCTCGGCTGTCTCGTACGAGAGCCAGGCCTCGCGGTAGATCCGCTCACGGAGGCTGATCGGGCGATCGTCCTTGATCCGGCGCCAAAAGTAACGGCCGCCTCTCCCCACCCGATGGACGACGATGGCCGACACGTACTCCACCTCGTCGCAGTACGTCTGCGAATCTGTACCCACGACGACCTCGTACGGGTCTTCGGGGGCGGCGGACATCATCGCCAGGACTTCATCCACCACTTCTTTGAACGAGAGCTTTCCGAGGGTGGGACTGTGGTAACACGAACCGTCATCCATAACGAAGCCGATGTTAGATCTCAGGCGGGTCCGGTTCAAGGATGGGCAGGGCGAACGTGAACACGGCCCCGCCGTCGTTGGCCGCCCAGATCCGCCCTCCGTAGGCCTGAATCAGCTCGCGGGCGATGGCGAGCCCGAGACCGGTCCCCTCTCCGGTCCGCGACTTGTCGCCCTGGTAGAACCGCTCGAACACGTGGGGAAGGTCGTGCGGCGGGACGCCGGGCCCCTCGTCGCGCACGGAGGTCACGACCTCGGAGTCAGCCCGGGACACCGTCACCATGATCGTCCCCCCGGGCGGGGAGTAGCGCAGCGCGTTGTCGAGCAGGTTGCCCAGCACCTGGCGGATGCGGCGGGGATCTACGTTGGCACGGAGCCCTGGCTCTGCGTTCACCGTGATCGCCACTCCGTCTTCGGTGGCGACCGAGCGCACGGCCTCCGCCACGGTTCGCGCCAGTTCTCCGATGTCGGTCGGCTCCCGCACGAGCTGGAGGTGACCCGCTTCGGCGAGGGTCAGCGTACGGAGGTCCTCTACCAGCTCTCCCAATTGGAGGGTTTGGTCGTACACCGGGGCCAGGCCCTCCGGCGTGAGGGGGAACACCCCGTCGATCATCCCCTCCAGGTTCCCGCGCACCACGGACAGAGGCGTGCGCAGCTCGTGGGCGACGTCGGTGAGGAGGTTCTGGCGCGCTTTCTCCGAGGTCTCCAGAGCGGCGGTCATCTCGTTGAACGCGCGGCCAAGACGGCCAATCTCGTCGCGGGTTCGGATGTTCACGCGGTAGGCGAGATCACCCTTCGCGATGCGGGCCGTGGCGAGGATGAGACGCCGCAGCGGTCGCGAAAGCTGGACGACGAGAATCACCGCCAGAAGAGCCGCTGCAAACAGGGCTACCCCGCCGGCGATGAGGGCCGCCTGGCGAATCGAGGCGAGGAAGTCTTCCTCGAGTGGGGTCAACTCAGCGATATCGAGCGGGACCACCGTGCCCACGCGCGCCCCGTTGGAGAGGATCGGAATTCCGTACCGATCGACGACGGTTCGGAACTGCGGGTCATCGGCGAGGCACTCGCCGATCATCTCGTCCATCGCGCAACCGACCACCGTGTAGGACGGATCAACGACCGTGAACTGGCCGAACGCGCTCCTCTGGTAGATCACCGTCCGCTCGCGGACGATCACCGCCGTGGTCGCGAAGAGCGACTTCAGGTGCTCCCAGCTCTGCGTGGATTCCCAGATCTGGGCCAGGGCTGCGGCGAACTCCTGGGCGGCAAGCTGGCGGTTCTCCTCGCGGAACGAGGCGAACCGATGGCTCACCTCACGGGTGGTGAGGAAATAGGCTCCTCCGGCGGCGAGAAGCGCGGTGATCGCGAACGCCCCGAAGAGCTTCCACCGGAAGGACAACGTCTACGCCCCCTCAGGCCCGGGACGGAACTTGTACCCCACGCCGTGCACGGTGAGGATGTGCGTGGGATCTTCGGGATCGGACTCGATCTTGTGGCGGAGGTTCTTCACGTGGGAGTCCACGGTGCGGGGCAGGGTCGCGTAGGTTCGCTCTTGAAGGGCCTCCAGAAGCTCGCGGCGGGTGAACACCCGGCCGGGGTGGCGGGCGAAGAACGCGAGAAGGTCGAACTCCGTGGGCGTGAGGTCGAGGGTTGTTCCCCGCAGGCGGGCTTCCCGCGACGCCATGTCCACCGTCAGATCTCCCACCCGGACCACATCCGGGGCCGTTCCACCCTCGGTGCGGCGCAGAACCGCCCGCACCCGGGCCGCGAGCTCCCGCAGGCTGAACGGCTTCGTCACGTAGTCGTCGGCCCCCATCTCCAGGCCGGCGACGCGGTCCGTCTCTTCGGTGCGTGCGGTGAGCATGATGATGGGAGTGGCCGCGCCCTGGCGAATCCGCCGCGCCACCTCCAGCCCGTGCATGCCGGGGAGCATGAGGTCGAGCACCACCAGATCGGGCTGAAGGGACTTGAACATCGCCCACCCGTCTTCCCCGGTGAACGCGACCTCGACCCGGTACCCCTCGCGCATCAGGTACGTCTGCACCATCCGCGCGATTTCCCGTTCGTCTTCCACCACGAGGATCGTTTTCATGTCCATAGTTAGCCTACCCAAAGGAGGGAGAGGGGGCGAGGTGTGCCTCGACCCCTCTCATGCATCAGGGGCGGTTCAGGTGGTTGGGCTCTCGGCTTGTCTTCAACCACAAGGCACTGTCCACCCCCGGCGTCGAGGGGTGGTGCAGGGGTTGTGAAGATCCCGCGGAGGCCGCTACCATGCCTTGGCCATGAGACGAGACCTCGCGGAGTTCCTCTCCCCGACCTCGGTCGCGGTGGTGGGCGCGTCGGCCGCGGCGCACAAGATCGGTGGCGTGCTGTTCGCCAACGTGGCCACGTTCTCCGGCCCTGTGTACGCGGTGAACCCAGGCTACACCGAGATCCTGGGCCGATCGTGCGTCCCGACGGTGGCCGATCTACCCGAGCCAGTGAGCCTGGCCGTGATCATGGTCGCCCCGGACGATGCCCTCCGTGCCCTCGACGCCTGCGGCCGGAAGGGGATCCGCAACGCGGTGGTGATCACCGCCGGGTTCAAGGAGGCGGGCGGGCAGGGAGTCGAGCGCGAGCGGGAGTTGGTACGGATCGCCTCTGAACACGGGATGAACGTGCTCGGACCGAACGCGTTCGGCCTCATCTCCCCGCGCGTCGGGCTCAACGCGACCTTCGCCCCGCGGGGGGCGTTGCCGGGGAGGATCGCGTTCATCTCTCAATCCGGGGCGTTGGGAAGCGGGGTGCTCAACTGGGCCTGGCACAGGAAGCTCGGGTTCTCGGCGTTCGTGTCGCTCGGCAACAAGGCCGTGCTCACGGAGACCGACTTCCTCACCGTTCTCGCCCGCGATCCGCAGACGAAGGTCATCGCCGCCTATCTGGAGGGGATCGAGAACGGGACGGAGTTCCTGCGCGTCGCGGGCGAGGTGACGCGAGAGAAGCCGGTGCTGGTGTTGAAGGCCGGGCACACCGAGGCCGGGGCACGGGCTGCCTCGTCCCACACCGGGGCGTTGGCCGGATCCGACCGCGCCTACGATGCCGCGTTCCGCCGCTGTGGCGTCATCCGCGTCTACACGGTGGAGGAGCTGTTCGAGGAAGCGGTCGCCCTTGCCCAGCAGCCTCTGCCGCGCGGGAAACGCCTGGGGATCGTGAGCAACGCCGGCGGGCCGGCGATCCTCGCCGCGGACGCCGCCGCCGACGACGGCCTCGAAGTGCCCGCCCTGTCCCCAAACACGGTGGAATCGCTCTCCAAGAGGTTCTCGTCTGCGGCCAGCGCGGCGAACCCGGTGGACATCCTCGCCGATGCGCCGGCCGATGGGTTCCGCGACGCGGTGGAGTGGGTCCTCGCCGACCCGAACGTGGACATGGGGCTCGTGCTCACCGCGCCGCACCCCGTGCTCACCTTCGCCCAGCTCGCGGGGTCCGTCGCCGCTTCCCATCGCCGTCACGGGAAGCCGGTCGTGGCGAGCTTCATGGCCGGCGACCTCGGAGAGGAGGCGGAGCGGACGCTCAACGACGCCGGGATCCCCGCCTACTTCGAGCCTGGTCGGGCGGTGCGGGCGCTCGCCACCCTCGCCCGGTACCGGGAGATCCGCGACCGAAGCCCGCGAGAGCTTCGCAGGCTGGATGGCGAACGACCCCGCGCCCGGGAGGTCTTGAGCGCAGGGCGCCTACCGCTGGGGCTGGAGTCGCTCGACCTTCTCGCCGCCTACGGGATTCCCGTCGCCCGCGGCGGCCTCGCTCGAAGCCCGGCCGAGGCCGTCTCCCTGGCCCGGGAGATCCGGGGGAAGGTGGTCCTCAAGGTCGTCGCGCCCGAGGTCGTCCACAAGTCCGACGTGGGCGGAGTGAGGATCGGCGTCCCCCAGAGCAAGGTCCGGGCGACGTACCGGGAGCTGGCCCGGCTCCTTCCCGACGGACCGGGAGACGGGGCAGGCGTGTACGTGCAGGAACTCCTCCCGCCGGGCGAGGAGGCCATCGTGGGGATCGTCCGCGACCCGACGTTCGGGCCGCTCGTGATGTTCGGGCTGGGTGGCGTGTTCGTGGAGGTGCTGGGGGACGTGGCGTTCGGCCTCGCTCCGCTCGCTCTGCAGGAGGCGGAGGACCTCGTGCGGAGCATCAAGGGGTTCCCGCTCCTCGACGGGGCGCGGGGACGGCCGTCGATCCACCTGCCGAGCCTGGTCGAGGCTGTAGAGAGGATGAGCCACCTCGCTGCCGATGTCCCGGAGATCCAGGAGCTCGACGTGAACCCGTTCCTCTGCTACCCGGACCGTGTTGTGGCCGTGGACCTCCGGGTCACCCTCGGCTGAAGTCCACATCCTCACCGCCGAGGTCGCAGAGGACGCAGAGGTAAGCCAAACCAGAACATGCAAGGCCGTTGCGCAGAGTGCGACGCTACGACCCCCGGTTCCTGATTCGGTAGCGGCGGGGGCTTGTCCCCGACGGTAGTACGCCTTCGTAGCGGCGGGCTTCATGCCCGCTGGCTGTGCCTGGGTTCTCCCTCTCCCCGGCGCGGGAGAGGCCGTCGCACACAAGGTGCGACGCTACGAACCCCGGTTCCTGGTTCTGTAGCGGCGGGCTTCATGCCCGCCGGCCAGTCGCGCGCAGGGACTACGGCCGGGCCTCGACCTCGATCGTGATCTCGGTCGAAAGGGAACTCCCTACGGAGCAGTACCGTTCATGCGACAACTGGGCCGCCTTGCGCAGGTTCTCCTCCGGCACGCCCTCCGCCTGGAACAGGAGCTTCGCCGTGCGGAACGCCTTCGGGTGCTCCGGGGCCCGCTCCGCCGAGATGACGATCTCCAGGCTGCGCGCCGGGGTGCGCATCTTCTCCAGGATCGAGACGATGTCCATCCCCGTGCACCCGCCGAGGGCGCACAGGAGGAGCTCGGTGGGCCGCGGGGCGCTGTTCGCCCCGCCCACCTCCTGCCCGGCGTCCATCGCCACGGTGTGCCCCGAGGGCCCTGCCCCCACGAACCGCATTCCCTTCTCCCACTTCACCTTGGCTTCCATGCCGAGAGGGTACCTCAGGGCATGCTTCATCTCAACGGTTCAACGACAGTTGAACATTCGCCGCACCCGGCTATACTCCGCCCGTGGACCGAGAGATCGCGGAGCTGGCGAAGGCGTTCGCCGCCCTGGGGAGCGTGGAGCGGATTCACATCCTGAGCTACCTGCTCGCCCAGAAGGGCTCCCACTGCGGGCAGATCGCCCACGCGTTGGGAATGTCCACCTCCGCCTTCTCGTACCACCTGCGGCTTCTGGAGGAAGCGGGGCTCGTGGAGCGGAGTCGGAACGGCCGGCTGCACTGTTTGAGCTTGACCCCGGCGCTGAAGGAGCTCCTGTCGCCGGGGATCCGGAAGAAACTGACCGAGGAGGGAACGAGATGGACCAGCACGTCGAGCGCGAAGTGATCGTGTACAGCACCCCCACCTGCCCGTGGTGCGGCGTGGCCAAGAAATACCTGGACGGCAAGGGGATCGCCTACACCGAGGTGGACGTGGCGGCGGACCACCAGGCAGCGATGGAGATGGTGCGCAAGACGGGGCAGCAGGGCGTCCCGGTGATCGAGGTGGACGGCGAGTTCGTGATCGGGTTCGACAAGGCCCGCCTCGACGCCCTGTTGGGGTGAGCTTGGCCTGGAACAGTGTTCAGGCTGTTCGTGTATGAGCCCGTAGCTTGGGCAGCGGGTGGCGTTCTCGGGGCGCAGTCATGGATGACTCCTACTCCGCCTCAAGGAGCATCAGGAACTCAGCCGGCTGCACGATCCTGATGCCGCGGTAGCTACCCAGCGCCAACAGGTGACGGTCCCCGGTTACGACGTAGTCGGCGTCCGTCTCGAGTGCCGCGCTCAGAACGAAGTCGTCGCTGGGATCGTCATGGACGACGCGAACGAGGCGTCGTCCCGGTGTGATCACGGCTGCTGCCGCGATCAACTCAACAAGCCGGGATACCTCATCAGGCACCAGCTTCTGATACTCGCGGATTCGAGGACGCTGTAGAACCCTCTCCAGTTCACGCAGCAGGGCGCGGGACGTGGCAAGCTCGACCTTGCCGTCCAGCCATGCCCGAAGCACCCGTCCCGGCGCACCCTCCCGAGCGATGGTTGCGCTCACCACCACGTTCGTGTCGGGGACAAAGCGAATCATGAACCGAGCCCACGGGGGCTACCGGCGACCGGTGCGGACCTCGCCCACGGCCTTCTCCACGTCAGCTTCCACAGCGGCCGGATCTGCGCCCTTGTTCCGTTCCCATACGGGCTCAAGCAGCTGCGCCAGCTCCGCCTTGGCCCGATCCACCACGGCCATCGGCCGCAGGACGAGCTGGTCGCCGCAGCGGGCGATCTCCACGTAGTCGCCCTCCCGAAGCCCCATCTCCTCACAGAGATCCTTCGGGATGCTCACCTGTCGGCTGCGCGTGATCTTCACCAGCGGCATGATCGCCTCCTTCCCTTTGGAAGGATTGTAGTATGAAAGTATGATAGGCTTCGCTCAGCGATTGTCAAGGACGCGAGGGCACCGGCGCTTCGTGGCAGGTGTCAGGTGTATGGAGCCGGAAGACCGGGCAGCAGGGTGTTCCGGTGATCGAGGTGGACGGCGAGTTCGTGATCGGGTTCGACAAGGCCCGCCTCGACGCCTTGTTGGGTTGATCTGGCGCCGAGAGGGCAGCATCACGGATCCCTGTTAGCATCCCTTACCGACTGGCTTAGGGGCGCTCGCTGCCGCTTCTGTTCGGGCGAGCGGGACCCGCCAACCATGGGGAGATGCCGTGACTGAGCTTAGCGGAGAACAGACAGAGGCGTTGTGCTCATTTCTGGAAGATCTTCAGGTTGAAACAAGCGCCGCACCTCAGGGCAGCGAGAAGAAGCATGGCCAGGGTAAGGGGTACCGAAAGGAAACGCCCGAAGCAGCCCGGAGGCGGACCATCTCCGGTGTGCGGACGCTTGAGCTGCTGTTGGAGATGGTCCTGTCCCAAGATCGAGCCCGCCATGCGCTCTCTCACGCTCTCCGGAAGCCGCGGTAACAGCATAGCGTCTCCTCACACGACACCGTGCCGGGCCTGAGGACTGCGAGAAACCATGCCGTTCTCACAGACTGGGACGAGCCAAGCCCCCAAGAGCCGAGGATCGGGCCACGGGTCCTCCCCCTGTTGGAGATGAAGCCAGCGAAGGTAGAACCTTCCGGGTGGCCTTCCGTCATGACCTGTGCAGGCAATGCCGGGGTATGGGGGGATGAGGTTGTGTGCGCCGCGTGGCCAGACGGTTCGGTCACAGGGAAGGCCGTGGTGTGTTGTCGGTCCGCTCCGATGTGCCAGCGGCCAATGGCCCGCTGGCTGGTGTCGCACGGCGATGTCAGCCGGACTTCGTGCGACCGACCCGGACCCGCACGGTCAGAGGAACTGGAGGTTCAAGTCCTGGCCTGCACCTGACCGTTCTGACCCGACTTTGAACTCTTG
>DLNB01000043.1 GCA_002479455.1 Acetothermia bacterium UBA7521
CCTTGACAACCAATACAGCATCTAACCCCGAAGATTCTGCCACTGAGTCGCACCCTAAGAATGAAGGTCTGACCCCGTCGACACAGCATCTGACCCTCAAGATGACCCCCAAGACTGCAAGGTTGCCTAGATGACCAAGTCGTCTACAATGAACATGTTTGGGAGATCTCGCGAATGGATGAGAACGGCGCCTCTAACTCCGTTAAGCCGCCACCCACCCGGAGGCAGCAGGTTCTGGGCCAGCTCAATAAGTGGCTTGTGTGGCGGCTTGGTGGTCTTGCCGTCTGGTATTGGCTGATCGCGCTACACAGGCAGCCACTTGAACTCCCTGCTCTCCATTACATTGGGCTGTTGGGATTGCTGCCGGTGGTGCGTCACACCTTGCGCCGGAAGTGGTGGCTAGGACTGCTGGCAATTCTTGGAGCCCCTTTCTACTACTTCTTCTGGCTTCCTGTTGTTGGTATTTACTGGGCTGTTAGGCTAACGAGAGCCGTAGTGGCCATTTCAGGGCGCACGTGGAGGTTGGCCACATCCGTCTGGGGTACCCTCCTCTCCCTGTGTGTTGTTCTTGTTGTGTTCTTGGCCGTGATTTCAGGCCTATCTAATAATCGTGCGGTGCTGTTGGTACTGGGCTCACTGAACCTGTTGGCCACAAATGTGCTCTTTCTGTGCGGTCTCGTCTGGGCAAGCAAGCCTTTCACCCCTTTGATCACGGTCTTCACCAGACTTTGGCAGGGCATCGAGTGGGTGATCAGCACGACGGCGAAGAGAGGTTCGGGGACTTCCCCACAAGCTGGTCTCCAGGTAGCGCAGTCAGCCCTAGACTGGTTACGGGAGCACGTCGTTGACCCAACAGGACGCCTTCGGGACACGGAGTTGCTCATCAGGTCCTTGGGGCCTACGTTTGCGGCTGGGGTGATCGTTCTCTTCCTCCTCCTGGTTACTGGCTATGCGGTCACCTACTTGGCGCTGCATCGAGCAGGTTTGGTCCTACTGCAGGGTCTCGGAGAGTGGCCTTCAGTCGGAACAGCGTGGTATTACAGCCTCACAATCTCGGTGACTGCTCTCCATGCGGGTGTAGTGCCGACAACCAGTTTTGGCTTGCTAGTTCAGTCACTCCAGCTTGTTAACACAGTCATGTTCATCGCGCTAGCGCTTTTCCTGTTCAGCTACGCCATGAGCAGCCGTGGCAGGAGAGATGTCAGGAAACTCCGCGACCATCCACGAAGACTCGTGAAGAAGCTGGAGGAGCTGCTGGATACCACCCCGCTTCCTGAGGAGCTGCCTGGTCGTGGGACCACCGAGCCGAGCCCACACGAGCCACAAGATCTGGACACCATGGAGGTGTGACCTTCGCGGGTACTCGCAGGTCTAGGTGGGGCTTCAGAGAAGATGGGTCTCTGGCAATCTTGGCCGGTCTTCTGTCTCGCGGTCACTGCAGAAGAATCTGAAGTCGTCTGTCCTCAACAAGGCGATAGAGGATGTCCATCTCGCTCTGGATCTCGATGGTCTTGGAGAGGGCGGTGGTGATGCGGCAGTAGGTCCGGATGTCGTCGAGGGTGAGCACCCTGTCCTTGCGGTCCTTGAGCCACTTGTGGCACACTTGGTACCCGCCGATCGGGTACTCCTACACCTCGGGCGGGACGGGCGCGAAGTACTGGCTCGGATTGATGTACACGCGCTGCGCCTCGGCGTCGTAGCGGAGGCCCTTCTTGCCGGAGACGATCACCTTGCCGTCGCCCTCGCCCTGGAACCGGGCGAGCGGCGGATCGAGCTCGGGCGACCGGAGGAGATGCAGCTCCACCAACCGCTCCCCCAGCTCGGCCATCTTCTTGAACAACTCGGGATCGGAGGTGAACGGGATGCGCGGGAAGTCGAGCCGCAGGAACTCGGCGTACTTCTCCCGGTAGGTCGGGGCGTACAAGACCGCGTACACGTAGTGGAAGATCTCCTCCGGCGAGGGATCTCGCCCGTACGCCCCAGCCAGAGCCGCGACGATTTCAGGGTTCAAATTCGGCTTTCGCTCTACTGGGGGCAACGAAGAAGTGAAAAGGCTGTCTGCACTCACTCCAGCTTCGTAGACATAGAGAGGGAAGATGAAGGCGTTGTTGGATGTCTTCGGGGACATGAGGATCTTCTCGATCGGGCGTTCGGTGACAAGTGCGTGCTGGAATGTCTCGCCCTTGGTCATCCGGGTCGTGACCAAGGCCATGTTGCCGTGAACCATGTTTCGCATCACGTTCTGCCGTCCGAAGTTGATCGCGTGTCTATGGTAGAAGAGCCAGCGAACATCAAGGGGACGGTACAAACACTCGACGAACTTCTTCTGCCACTCGCGGTCTTCCTGGATGAGCGGGCGCTTCTCAGCCAGCTTCCAATCACGATCATCCTTCAAGCGGAACGTCTCCTGGACGATTGCGTCTGGAATAGTCGGGTCAAGAAAGGCGCGCACACGCCGTTCCAGAGAGCGCCGGTCGAAATCGAAGACAAAGCGGTCGCGGTGCGTCACTATCCCAGTGCTGTTGACGGAGAAGATGTCGGTGATCTTGCGGAATCTACTGTAGTCCTCGAACACTGCTTGATCACGAGGCACGAACAGGCGCAACTCCGGCGCAGGATCAACCTCGTGCCACTCGGTAGTCTTCCACTCATGCTGTTGGAGCCAGGCGTATTTGTGCCCGCGGAGCCCGTATAGGTCGGCATGGTACACCTTGGCCCTCTTGCCCTTGTTGTTCATACTTCGATCCCCACCGGCTTGACCTCGTCGCCGACGAACGTCCCCTCCCCGAGCACCGCATACTCCTCCGGCGTGTAGCCTAGAGCTTGAACGGGCTCCATGATCCGGGCGGCGGCCATCCCCAGAAGCTCAAGCCGCTCACGCAAGTTCATTCTCGCGAAATCCTTGGAGATCACGACCACATCGAAGTCGCTGTGATCGCCGCCTGCGCGTCGCGCGCGAGAACCAAACAGGATGACTCGTTCGGGAACGACGCCGAGCTGTCTCAGCATCTGTCTGTAGCGATTCAGGATTTCAGTTGTCGCGCTATCCATTGAATCACCTCTTCCGTTCGCCGAAGGTACCCCTCGGCTACATCACTGGAGTAGAGCTTGGAGGTCTCCATCAGGTCCTCCGGGTACCGCGTCGCCACACTGGCACCGCTCAGCCGGCCGATGAAGTCGAGCAGTTGGTCAGGCAAGCAAAGACCACTCAGGCGCACGAGGTTGATCAGATCGTGCGTTTTGGGAGGAGTCCTACCTGTGATCTCACGAACCCTCGCCTTCAAGCCCTTCTCCACCGCAAGGTGGCACAGGAACACGGTGTGGAGACAGTGGCCGGCCTTCAGCATATCCTCAGCCGCACGGAGGTCGGACCCGGCTGAACTCAGCCAGTTCTCAACTTCTCTGTTCATCAGAGTATCTTACGAAGAAGACGATGGCCACGCCCTGGCGGATGTCGAACACGTTCTGGTCCGGAGAACCATCGGGACAGCGTTCCTTCTTGAGAGAGTTCCCGTGGAGATCCAGCACGTAGATCTCGTCGAACGTATCCATAAGATGCTGGCGCATCCCGCGGAAGGTGGGGTTATCGAGATAGCCGTGGTTGGTGATCATGCCCACCACGCCCTGCCCAGCCTGGGCGATCTTCCACTCCGCAAACCGCAGGAACTTCACGTAGTCGTCGGAAAGCGGCATGAGATTCCGCTCGTCCCGAACGGCTTCTTTGTACACCTCCATCTCGCGTTCGATGAACTCAGAGCGATTGGAGGAACTCACGGAGTACGGGGGATTCCCGAGGATCACGAGGATCGGCACGTCGCGCTTCACCTCGCCGGCCTGGTGGGACTCGTCGGCCAGCGATGCGAACCCCGGAAGCTGGCTCTCGGCGAGCTCCTCCATCTCCAGAGTGTTCGTGAGGTAGAGCTTGAACCGCTCGTCGGGGCCGAGGGTGTACCCCAGCTCTTCGAGGAAGAACCCCATCTTGAGGTGCCCCACGGCGTAGGGGGCCATCATCAGCTCGAACACGTAGAAGTTCTTCAGGATGTGGTCCTTGATGAAGCGGGCGCGGCTGCCCTCCCCGTACTTGGCCACGAACTCGTCCACCGCCACCTGGGCGGCCTTGGCGACGAACGTCATCGTGCCTGCCGCCGGGTCGAGAAGGGTCACGCCGGGGGAGGCGAGGCCGTCCGGTTTCGCGAATTCCTGCTGGAGGATCCGGTGGAGGGAGCGGACGATGTAGGAGACCACCGGCTCGGGGGTGTAGTACACGCCGCGGCGCTCGCGCTCGGCGGGGTCGTACTGGGAGAGGAACGTCTCGTAGAAGTGGACGATCGGGTCGGCGCCCTTGCCCTCGTGGAAGAACTGGTGAAGGATCCCCTTCACGTCGGCCACGGCCAGCACCTCGGCCAGATCATCGACAACCCACTCCAGCTGCGGCGGAAGATCGCCGAGGGACACGAACTGGAAGAGATCCCTCAGGATGCCGATCGTGTGGGGGATGGAGGCGAACGCGGTCCGCCGGTTGAACTCCGTCCCCGCCCGCACGCGGGCCGCGAACAGGCCGTAGGTGAGGGTTTGGGCGTAGAGGTCGGCGAAGCCGTCCAGGGTCAGCCCGGCGATGAGGTGGGTGCGGAACGCTTCGTAGAACCCGAGGAGGTGCCCGCGGGATGCTTTCTCCTCCTCGGCGAGCTCCTGGGCCACCACCTGGTCGCGCAGGAACCGCGTGCGCACGGCGAGGGCCACGGCCAGCTCCTCCGCGGTGTACGCGCGGGGGAGGGAGAACGCAAAGAACTGCTGAAGGAGCGTCTGCAGCTCGTCGGGTTGTTCGAGGGGCGGCTTGGCGCCGAGCTTGGTGGCGACGAACGGCCGGGCGAGGCGGGCCGTGGCCACGAGCGCCCCGTGGCGGTAGAGGCGGAACTCGAAGAAGTTGGTGAGGATCAAGTTGGGGAACGTGCTTCGGTAGCGGCGGAGCTGCTCGCTCTCCGCGATCGGCTCCAGGTTCTCCATAGTGGGGGCCTTGGCCTCGATGTAGCCGATGATGTGCTGCTGACCGTCCCACACCCGGAAGTCGGGGTTCCCGGCCTCGGTGGCCTTGGGGAGCGTGGTGACGTGGGCGCCCTCGACCTTCGTCGCCCCGGCCCACGCCGCGACGAGGTCGGCCAGGGAGGCGTAGAAGCTCTCCTCGCGGGCGTCGCCCTGGGCGGCGATCGCGGTGAGCCGGGCGAGGTAGTCGCGGAACAACGCCTTCTCGGCCATCCCCTGCCTTATACCCGGTTTCCCATCGCCAGGACAAGCGGCACGGTCGTCGGGCATGAAGCCCGACGCTACGCAACCGTGCTGCCGTCGGGGACAAACCCCAACGCTACAACAGCAGGGTTCTGTAGCGTCGCAGCTTGCCTGCTGCAGGCAGGTCTGCGACGGACGTGAGGTAGCGTCGGACCCTGTGTCCGACGGCCTTCGTGGAACCGTCGGACCGACAAACCATCAGCCGGCGAACCGCTCTTCCCGTCGGGGATAAACCCCGACGCTACGCAACCGCGCTGCCGTCGGGGATAAACCCCGACGCTACGACGCCGCGACGGGGGCAACTTCCGGCGCAACAACCGAACGCCCCGGTCTCGGCTGCAGCTCGGCCTACCAGGCCACCCGCACCTTCAGCGGGGGGCCTCTGCGCTGGGCCACCTTCACGTAGCCGTTCTGACGGCCGAACCCGTACAGCCGCCACGCGATCTCCACGTCCTTCTTGCAGTACGCGATCACCCTCTCCAGGTCGCCCTGGCGGAACCAGCGGACCGCGTCGAGCCCTCCGCCGGCCTTGGACGCGCCCAGCGTGGCTGCAGCCACGTCATCCAGCCTCGGTCTCCATCCCAGCACGTTCAGAAGGTGCACCATCAGGTCCACCGTGGGCACGTCGCTCAGCGGGTGCGCGGTGTAGGGCCGGAGGACCTCGTAGTCGAATCCCAAGACGTTGTATCCCACCACCCGGTCGGCCGCGCGCAGCGCGGCCACGAGCCGGGCCGCATCCGCCTCCTGATAGGTTTCGAACCGTCCCGCGTCCGGGTCGTAGGTCACCCCCACCGCAAGGCGCAGCTCGTGGATGCCGTCTCTCCCGCCCACTTCATCGAGGGTCCGCTGGGTCTCCAGGTCGAACGCGAGCACGGCGGGATCTCGCGGCCTACGCTCCGGAGACCATCGCCCGCAGGTCCCCGGCGGCGTTCTCCACCTGGTCGGCGATTCCTCCCAGCATGAGCACGAGCTGGATGAGGTGGTAGCGGTCAAACATGGGCAGATCCTCGCTCGCGTAGATCGTGGCCACGATCTCCCGCTCCACCAGATCGGACTCGTGCTCGAGCTGGTTGATGCGATCCACGCCCTCGGCGATCTTGCTCGCCACGCCGCGCAGGTTTCGCGCGGTGATCGCCTCATCGAAGTCCTCGATCGTCACCCCGTAGGCGTGCACGATCCGGCTCACCGCCTCGGCCAGCGCGCGGTAGGCATCCTCAAGGGCGATCCCCAACGTCGGTCGGCGGAGCGACATCATGAGCGCGGCGTCTTGGCACAGATCTGCGATCTGGTCCTGGTGCCACAGGAGCTGGTACAGCGCCGAACGGGGCATCGGGAGTCGCCGCGTCTGTGTGAGCTCGCTGCGGATGCTCCGCTTGATGACGTCCGCTTCGTGCTCGCGCTGACTCACCAGATCGGCGTTCACCGGCTCGCCCCGCAGCCAGGCCCGCGTCTGCCGCCCCAGCTCCTCGGCCGCTTCCTCGACGGCTGTGGCGTGGGTCTTGAACGAAACCAACGGGCTCCTGCCCGCGAAAAAGCTCAGCATCCGCCCCATCCAGCACCTCCTGCTTCCATCCCAGCCAGCGGTTCTCCGCTCATCGGGTGCACCTAGAGCGGCACCGCCGATGCGTGAGAACACCGCGCACAGCGTTCACCTCGCGGCTACGGGCGACGGACCGCGACCGCCATCACGACGAGGTCGGACACGTCCTCTGCCCGGTCGGAGAACTCGACGAGCTTCTCCAAGAACTCCCGAGCGAGGATCTTCTCCGCAAGGGGAAGGTCGGTGGCGAACAGACGGGCGATCGCCCGCCGCTGAAGTTCGTCCACCCGGCTCTCTTTGCGGTCCACCTCCTCGGCCTGTTTGATCGCCACGGGATCGCCCTCCAGAAGGCCCGCCACAGCCGCCTTGACGTCCACCATCTGGCTCACAATCGTGTCCACCGCATCCCGAATCAGCGGGTGAAGAAGCTCGGGCAGCGAGATCCGCTGCAGCGTGAGGAAGTACATCGCCGCCTCGGCAGCGTTGGCCAAGCGGTCGACTCCCTCGACGATGTCGAGGAGGATCCGCCGCGTGCCCGCGAGGAACGCCCCCCGCACCAGCTCCCGCTCCGCCGCCCGTCGCAGGTCGTCGGCGCGCGCCTCCGCCCGGTGCGTGAGCACGGCCAGCTCCTCGATCTCCTCCCATGCCCGACCGTCGAGGACGGCCGCGAGGCCTTTGGCCATGGTCGCCACCGCCTCCTCGACCTGGGCAAGGTGCGCTACGACCAGATCGTGTACCTTGCTTGTCCGATTGCGTCGGAACCTCATCGGCCCCCCTTTGTCGCTTGTCTACCCGGTAGGATATACTGCCGCCGCGTCGCCAAGCAACTTCTGAGGTGATCGGGATGAGACAAGCCCACAGCGTATGCTTCGTCGGCCACTCTGGCTCAGGAAAGACCGCGCTCGCGGAGGCCATGCTCCGTGCCGCGGGGACCACCGGGGACATCGCCCTGGACCGCACGCCTGAGGAGAAGAGTCGCAAGCAGTCCATTGACCTCTCGACCGCGGCCTGCACGTGGCAGGAAAAGCGGCTCGATCTCCTGGTCACCCCTGGCCTGGGGGAGTTCGTGGAGGAGATCCACAAGGGCGTGGAGGCGGCGGACCTCGTCGTGCTCGTCGTGAACGCGGAGAAGCCGGTGGAAGTGGTCACGGAGCAAGCGTGGGAGATTCGACGTGCGGCCGGACGACCGGCGATCGTGTTCGTGAACATGCTCGACAAGCCTCTTGCCGACCCGGATGCCGCGTTAGAGGCGGTCCGCGGATCGCTCGACGGCATGTTCGTCCCGCTCCAGTTCCCCATTCGCAATGGAAGCGCGTTCGTGGGGCTTGTGGACGTGCTCACGGGAACGCCGACCTCGGCGAAGGTCACCCTGCCCGATGACGTGAAGGACCGCGTCGAGGAACTGCGCGCCGGGCTGGTGGAAGAGGCGGCGACGTTCAACGACGCCCTGCTGGAAAAGGTGCTGGCCGACGAGAAACCGTCGCAGGACGAGATCCTGGCCGCGGTGCGCACGGGGATGGGAAGCGGCCGCCTCGTGCCCGTCCTGTGGGGATCGGTCACCGAAGGCCACGGGGTGCGTGAGCTTCTCGATGCAGTTCTGCTCCTGGCACCTCCGGGCACAGACGAGACCGAGACCAAGCTCCGCGTGTTCTCGCTCGCCCTCGACCCCTATCTGGGACGACTCGCCTATGCGAAGGTCCTGAGCGGTGAGGTGCGCGATGGCGCCACCCTGTTCAACCTCGGAACGAAAGATAAGATCCAGGTCCGCGACGTGTACGCCTTCTCCGGGGCGAAGCTGGAGAAGGCCGGCCACGCTGTGGCTGGGAGCATCGCCGCACTCGCGAAACTGGAGGGAGTCGAGCTGGGGACCACGTTGGCCGCCGACGCAGCGGCAGCGCCCGAGCCGCCTATTCCGTTCCCGAGGCCGGTGTTCATCCGGGCAATGTCCGCGAAATCCCAGGCCGAGGAAGAGAAAGTGAGCACGGCCCTGCGGGACCTCGTCACGACGAAGGCGACCCTTACCTTCCAGCGCGACCCGGTGACAAAGGAAGGGCTCGTCTCAGGGATGGGCGATGTGCAGCTCGACGTCTTGGCTGAGCGGCTGCGCAACAAGTACGGGGTTGAGGTCCAGTACAACGTCCCCAAAGTCCCGTACCGGGAGACCATTCGCAAGACGGCAAGCGCGATGTACCGCCACAAGAAGCAGACCGGTGGACACGGCCAGTTCGGGGAAGTCCACCTCCGCATCGATCCCCAACCGCGTGGAGCCGGGTTTGAGTTCGCCGACGAGATCAAGGGCGGGGTAATCCCCCAGCAGTTCATCCCGGGAGTGGAGAAGGGAGTGCGTGAGGCGCTCGAAGAGGGCGTTCTCGCCGGGTTCCCAGTGGTGGACGTGAAGGCAGCGGTGTACTACGGAACCTACCACGATGTGGACTCGTCGGAGCTCTCGTTCAAGATCGCGGCACGCACAGCGTTCAAGATGGCAGCCGAGCTGGCAGAGCCAACGCTCCTCGAGCCGATCATGGCCCTCGCGGTGACCGCCCCCGACACGTTCACCGGGGACATCATCTCCGACGTAACCTCCCGCCGGGGTCGGATCCTGGGCATGGAAGCCGAGGGGGGACGGACAACGATCCGCGTGGAGGTCCCAATGGCGGAGACCGTGTCCTACGCCCTCGACCTGAAAGCGCTCACCCAGGGCCGGGCTACGTTCCAGATGTCCCCCGCCCGCTACGACTTCGTCCCGGCGCAGCTGCAGGAACGCTTGCTCGCCCAGCTGCGGGCGGCCGCCAATGAGGGTTAGCGACTTCATGACGCGGGACCCGCCCGTGGCGCAGGCGGACGCGCCGGTGGCGGAGGCCCAGAAGCTCGCGGTGGAAGTCGGAGTAGCGGTCCTGTTCGTGGTGGATGGGGAGGGTCGCCTGGTTGGCTTTCTCACCCGCAAAGCGCTCTCCTCGATCCCCGATGGGAACCTCCCTGCACGGAAGCTCGCTTCCGCCCCTACGGTCACGATGAGCCCCGACGATCCCCTCGAACGGGCGGTGGTCCTTCTCTCCGAACGCTACCTTCTCCTGCCGGTGGTGGACGGAGAGAAGCGCCTGGTGGGGGTCCTGACGAGCGTGGGGTTGTTGCGGGGACTTGCCCATATGGCAGGGCTGGGCGAGGAAGGAACGCGCATCCGCGTCCAGCCCTCGTCTCTGGCCGATGCCTACCAAACCCTGAAGGTGCTCGGAGACAAAGGGCTTCCCTTGGTCGCCGTGCTCCGCGGGCACGGAGGGGAGTTGATCATCCACGTGCAAGGGGTTCAAGATCCCAAAGGACTCCTTACGGAGTTACAGGGGACCTTGCGGTGACCTCCCGGCCCGGACGGGTAGAGATCGTTGTTCGCACCCGGGGCCGTGAAGAGATCCTCGACATCACGGGCCCCGTTGCCGACGCTCTGTCCTCTTTGGGCCTCGCCGATGGAGCAGTTCTCCTGTTCTGCCCCCACACCACCGCTGCCCTCACGGTGAACGAGGTCGCCGATCCTGCGGTGCGAGCTGACGTGGGAGCCGCCCTGACGAAGATCGTTCCGGACGTGCCGTTCCGGCACGCCGAGGGGAACTCCGCCGCCCATCTCAAGGCCGCCCTCCTCGGCCCATCGCTCCTTCTCCCCGTCGCCGCCGGGAAGCTAGCCCTTGGAATGTGGCAGGGGATCTATTTCTGTGAGTTCGATGGCCCACGCGAGCGCCAGGTGTGGGCGTTTCCCCTGCGCTAACGGCCCTCGATCGGCATCTGTTCCGCGCGCGGTCACCAAGAACCTGAAGCTGAACCGCGGAGGCCTTCTGGCCGTCGCCCCCGCTACAGCTGCGCAGCGAAGACATCGCGGCCTTGCCCTGTTCTGCGCCTCCCGGTATATTCGTGACCGGTTCATACGGGACTACGGATTCTCCGCTGTTGCAGCCAGTGTAGCTCAATAGGCAGAGCATCCGCCTTGTAAGCGGAAGGCCGCCCGTTCGATTCGGGCCACTGGCTCACGAGGGTGGCTCACCGGTTGTCGGTACGGCGGTTCCCGGCTGAAGCGGCGAACCGCGAACCTGGAGCCTGGAACCAGCCAACCGGGGAACTGATTGTCCCGGAGGGGTAGCAAAGCGGTCAAACGCACCGGGCTGTAAACCCGGCGGCCTGAGGCCTTCGGGGGTTCGAATCCCTCCCCCTCCACCATGACTTGCGCGCCACGGGCGCGGTAGGGTAGACTGTGCCTCCTCGCCCGTGTAGCTCAGTCGGTAGAGCACTTCCTTGGTAAGGAAGAGGCCGTCGGTTCGATTCCGACCGCGGGCTCTCGGACTGGAAGCGGGCGGCGAGCGGCCCGACCACCCGGATCCAAGCTGGGGAGGAAAACGAGGAGGGTGTTAGGATGGCAAAGGAACAATTCGTACGGACGAAGCCACACGTCAACATCGGCACGATCGGGCACATCGACCACGGTAAGACGACGCTCACCGCGGCGATCACGAAGGTCCTGGGCCTCAAGGGGCTGGCCAAACACCGGTCCTACGACGAGGTCGCCAAGGCCGACGCGAAGCTGTTCCGCCGCGATGCGACGAAGATTCTCACCGTGAACGTCGCCCACGTTGAGTACGAGACGGATACCCGCCATTACGCGCACATCGACTGCCCGGGCCACCAAGACTACATCAAGAACATGATCACCGGCGCCGCGCAGATGGACGGAGCGATCCTCGTCGTCTCGGCAGCCGACGGACCGATGCCCCAGACCCGGGAACATGTGGTGCTCGCTCGCCAAGTGAACGTGCCCGCGATCGTCGTGTTCCTGAACAAGGTCGACCTGGTGGAAGATCCTGATCTGGTAGACCTCGTCGAGATCGAGATCCGCGACCTCCTCTCCAAGTACGAGTTCCCCGGCGACAAGACCCCGATCATCCGCGGCGCGGCGTCCAAGGCGCTGGCAGTCGGGTCGGTGGATGACCCGGCAGCAAAGCCCATCCTCGATCTCATGGAAGCTGTGGACAGCTTCATCCCTCTCCCGAAGCGGGAAGAGGAGAGGCCGTTCTTGATGCCAATCGAGGACATCTTCTCCATCAAGGGCCGAGGCACCGTGGTCACCGGACGCGTGGACCGGGGCCGGATCACGCCTGGCGCAGAAGTGGAGATCGTCGGCCTCACGGACGAGATTCGGAAGACGGTTGCCACGAGCCTCGAGATGTTCAACAAGATCCTCGACCAGGCTATCGCCGGAGACAACGTGGGGATCCTTCTTCGGGGCATCGAGAAGGACGAGGTAGAGCGCGGCCAGGTGCTGGCCGCACCCGGCTCGATCACCCCTCACACGGAGTTCGAGGCGCAGGTGTACGTCCTGTCGCGAGACGAGGGGGGTCGCCACAGCCCGTTCTTCAACGGCTACAAGCCGCAGTTCTACTTCACGACCACCGATGTGACGGGAGAGGTCCAGCTCCCGGCCGGCGTGGAGATGGTGATGCCGGGCGACAACGTGGACAAGCTCGGATGCAAGCTGATGAAGCACATCGCGATGTCGGAAGGCCTTCGGTTCGCGATCCGCGAGGGCGGCCGCACGGTGGGCGCCGGCGTGGTGACGAAGATCATCAAGTGAGATGGCCAAAAAAGACACGATCCAACTCGTGACGTTGGCCTGTTCCGCATGCGGACGGCACAACTACCACACCCGCCGCAATCGGAACAACACGCGGCAGAAGCTTGCCCTGAGCAAGTACTGCGGTTGGTGCACGAAGCGCACCGAGCACAAGGAGACATAGGGGGCCCTCTAGTGGGGGGAGGACAAGGCGCTATCCCCGCGGCGCCAACGCAGGTCCGCGGGGTTTGAGGCCCGTAGCTCAATTGGCAGAGCGGCGGACTCCAAATCCGTAGGTTGGGGGTTCAAGTCCTCCCGGGCCTGCCAGCGAGGGAAGAGGAAGATGAACGCGATGATGAGAGTCCGGAACTACGTGACGAACGTGCGTACCGAGATTGGCCGCGTCAACTGGCCATCCCGGAAGGAAGTGGTGAGCCTTACGGTGCTTATCATCTTCCTGGCGGTTGTGCTGGGTATCTACCTCGGGCTCGCTGATCTGATCATCACGCAGATCCTGCGCTTTCTTCTCCGCGGTTAGGAACGAACACGATGCAGCGAAAGCGGTGGTACGCCATCCAGACGTATGCGGGTTCGGAACTGCGCCTCAAGCACCAGCTCGAGGAGCGGGTCCGCAACTTGGGATGGGAACGCCAATTCGAACCGCTGCACACGGGTGAGGACGAGGAGTTTTTTTTCGTTCCAGTGGAAGAGGTGGTCACGTCTCGTTCGGGGCGGGGCCGGGCAAGCGAGTACCGTGTTCCGTACGACTACGACTTGCTCGCGTCCTCCAACGAGCGCATCCAGCGCGGCGACCTGATCGCCCGCCGGCCCCCTACCCATCTCGCCCGCGCGGTGGAGGTCGTGGAGGTCGAGTCCTTGTGGCGAGTGGTTGTGGAAACCCTGACCCATGCCGAGATCGAGTACCTGATCCCCCAAGAGAAAGGCTTGCGGCGCGACGTACGGGTAGGTGAACGGACGCGCCCAGGGCTTCCCCTCACGGTGGATTCCGATGAGCAGTACGTGGTCGAGGATCGTGGTCAGATTGCGGCTCGCGAGCGGGTGAAGCGGATCTCCCTGCGCCACGAGGGCGGTAGCGAGGAGACGCGGATCATCCCCGAAGCGTACCTGCACCCACGGGTCCGCGTGGGCGCGGCGCTGAATGAAGGCGAAGAAATCGAGCGCGAGCACAAGATCTACGCGCGGGCTTCCGGCCTCGTCAAGGTGAAGGAGTACAAGGACAAGCGCGAGGTCTCTGTCCAGCGGATCGAGCGTCGGCGGTTGATCCCGGGTTACGTGTTCACGAAGATGGGGCTAGACGAAGAAGAGATGTTCGAACTCATCCGCGGCCTGGAACGATCGGCCCGATTCGTGGGGAGCAAGACTCGTCCCGTGCCGATCGAGGGTCCAGAGATTCTGTTCGTCCAGCGCAAGGCGGGGCTCGTCGAAACTCCGCAGACCGAGGCCAAAGCGCCGCGGGTTGAGCTCGAGTTCGAGGTGGGCGAAGTTATCCAGATCGTAGAGGGTCCGTTCGCCGATTTCACGGGAGAGGTCCGCGAGATCGACAAGGAATCCGAAGAAGCGGTAGTCATGGTGAAGATCTTCGGTCGGGAAACGCCGGTCCGCATTTCGTTCGACGGAATCGAGAAGGTGTAAGGAGACGACGGTGGCGAAACAACAGGTGGCCAAGATCAAGCTCCAGATCCCGGCCGGGCAGGCCAACCCCGCCCCTCCGGTGGGGCCGGCGCTGGGCGAACACAAGGTCAACATCATGGACTTCTGCAAGAAGTTCAACGAAGCGACGAAGGGGGAGGAGCCCGGTCTCATCATCCCCGTGGAGATCGCGGTGTATCAAGATCGGTCGTTCGATCTCGCGTTGAAGCAACCCCCGGTGGCGGTGCTGCTTCGGAAAGCAGCGGGAGTGGACAAGGGTTCCGCTACCGCGAAGCGCCTTCGTGTGGGGCGGGTGAGCATGGAACAGGTTCGCCGGATCGCGGAACGGAAGCTCCCCGACCTCAACACCGACGATCTGGGGGCCGCCATGCGCATGGTGGTCGGCACGGCGGAGAACATGGGGTTCGAGGTGGTGCAATGAAGCGCAGCCGGAGTTACGAGGCAAAGGTCGCCCTACTGGAACAAGAGAAGGTCCATCCTCTCGCCGAGGCGATCGAGCTTCTCAAACGGACAGCCACGGCCAAGTTTCCAGAGACCGCAGAAACCGCGATCAAACTGGGGATCAACCCTGCCCAGCATCAGGTACGGGGAACCTGCCCGCTCCCTCATGGGACAGGCAAGTCGGTGCGGGTTCTCGTGTTTGCCCGTGGAGAGAAGGTTCGCGAGGCGGAGGCCGCCGGGGCTGATTACGCCGGAGGCGAGGACCTCGCCGAGAAGATCCAGAAGGAGGGCTGGCTGGAGTTCGACCGGGTGGTGGCCACGCCGGACATGATGTCCGTGGTCGGGAAACTCGGGAAGATCCTCGGTCCCCGCGGTCTCATGCCATCGCCCAAGACGAACACGGTGACGATGGACGTCGGAGCGACGGTGCGGGAGTTAAAAGCAGGGATGATCGAATTCCGCGCAGAGCGGACGGGGATCGTCCACGCCATCTTCGGAAAGGCAAGCTTCGAGGCCGAGAAACTCCAGGAGAACCTGGTGGCGCTCGTGCGGGCGGTGATCGAACGCAAGCCGGAAGGAACGCGGGGTCGCTACATCCAGCGCGTTTCGATCTCCTCAACGATGGGACCGGGGATCCGGGTGGACGAGGCGGACCTGCTCGCCGCCGCGCAGAAGAAGGGGTGAGGGACATGCCGCGACAAGAGAAGGTGACCGCGGTCGAGGACTTGCGGGAAAGACTATCCCGCGCTCGATCTGTGGTAGTTCTCGATTACCGCGGGCTGTCGGGCCCGGACATCACGACGTTGCGTCGGCTTGTCCGCAAACAGGGCGTCGAGTTGAAGGTTGTCAAGAACACCCTCACCCGTATCGCCGCGAGCGAAGCGGGAATCCAGGGTTTCCCCAGTGCTCTTACCGGCACGAACGCCCTCCTCCTCGGCGAAGGCGACCCCGCCGTCCCGTTCCGCGTGGCGCGGGACTGTGCCCGGAAGTACCCCCAGCTCAAGGTGAAGGCAGGGGTGTTCGACAGCCTAGCAGTTTCGGCTTCAGAGGCAGACTGGTACGCGGCCCTTCCCACACGGGAAGAGCTTCTCGGCCGGTTGGCTGGCGCGCTTGCAGGCCCGATGCGGGGGCTCGCTGTCACCCTGTCGGGGGTCATGCGCAAGTTGGCTGTTGCTCTCTCGGAAGTAGAGAAGAAGAAAGGAGCGGAGGGATAGACAATGACGAAAGAAGACTTCATCCAGGCAATCGAAGAGATGACGGTGAAGGACCTGGCCGAGCTTGTATCGGCGATCGAAGACCGGTTCGGGGTATCGGCTCAGGTTGCGGCCCCCGTGGCTGTAGCCACCGTCGCCCCGGCTGCGGACGATGGCGCTCAGGCGAAGTCCACGGTGGATGTCGTTCTCACGAACGCTGGACAACAGAAAATCCAGCTCATCAAGGTCGTGAAGGACATCACCGGGAAGGGCCTCAAGGAGTGCAAGGATCTCGTGGACAAGCTCCCCGCAGTGATCAAGGCCGGGGTAAGCCCCGAGGAAGCCGACGACATCCAGAAGAAGCTCGTCGCCGCGGGCGCCGAGATTGAACTTCGGTAAGGGAGGACAGACCTCTCTCTTGGCCTCTCCCGTGACAGCAAGACGTGGATACGGACGAGCCCGGCGGTGGATCGAGCCGCCGGCCCTCATTGCGGATCAGGTGACGTCCTACGAGCACTTTCTGCGCCAGGACCTCCCCGCAGCGTTCGCCCAGGCCAGTCCGATCCGAGCCCCGAACCGGGACGGCTTGTACATCGAGCTCGTCGACCCTCGCCTCGGGGAACCGCGTCATGATGAGTGGGAATGCCGGGACAAGGACCTAACCCTCGCCGTACCCCTCAAGGCCACCGGCCGGTTGTGGGAGGACGGGCGGGTGCGCCAGGAGGCGGAGCTCTATCTGGCCGAGATCCCCCTCATGACGCCGCGGGGCACGTTCGTGATCAACGGTACGGAGAACGTCCTCGTGAACGAACTCGTCCGCTCTCCCGGTGTCTACCTCACCCAAGAGGAACCCCACGTCTACCGGGCGCACTTCCTCCCCGAGGCGGGAGCGTGGCTCGAACTCGACCTCGATATCAAGCGATGGACCTTGCGTGCCAATCTCGATCGAAAGGGCAAGGTCCCGGCAACAACTCTCCTCCGGGCTTTGGGACTCAGCGAGCTGGAGATTCTCCGGCAATACGCGGTGTCGATCGCTATCGAGGATCTGTCCGATTACCTCGCCCTGTGGAAGAGAGCCACGCTCGCCGAGCCCATCGCAGCAGGGGATGCAGAGTGGAAAGTTGGCGAGGAGATCTCCCCCGAGCGGGTTGCCCTTCTCGGCCGGCTGGGTCGGTCCAAGGTTCGGCTTGTTCACCCAGCCATCGCCAAGTCCCTGGAAGAGGAGCACGAGAAACGGATCACAACCCAGGAAGAGGCGGCGCGATATATCTACCTGCGGTTCCGATCCGGAGAGCGGGTGACGTCGAGCCAGGCAGCCGAGTACCTCCACAACCTGTATTTCAATCCCGAAACGTACCGACTCACAGCGGTGGGACGGTTTAAGGCCAACCGCAAGCTCGGCCTGAAGGGTGGCGAGGTGTGTCTCACTCCGCAAGACCTCTTCGCCGCGCTCGACCTTCTCCTCCGCACGCCCGACGACCCATCCCTCGTGGACGAGACCGACCACCTTGCGAACAAGCGGGTTCGCCTCCCCGGAGAGCAAGCCCAAATGGCCCTGCGGGAGGGACTGACCCGCATGGCGCGCATCGCCCAGGATAAGCTCTCCCACTACGACCCCGAGGACAAGGACGCCCTTCGAAGGATCGTCTCCGCACGAACGATCCAAGCCTCGATGAACTACCTGTTCTACACCGGCCGGCTGTCCCAATTCCTCGAGCAGACGAATCCCCTGTCCGAACTCACCCACAAACGGCGCCTCTCAGCGCTGGGCAGCCTCACCGCCCGCCGTGCGAAGATCGAGATCCGTGACGTGCACGCCTCACACTACGCCCGAATCTGCCCTATCGAGACGCCGGAAGGCCAGAACATTGGACTCATCACCTCACTCGCCCTCCACGCCCGGGTCAACGACTATGGGTTCCTCGAAGCCCCGTACGTCGTCGTGAAGGACGGCCGGGTAACCGGCGACATCCGGTACCTGATGGCCGACGACGAGCGGCAGTACCGCATCGCCCCTGCGACGATTTCCATCGGGAAAGACGGACGGATCAAAGACAAGCGCGTCCAGGTAAGAACGGGGAATGAGGATGTGCACTTCGTGTCCCCCGAGGAGGTTGACTTCGTCGAGATCTCCCCGGACATCATTGTCGGTGCGTCCGCGGCGCTGATCCCGTTCCTCGAGCACGATGACGCCAACCGCGCCCTGATGGGCGCGAACATGCAACGCCAGGCGGTGCCACTCCTGCGGCCGGAGAGCCCGCGCGTGGGAACCGGCCTTGAGGCGACGGCAGCTCAGGACTCCGGAGCGACCCTTCTCGCGAGCGAGGATGGAGTCGTCACATTCGCCGATGCCCAGCGCATCGAGGTCAAGGGGAAGAAGGAGACCAAGACCTACCGCCTCCTGAACTACGAACGCTCGAACCAGGACACGATCCTCCACCAGCGCCCCACGGTGCACAGCGGAGACAAGGTGAAGCGAGGCGACGTGTTAGCGGATTCGCAGTCGTCCGTGGGCGGCGAACTCGCCCTCGGCACGAACCTTCTCGTGGGGTTCCTCCCATTCGAGGGGTACAACTACGAGGACGCCATCGTGATCTCCGAGCGGTTGGTTCGGGAGGATCTCCTCGACTCGATTCACATCCAGGAGTTTGAGGTCCGTGCCGAGGAGACGAAGCTGGGTCCCGAGGAGATCACCGCCGATATCCCGAACATCTCCCGAGAGGCGCTCCGCAACCTTGATGAGCACGGGGTCGTACGTGCGGGGACCGAGATCCAGACCGGGGATGTGCTTGTGGGGAAGATCACCCCCCGCGGCGAAGCCGAGCCGACCCCCGAGGAGCGGATCTTCCGTTCCATCTTTGGTGAACGGATGCGCAATTTCAAGAACACATCGCTGCGCATGCCGCCCATCTCCGGCACGGCCACCGTGATCCGCGTGAAACGGATGTCCCGCGCCGCCGGAGACGAGCTCGAAGCCGGGGTCAACGAGCTGGTGAAGGTGTACGTCGCCCAGCGACGGCGGATCGCGGTCGGGGACAAGCTCGCCGGCCGTCACGGGAACAAGGGCGTGATCGCCGCCGTCCTCCCCGACGAGGACATGCCATACCTCCCCGATGGGACCCCGCTCGACGTGATTCTGAACCCGCTGGGTGTGCCGTCGCGGATGAACCTCGGGCAGATCTTCGAGGCCAACCTCGGCTGGCTGGCCGCGTTGAGGGAGGAGACCGTCGCTTCGCCTGTGTTCGACGGAGCGCACGAGGACGAGATCCTGGGCGATCTCACGCACGCCCTGGTCGAGCACGGGCTGGCCGACGGAAGCCGACTCGACGGGAAGATCGCCCTGCGAGACGGGCGCACGGGGGAAACGTTCCGGTCCCCGATCACAGTCGGCGTCTTGTACCTCCTGAAGCTCGAACACATCGCGGCCGAGAAGATCCACGCTCGTTCCACAGGCCCGTACGCTCTTATCACCCAGCAGCCGCTGGGGGGCAAGGCTCAGTTCGGCGGACAGAGGCTCGGGGAGATGGAGGTGTGGGCCCTCGAGGCGTACGGCGCGTCGTCGCTCCTCCAGGAGATGCTGACGCTCAAATCGGACGATGTGAAGGGGCGCGTCCAGCTGTACAAGGCGATCCTCCGCGGTGAGGATTTCCCCAAACCGGGCATTCCCGAATCGTTCCGCGTGCTGTGGCAGGAACTGCGCTGTCTCGGGCTCTCCGCCAAGGCTTACGACGCAAACAACCGCGAGCTGGAGATTGTGTGATCCCATGCCGGACGAACGCGCGTCCGGGATGATCCTGTTCCGCAACCACTCCACGGGTCGCCACTACCTCATCATCAAGAACCGCATCGGCGGGCACTGGGGTTTTCCCAAGGGGCGCCTTGAGCCAGGCGAAACCGAAATGGCGGCGGCACTGCGGGAAGTGGAGGAAGAGGTGGGGATTCGCCGACCTCGGATTCTACCCGGGTTCACAGAACACCTCTCCTATCGGTTCGTCCGCAACCGAGACGTCGTCTTCAAGGAGGTCACCCTGTTCCTTGCCGCAACCGATGAAGAGGGGAGGCGCGAAGGCAACGAAGTGGAGGCCATGGACTGGCTCCCTCTACCCAACGCCCTGAGCCGGCTGACGTACCCTGAACAGAGGTCAATGTTGCTCCGAGCTGAAGTGTATCTTCAAGCGCAGGGCCTGCAGCGGGAGGGGTGATCGGCCGTGGGTTGGCCCGTTCTCGCTGGCGCGCTGACGGTCTTCGCTGCCGCGTACGGACTCATCTTCTCGCGCTACCTTCAGCGCACCGTGGCCGCCCTGATCGGCGCGGTGGCGATGATCGTCGTCGGCAGCGCCCTCGGGTTCTACTCGCACCGTGCGGCGGTGGCGAGCATCGATGCCGACACGCTATGGCTCCTGTTCGGCATGATGGCGCTGGTGGGTCTGCTCCGCGAGACCGGGTTCTTCCAGTACATCGCGATCCGCGCGGCAAAGATCGCCCGCGGCAACCCGACGGTGCTCTTCATCTCCTTTGGGGTCTGCACGGCTGTGGCCTCGATGTTCCTCGACAACGTGACCACCCTCCTCACCGTGGTCCCAGTGACGATCTCGGTGGCCGAGGTACTGGCCATCCCGGCGGGGCCCCTGCTCATCATGGAGGCGATGGCCTCCAACATCGGGGGGACGGCGACCCTTGTCGGCGACCCGCCGAACATCCTCATCGGATCGGCAGCGGAGCTCTCGTTCAACGCGTTCCTCACCCACACGCTGCCCGTTGCGCTGATCGTGCTCGCGGTGGCGATGACGTTCCTCCTTATTCGGTTCAGGCGCCGGGCCACCTCCCACGCCTCGAACGTGGAAGCGGTGATGGCGATGGACGAACGCCAGGTGCTTACCCATCCCCAGGCAATGGGGAGGCTGGTGGCCGTACTCGCCCTCGTGTTCACTCTGTTCGCTTTTCACCGCGCCATCGGCCTCACCCCCGGCGTGATCGCCCTCCTCGGAGCCGCGCTGAGCGCGCTCATTCTGAGGCCGAGCATCGAATCATTCCTCCACGGAGTTGAGTGGGACCTGCTTATCTTCCTCGCCGCACTGCTCGTGATCACGGGCGGCCTCGAGGCGAGCGGGACACTGGGGGTTGCCGGACAGTGGGCCGTCGCCGCGGCAGGCGGTTCGGTCCTGATCTTGGCGCTTCTCCTCCTGTGGTTGGGAGCGGTTCTGAGCTGGGTGGTGAGCGCGATTCCGGCCACGGTCACCCTCGTTGCCCTCGTGCGAGGCCTGGCGGGGACGGGAATCCCCCTTACCCCGTTGTGGTGGGCGCTCGCCCTCGGGGTCGGGCTGGGCGCGAATGGGACCCCCCTGGGTTCAGCCGCAAACATGGTCCTCATTTCGATCGCCGACCGCGCCAGTCAGGCCGTGGAGGCCAGGGCTTGGCTGCGGGACGGGATCCCGGTCGCCGTGCTGTCGTGCGGTGTGGCCAGTTTGTTCCTGTGGCTGGGGATCGCGACGGGGTGGTTCCTGTGACCCCTAGTCGGCTCCCTCTGACCGAAGTCCATCCCGGGGTGTGGTTCCTGGACACGAACCAGTTCGGTACCGCTGGCCAAGGAGGGGTGTACGTGCTGGGCGGGAAGCCGGCGGCCCTCATCGAGGCGGGGACCTCGCTCGCCCAGGAACGCATCCTAACCGCACTCGAGCGCCTGGGCATCGCCCGTGAAGATGTAGGCTGGATCTTCCTCACCCACATTCACCTCGACCACGCGGGCGGGGCGGGAGAACTCCTCAGAAAACTCCCCGCGGCGAAGGTCGTCGTGCACACGCGCGGCGCGCGGCACCTCATGGACCCATCGCGCCTCGTGGCGTCGGTGAAGGAGGCGGTCCGCGAGCGATTCCCCCTCTACGGAACCGTCGTCCCCATCTCGGAAGAGCGCCTCCACGCGGCCCAGGACGGGGAGGTCTTCTCCCTGGGCCAGTTCCGGACCCGCGCCGTGGATGCGCCCGGACACGCCCCCCACCACCTGTGTTACTTCGCCGAAGGGCAGAAGCTCCTCTTCACCGGGGATGCGGTGGGGCTCTATCTCGAAGGAACGCTCATCCCATCCACCGTTCCCCCGAGCTTCGACCTCGATCTGTCCCTGGCGACCCTCGACCGGCTCGCCGCGCTCAATCCCCAGCGCCTCCTCTTCACTCACTACGGATCCGGATCCCCGCAGCTTCTCCCCCAGTACGCGGCGCTCCTCCGGTCGTGGGTCGAGCGGGTGGCCGAGATCCGGCGGACCCACTCCAATGAGGCGGCGGTTGTGGAGCGCGTTCTCGTCGAGGCGGAACGGGACGGTGTCGTCCTGTCGGGACCCGCACGGGGGGACCTGGCGATGTCCGTGCGCGGCGTTCTGGTCTACCTGGACCAGCGGGAGGGCAAGACGTGATCGCCCGGGTGGCCCTCCCCATCCCCCGGGCCGCCCCGTTCGACTACGA
>DLNB01000034.1:0-21480 GCA_002479455.1 Acetothermia bacterium UBA7521
CCCCCCCTCCCTCCGTATCTCACCAGCCACGCCTGGAGGAGTCTGTGGGCACCGGCCTTATCCATGGGTTGGTTACCGCTTCCGCAACGGGGGGAGAGCACACACCGCGGGCACCCATCCCGGCACGGGCAGGACGCGAGAAGGTCAACCGCGCGAGCGACCCAGTCACGCACCCGGGCGCGAAGAACCGCGGCGATCCCGATTCCCCCGGGGTACGCATCGTAGACGAGCACCGTCGGCCGCCCCGTGTCCGGGTGTAGACAGGAGGAGACCCCCCCGACATCTCCTGGTTCACACAGCGCCACAAGGGGGACAAGCGCAATCAGGGCATGTTCCGCAGCGTGCAGCCCGCCAGGGGAAACCCAGTCCCCAGTCCCAAGTGCAGA
Organism: Acetothermia bacterium UBA7521; assembly: GCA_002479455.1. GTDB lineage: Bacteria > Bipolaricaulota > Bipolaricaulia > Bipolaricaulales > Bipolaricaulaceae > Bipolaricaulis. The sequence goes on from DLNB01000034.1 coordinate 387, forward strand.
GTCCGCTTGTCGACTTGTGACCTGCGGATTTCGACTGTCCGTTCCCCGCATCAGCCACACCCCCTCGGTCTCGAACTCGATCGGCGGGAGGTCGACAGACCTCGTGTCCACGACCCGGCCCCGGTCCAGAACCTTGTAGCCCGAGATCGTCTCCCGGACAAAGACAGTCCCGAGTCCCAAGTCGCAAGTCGCAAGTCCGTCCGCTACGTACCGAATGCGCGCTTCTTCCGTGGTAAGAGCCTTCGTGGTAAGCCCATTGAGGGAGGGCTCGGCCTCAGCGATTCCTGCCTCCAAATCGAGCGACCGCACCCGGAACGCCTCGCCCTGGTGGAGGAACACCGCGCCGGGGTACGCCTCGCGCCGGGCGCGGTGCTCGTCCCACGTTTCGAGGGGTTCCCCGGCAACAAGGATCTGGACCTGACGGGCAGTGAGCGCGTCCAGGGACACCGCCTCCGCCGGACGGACCCGTCCGGCGTAGGACCACCCGCGAGGGGCTTGAGCGAGAAGACCGGCCCGCTCCAGAGATCTTACGTCGTCCTCTTCCACGCCGAGTTCGGAGAGCTCATCCTTCCGGAGCGGAGACTCCGCCGCGGCGCAGAGGAGGTGGCGCACCGCAAGCTCCTTGTGACGTGGGTTGAGTACCGGCACCTCTGCCTCCCCGGCCACGAGTTCACCCATCCGCCCAAGGAAGTACCGATCGAGCGGGTTCTCCTGGGGAAGGTAGACGACGAGGGCGTCGCGTCCTGCGCGGCCGGCCCGGCCGGCCTGCTGGCGAGCCGAGGCGACCGAACCGGGGTACCCGAGAAGGGCCACCGCGTCGAGCCCACCCACGTCCACCCCCAACTCGAGGGCGGAGGTCGAGGCCACGAGGCGGAGCGTTCCGTCGCGCAGCCCGGCCTCGATCTCCCGCCGCTCCTCCGGCCGGTACCCCGCGCGGTACGACGCCACAACACCGCGGCCACGAGTCGCAGGTCGCGAGTCGGACCTGGGGCTTGGCACGTGCGACTGCCCTTTGACGGCTTGGGCGAGGGCTTCCGCCATCCGCCTCGAGGGGACGAAGGCGAGGGTCTGCAGTCCCGCGCCGATGAGGAACCGACACAGGTCCACCGCCTGCAGAAACGGGGATCTCTCGGGATCGAGATCCGGCTCCCACGCCCACCACGTACGCGCCCCCTGCGGCGAGCCGTCCCGGCTCACCACCTCCACAGGGCGACCCAGGAGGTGCTCCCCGAGGAGCCGCGGATCGCCGGTGGTAGCCGACGCTATGGCATACGTGGGCTCCGCACCGTAGCGGGCAAGCACCCGTCCCAACCTGCGCAGGAGGAGGGCCACGCCGGACCCGAACACACCCCGATACCAGTGCCCCTCGTCCACAACCACGTACCGTACACCCTTCAAGAACGGTGCCCAGCGGTGGTGCCACTCCAGGTACTGGTGAAGGGCGTACGGGTTTGTGAGGAGAATGCGTCCCTCTGCCCGCAGCCGGGGCCGGCGATGCGAAGGCGTGTCCCCATCGTAAACGCCCACCACCCCCTCCAAACCGAGCGCCTCGGCGAGCTCGGTCCACTTCCCGAGCTGATCCTGAGAGAGGGCCTTCATGGGGTAGAGGAGGAGCGCTGTCGCCCCCGGGTCCTGGGCCAAGGCCGACACGATGGGCAGGGCCAGCGCGAGCGTCTTGCCCGACGAGGGGCCGGTGGCAAGGACCACGTTCCGTCCCGCGAGAAGATGCTCCATCGCCGCGGCCTGATGGCTGTAGAGCCGAAGCCCCTCCCGCGCCAGCCACTCCCGTCCCCCAGGGGGAAGATCTGCCGGCGGCGCGGCGTAGACGCCGGGTCGAGATGAAATGTTGAGCGAGGCGATCACCTGCCCGTGGTACCACGGCTGGGAGGCGAGGCGGGAGAGGAGGTCAGCCAGAACCGGTCACCCGTTCGAGGAGCGCAGACAGAAGCCGGGTCAAGGTCACCACGTCCTCCCGGTTGTGGGCGATCACGGGGAGCAGAGCCGCCGCTGACCCGGTGCGAAGGTAGTTCTGGTAGAGGGCCGGCACGTACTCGCCAGGCACGTCGAGCTCTCGGATCACCCCAAGCACGGCCCGTTCCACCGCGGACAGAGAGCAATCGAGAAACTCGTCTCCCCACCGGCGACGGGCGAAGAAGAGCAGGTCGAGGTGCACCGGCTCCGCCAGCGTTTCCAGGCCGTGGTAGGCGCACCTCGCCTGGAGGTGGTTCCAGTCGTAGGCCTTCCCGTTGTAGGAGACGATGATCGGCTGCGCGGGGAGCGCCCCTTGAAGGGCCGCGAGCACCGCCGGTTCCTCCCCCAACGTGCGGGCGAAGTACTGGCGAACATTAAGACCGCCCTCATTGAGGTGCCCCACCCCGACGAGGAACGCGGGGAGAGAGGAGAGTCCGAGGGTCTCGATGTCGAGGAACACGAGGTCTCGAGGATCGGCGAACGCGAGAAGGTGCAGCAGAAGGTCGTGCGACGCCGAGAACCGCCGGGAGACCCCTTCGTACAGCGTTGGCACGTCACCGCTCTCCAGGGAGGCCAGCCAGCGCCCGGCTTCAGAGCCGTACCGGGGATGTGCAACCAGGTCCGCGAACGTCCGCACGCCCGCGTCCCGAAGCCCCCCCTCCCGCACCGGCCCGACCCCAAACAGGAGGGAGAACGCCTGGGCCACGGTCTCGGCAGCGCGATGCCGGTCGGGGAACGAGAGGGCCGCCGGGTGCTTCGACGATAGGACGAGGCACGGGCCGAATTGGGTGGCCACCTCCTCACCTGTGTCCAGCTCAAGCGATGTCGGCAGAGGCCCGGCGGAAGAGGCCTCGGTTCCCCCGAACGTCCGGGCCAGCTTCGCGAGGTACCGTTCCTCCTTCACGGGGAGGGATTATAGACCCTCCTCTGTCCCAGACGAACGGGACCCGTTCGCCGCCTCCCGGCCCAGTATCCAGTCCCAGCTCCGAACGAGCGCGTCGGGATCCTTGACCTCGATCACGGCGAGGGGCACCTCTCTCAGGAGAGACCACGCGCGCACCATGTCTATGTCCCCCTCCCCAAGGGCGAGGTGATCATCGCCACTTCCCGCGTTGTCGTGGAGGTGGACGACCTGCAGACGGGGAAGAAGAGCCGGAAGATGGGCGAACCCTCTCTCGCGGTGGGAGATCCAGGCGTGGCCGAGGTCGAGCGTACCGGCAAGGCCAACTTCGACCAGGATCTCCCGGAACCGGACCAGATCCCACAGGTACGCCCCGGGAAGCCGCGGGTCGTTCTCTAGGCACAGCGCAACCCCACGCTCCTCGGCAGCACGCTTGAGCCGTTTCGCCGCATCAAGAGCCGCCTCCCACGGCGGGGCGTGGGGAACCCCGGCGAGCGGCCGATATCCCAGGTGGAACGTGACGGTGCCTGCCCGAAGCTCCGCCGCGAGGTGAAGGCTCGCCCGGATCTCCCCCTCGACGAACGCTCGAACACCCGGATGGGGGGACATCAGGTTCACATCCGCCACCGGGACGTGCACAGAGAGGTCGGCACCCGTGGCCCGAACCCGGCGGACGAGACCCGCCGACCACGCCGCAGGGTGCCACGGCGGCTCGCACAGGAGCTCCACGCCCGCGAACCCCATCTCCAGCGCGCGTACGGCAACTCGATCCGGCTGCTCGGGGTGAAACGCAAGCGACGAGGCAACCAAGCAGGGCATCATCCCGAGATAGTGTACGAAGCCGTTGTTCACCGCCGAGATCCCCGAGCGCGCCGAGAAACCCTCAGAGGGGACTTCGCACAACAAGAACCATGAATCCAAGAGGATTGCCTTTGGTAAGACCAGATCCTCTCCGCATTCTCTGCGGTCTCGGCGGTAAGCGCGGTGGCAGTCTGCACGCCTGGGATCGTCTCAGCCTGCCGGCTTGCCCGCGACGAGGAAGAACACGGACGTCTTGCCCACCGGCACAGCCCCGTACAGCTGACCGAAGGCGCGGGTGATCGCGTCCATGTGCGGGGCGAGCTTCAGAAGCAGGCTCTCAAGGTGAGCGGGGCTGAAGAAGTCCCGCGCCAGCCAGGTGATGTTGCCGAACGCCTTGACGCCCCCGAACCCCGCTTCGCCGACGAGGGCTGTCGTCTCCTGCGGTGAGCGATGCCTGAGCTCGAAGAACCGTGCTGAGAGAAGGACCCCCCGAGCACTCTCCAGAAACGGGATCCCCAGCATACGGTCATCGGGGCAAACGGGGCGCAGCCCAGGCTCGTCTCCAGTGCTCTGAAACGTGGGGACCGGGCCGATCAGTTCAGCCGCCTGGCGCAGGACCTCATCGGCCCGAAACCGGAGCTCGTACTCCGCCTCCCGCAGGGGCGCGAGGGAGCGATGGACGAGTCGGTACACCGCCGTCTCCTCCTCGATATACAGCTCGGCCGTTTCCTCGACGGGGCTCCGCAACTCCGCCGTCAGGTCTTCAAACGTCGCCGCGAACCGGCCGCCAGGGCGAAGGACCCGAAACGCCTCGCGAAGAACCTGACCCGGATCGGTGCTTTGCTCGATCGCACACGCTGAAACCACCCCATCGAATGCCCGATCGAAAAACGGGAGTTCTTCGGCGGGCGCGCAGACCACCTCCACGTTCCGAAGTCCGTGGCGCCGGGCGTTGTCCCGTGCAAGATCGGCCCGACGTGGAGAGGGGTCCAGGGCCACCACCTCCTGAACGTGCCGGGCAAGAGAAAGGGCGGGCCAGCCATCGCCGGTCCCGATGTCGAGGACACGTTGCGCCCTCCCCAGGCCAGCGAGAAAAGCCCCCACCCGCGCTTCTTCCACCCAGTCGAACGGTTGAGCGGGGTCGGCTGGGCGGTGGACCCACGGCAGGGCCTCCGCGGCCTGCCACGCCATCCGCTCGTAGCGCAGATCAGCGGAGGTCGCCCGGTCCAAGCACAAGTGGTTCCGAACCCAGCCCTCGATCGTCACGGCCCGCTCACGAGGAACGCCACGTCCCACACCCACACCACCCCGTTGTCGGATGCGGTAAGGAGGAGCGACCCGTCCGGGGAGAACGCGACCTCGGCCAGGACGGCGCCGTGTCCCTCCAGAACGGCCACGCACACCCCGGCCTCGGGATCCCACAGGCGTGCCGTCTCATCGAGCGAGCCCGACGCGAGAAGCGTCCCGTCCGGGGATACGGCCACGGTAACCGCACAGCTGTCGTGCCCCCACAGCTCGCCGTACAGAAACCCCACCGCCGTGTCGCGCAGGCGGAGGACCTTGCCCGAGCCCACCACGAGGAAATACCCGTCCGGGGTGAACGCCACGTCCCATGCCTTGTCGGCGAAACTGGCAGCCTCCTCCCAGGTCGCAGTATCCCACAGCACGGCGCGGTCAATACCAGCGGTGGCCATGAGCGCACCGTCGGGCGAGAACACGATCTCCCGCACGGGAACGGTGTGGGGCGCCTTCCTCCACAGAGATGCCTCCCCACCCAGCTCCCACAGCCCCAAAGCGCCATCGGCGGTCCCCACGAAGAGCGCGTCTCCCGGCGCAAACCGGACCGCGCTCACCATCCCCCACGACCCGCGGAGCGTGAACACGAGATCCCAACTCGTCACGGACCAGATCCGAACCTCGTTCATCGCCCCGACCGCAAGCCATGTTCCATCTGGAGAAAAAGCGAGGGAGAACACGTTCGCATCCGGGAACGAGAGCCGCGTCGTCTCCCGCCAGTGTTCGGTCTCGTAGAGAACGACGGCGTAGTTCGTCCCCACTGCCACGTACCGGCCATCGGGAGAGAACGCTGCGCACGAAAGCCAGCGAAGCTCCAGCGATGCTACAACCCCGTCCGGAGCCCCAGCCGCCACCAGCCCCACCGTCACTACCAGCCACGTCACCGCGATCCGCTTCATCCGTCACCCCTTGATACACACGAGCGGCCGAACCTTGGCCACGAGGGCGTTCAGACCAGCTCCCACCGCCGCCTCCACGACCTGATCCACATCCTTGTACGCGCCGGGCGCCTCCTCGGCCGCCCCGACATACGAGTGGGCGCGGACGACGATTCCCCGGTCCGCCAGACTCCGGACGACCTCCTGGCCCCGCCACCGCTTCTTGGCCTTGGCGCGGGACATCGCCCGTCCCGCCCCGTGAATCCCTGAGCCGAAGGCCTTCTCCATCCCGACCTCGGTCCCCCGCAGGATGTAGGAGGCGGTGCCCATCGTCCCGCCGACGAAGATCGGATGCCCTACCGCCCGGTACCGGTCCGGGTTCTCCCGCCGGCCAGGCCCGAACGCCCGGGTCGAGCCTTTGCGGTGCACCAGGAGCCTCTTCGCCTCGCCGTTGACCCGGTGGCGCTCGAACTTCACGTTGTTGTGGCCCACGTCGTACAGGGTGCGGATTACCCCGTGGGGGAGCGCGAACACAGGGGCGAGGGCCTCGCGCACCAGATGGGCGATCACCTGCCGGTTGGCGAACGCGCAGTTGATCCCCGCGAACACGGCCGCAAGGTACTTCACCCCCTCGGGAGACCCGATCGGAGCGCACACGAGCTCACGCTCCCGGATCGCGATCCCGTACTTCCGGCTGGCGCGCTCCAAATCCGGAAGCGCGTCCTGCCCAATCTGGTGCCCAAGCCCGCGCGATCCACAATGGATGGCGACCAAGACCTGGTCTTTCTCCAACCCATAGGCACGAGCGGCCTTGGGGTCGGAAACCTCCTCCACGTGCTGCACCTCGAGGTAGTGGTTCCCCGAGCCGAGGGTCCCAATCTGGCGGAACTCCCGCTCCTTCGCCTTTTTGGACACGGCGGCGGGGTCCGCGTCGCTCATCCGGCCGTTCTCCTCGATGTACTCGAGGTCCTCAGGGAGACCGTACCCACGGTCGAGCGCAAATCTCGCCCCCTTCTCGAGAACCTCGTCCACCCCCGCCAGGGTAAGGCGGATCTTCCCCTCGGAGCCCAGGCCCGCCGGGACGTGGGCGAACAGCGCGTCCGCCACCTCCTCCTTACGCGGCTCGATGTCGGACCGAGAGAGAGGGGTCGTGAGGACCCGCACCCCACAGTTGATGTCGAACCCGACCCCGCCCATGGCAACCACGCCCTCGTCGGGTGCGAATGCCCCGACCCCTCCGATGGGGAACCCGTAGCCGGGGTGGACGTCAGGCATCGCGATCGAGGCATGGACGATCCCGGGCAGGCACGCCACGTTCCGCACCTGGACCAGCGCGTTCCAGTCGTGACCTCCGTCCCCCTCTGCCTCGCCGGAGAGGAGGGGCCGGAGCAGGGCCTCGGACACGAAGATCAACCCCGGCACGTGCATCTCCCCAACCCGGGGGAGCTCCCACGCGTAGTCGCCGATTTTCCTCAGTTCCATCGCCGCACCTCCGTATCTCGGGTGCCTACAGGTCCACCACGCACTGGGCGATGTGCCGGCCGTGTTCTTCGCCTACCTGCACGCCGCAATAGGTCGCTGCCTTCACCTCGACCCCCAGCCGGTGCCGCTCGGGAGCAATCGGCTCGCCCCATGCCCGGCCGGTAAGACGCCACCCTCCCTCCTCCCCGTCGACCCGGACCTCGAACCGGGAGAAGAGCAGCCCCCGCACGTCTCGCTCGCGCAGGAGCTCCCCCAACCAGGCCACGAGGAGCCCTTCCAGGCTATCCTCACGGGCTACGATCTTCACTTCCATCTCCGCCCGGACGTGGGCGAGATCCGCCATCAGGGCGAACATCCCCCGCGCAGCCTCGGCGAACGCCTCGTCGCGGGTCTTCCCAATCCCCCGGACCCCGGCGTCGGCCACGTGATCGAGGATCTCATACGCCACGGCCACATCCCTCAACAGCTCGCACCGCCGAGCGCGCAGAGATCGCAGCGGAACAGGGCGGTTCCGTGATCCGTTGACCGTGAGCCGTCATCCGTGCACGCCTCTTCCCGGCACCCAGCACACACCCGTCACAGCTACGTTCTCGGCGGGTTCGGCAGCGGAGCAGCCCGACAGGGACCATGGATCATGCCCCCAACGGCCAACGGGCGACCGGGGTGTAGAGGGGGCCGTGGGGTCGGAGTTCGGATTCCATCAGGGTCAGCCCATCCACCCGCGCCCGGAGGATGGGCAGGGCTGTTCCCTCCACAACCGAGGCCAAATCCTGAGGGATGCGGAGCCGGGCCAGGGTCACGTGGGGATGAGCGGCCTTCCGCTCCGGGGGGAAGCCGAGCGTCTGAACGTCCTCTTCGATGCGCTGGGCGAGGATCGCGAACGGAGCATTGTCCGCCGTCGGCCCGGCCCACAAGACGCGAGTCCGGCCCGGGTGGGGAAACGCTCCAAGCCGCTCCAGGGGGAGCACGAACGGTGCCGTCTCGGAAGCGACGGCGCTGCTGAGATCCCGAAGCGCGGGCAGCAGGCCCTCGCTCACTTCGCCTAAGAACCGCAGCGTGATGTGCAGGTTCTCCTCAGCCACCCAGGTCCCGCCACGGATCCGGGCGCGCAAGCCACAGGTTCCCCGCGCGAGGGTTGCCCGCACATCCTCCGGAAGCTCCACGCAGTAGAAGAGACGCATCCCTCGGGATTATAGCCCCCGTTGTAGCGTACCCTAACGCATCGCGCTACCATCTCTCCGGACAAGGGAGATCATCATGGCGCAGAAAGATGAGCAGACCGAACTCAAGCTGAAGGTGGCCGAGGCCCATCAGCCGGATGTGGGGAGGGGGATCGCCCGTCTCGCGTCCGAGCACATCGAGGCCCTCGGGATCTCGCCCGGAGAGCCGATCGAAGTTGAAGGCGCCCGCGTCACGGGCGCCATTGCCGCGGTGGCCTACCCGGCCGATGCTGGGCTCGACATCGTGCGCATCGACGGCCTGATCCGGGCCAACGCTGGCCTCGGCGTCGGGGAGACAGCTCAGGTACGAAGGGCGAAGTGGAAGCCCGCCACCCAGATCACCCTCGCCCCCGCCCGCAAAGGGCTCCACCTCGTCGCACCGCCGGACAGTCTGCGGGCAATCCTCGCCGGCCGGGTCGCGCGCACCGGGGACGTGGTATCCACCGCTGCCCGCACCGAAGGGAATCCGTTCGGTGATAACCTCCTCTTCGAGCGCATCTTCCGCGAGTTCACCCAAATGGCGCCCGGGTTCGGCCTGGGGGAGATTCACCTCAAGGTGGTCAGCACCCAGCCCGGTGGTCTCGTGCGCATCACGCCCGACACAGGGATCGAGCTCCTGCCGGAGCACGTCGAGGTAGCCGAGCGGGGCCGGGACGTGCCCGAGGTGGCCTATGAGGACATCGGCGGCCTCCGCGACGTGATCCACAAGATCCGCGAGATGGTGGAGCTCCCTCTGAAGAAGCCTGAGCTGTTCGACCGGCTGGGGATCGAACCGCCGCGGGGGGTGCTTCTCCACGGCCCGCCGGGGACGGGGAAGACCCTCCTTGCCAAGGCGGTGGCCACGGAGACCGACGCGCACTTCATCTCCCTCTCCGGACCGGAGATCATGTCCCGGTTCTACGGGGAGTCCGAGGGGCGGCTGCGCGAGATCTTCGATCAGGCGGAGAAGAACGCGCCCGCGATCATCTTCATCGACGAGCTCGATTCGATCGCCCCGCGGCGGGCCGAAGTGACGGGCGAGGTCGAGCGGCGGGTGGTAGCCCAGCTTCTCACCCTCATGGATGGCCTCAAGCAGCGGCGGAACGTGATTGTGATCGCAGCCACGAACCGGGTGGAGGCGATCGACCCCGCCCTCCGCCGGCCTGGACGGTTCGACCGCGAGATTGAGGTCCGCGTCCCCGACCGGGACGGACGGAAGGAGATCCTGATGGTTCACACGCGCGGGATGCCCCTCGCCCCTGACGTCGACCTCGACCGGCTCGCCAGCCAGACCCACGGGTTCGTGGGGTCCGATATCGCCGCCCTCGCCCGCGAGGCGGCGATGAACGTGTTGCGCAAGCTGCTCCCCAAAATGGATCTGGATCAAGAGGGCATTCCCCCCGAAGTGGTCGAGGAGCTTGTGGTGCGGTGGGAGGATTTCGATCGGTCGCTTAAAGAGGTTCGGCCGTCGGCGATGCGGGAGGTGATGGTGGAGGTTCCCACCATAACATGGAATGACATCGGTGGCATCGAGGACGTCCAACAGCTTCTGCGCGAGGCGGTGGAACTCCCCCTCACCAACCCCGAGGCGTTCCAGCGGTTGGGAGTCAACCCGCCCAAGGGAATCCTCCTCTACGGCCCGCCTGGGACGGGGAAGACGACCCTCGCCAAGGCGGTGGCCAGCGAATCGCAGGCCAACTTCATCACCGCCAAGGGGTCCGAGCTCCTCTCGAAGTGGTATGGCGAAAGCGAACAGCGCATCGCCGAGATGTTTCGGCGAGCGCGGCAGGTCGCCCCGGCGGTGGTGTTTCTGGACGAGCTTGATGCGCTTGTTCCCCGTCGGGGATCGGCACTCGGGGAGCCTCACGCCACGGAACGGATCGTGAACCAGATGCTCGCCGAGATGGACGGACTGGAAGAACTGCGACGGGTGGTGGTAATCGGGGCCACCAACCGCCCTGATCTCGTGGACCCCGCGCTTCTCCGACCCGGGCGGTTCGACGAGCTGATCTACGTCCCGGTCCCGGGGCAGGGAGCGCGACTGGCGATCTTCCGCATCCACACACGCGGAATGGCACTCTCGCCTGATGTGGACCTCGAACGCCTCGCTGCCCGTACCACCGGCTACACGGGGGCCGACATCGCCGAGGTGTGTCGCAAGGCAGGACGGATCGCGCTGCGCGAATCCCTCGCTGCCACCGAGGTCACGATGCCCCACTTCGAGCAGGCATTGGAGAAGACGCCGCGCTCGGTAACCTCGGAGATCGAGGAGCAGTACCGCCGGCTTGCCAAAAACCTCCGGGGAGCGGTGCGGCGGATCGGGCTTGTCCCGGAGGAAAAGGAGGCCACACCGTGATGCGCATTCTCCTCATCGTCTGGATCGCCTTCGGCGCGGTCGCCCTTGCCGCCGAACCGGTGGCGCTCGTGAACGGCGAGCCCATCACCCGCGAGGAGCTGGACCGGGCGACGGGCCTTGCCGAGGTCGTGTTCTCCTTGTACCAGCAGTTCCCCACGTTCGCCCAGTCCCTCCTCCTCACCGAAGAGGGCAAGGTGTTCCTCGCCCGTTACGAACAGGACGTGTTGGAGAAGCTCATCCTGCGCCGGATCCAGCTCCAGGAGGCGGCGGTGCGGGGCCTGGTCGCCGACGAGGACGAGGTATCTAAGCGCACCCAAGACGCGCTGGCCCAGGTCTGTGCTCACTACGGCCTCACCGAGGGCGAGTTCGCCGCTCAACTCCTCGCCCAGGGATACAGCCTCGAGCAGTACCGGGATGACATCGCCCGCGAATACCGGGAGAAGCTCCTCCTCGCAGCGCTGAAAGCCGCGTTGCTTGCGGAGATCGCGGTGAGCGACGAAGAGATTCAAGCGTACTACGATGAGGACCCGGGTCGATTCGTAGACGACAACGGACAGCCCCTCCCCCTTGCCGTGGTCCGCGATCGGATTGCGGCCTTCCTCCGCCTCGACAAGGAAGAGGCCCACTGGGTCGATTGGCTTCGCCAGACCCGGGAACGAGCTGAAGTCGAGATCAACCTATAGCTGGCTTGAAGAAGAGCATCGCCAGGGGGGGAAGAGTCAGCGACAGCGACTGGGGAAAACCCTGACAGGGGAGGGTGTCGGCCTTCACTCCACCCAGATTCCCCTGTCCGCTTCCGCCGTAGTCCTTTGCGTCGCTGTTGAGGATCTCTGACCAGCGGCCACCGTGCGGCACGCCCACCCGGTAGTCGGTGCGTACCACCGGGGTGAAGTTGCCTACAGCGAGGACCACCTCGCGATCCGCCCTCCCCCAGCGCAGGAACGCGATGGCGCTCGCCGCGGCGTCGTTCGGCTCCACCCACTGGAACCCGAGATCTCCGCAGTCGCGCCGGTAGAGGGCGGGCTCGGTGCGATAGAGGCGGTTCAGATCGGCAAGCCACCGCTGCACCCCCCGATGGGTGGAGTGGTCGAGGAGCGACCACTCCACCACACTCTCGTGGTCCCATTCCCCCCGCTGGCCGATCTCCCCGCCCATGAAGAGGAGCTTCTTCCCCACACCCGCGTACATGTACCCCAGAACAAGCCGCAGGTTGGCGAATCTCTGCCAGTCGTCCCCGGGCATCTTCGTCAGGAGCGACCCTTTTCCGTGGACGACCTCGTCGTGGGACAGGGGGAGGACGAAGTTCTCGTGCCCCGCGTACAGCATGCGGAACGTGAGCTTGTCGTGGTGGTGAGCCCGGTAGATGGGGTCCTTGGCCATGTACACAAGCGTGTCGTGCATCCAGCCCATGTCCCACTTCAGTCCGAACCCCAGCCCGCCCAGCGAAGTGGGGCGCGACACCATGGGCCAGGCGGTGGACTCCTCGGCGAACGTCTGTACGTCGGGGTGCTCCCGGTACACCGCCTCGTTGAGTTGGCGCAGGAAACGGATCGCCGCCAGATCCTCTCTGCCCCCTCGTTCGTTGGGAACCCACTCTCCCTTCTTCCGGGAGTAGTCGCGGTAGAGCATCGACGCCACCGCATCCAGCCGCAGCCCATCGGCGTGGTAGACGTCGAGCCAGAACAGCCCGCTGGATAGGAGGAAGCTTCGCACCTCGTGTCGGTCGTAGTTGAATGTGAAGCTCCCCCAGTCGGGGTGGATCCCTCGCTTCGGGTCGGCGTGCTCATAGAGGTGAGATCCATCGAACCGCCCCAGCCCGTGGCCGTCGGTGGCGAAATGGGACGGTACCCAATCGAGAATCACCCCGACCCCGTGCTGGTGGAGGTGGTTCACGAGGTACATGAACTCCTGGGGAGAACCGTAGCGGGAGGTGGGAGCGAAGTACCCCGTGGTCTGGTAGCCCCACGAACCGTAGAACGGGTGCTCCATCACCGGCAGGAACTCGACGTGCGTGAACCCCGTCTCCTGCACGTACGAGGAAAGAAGCGGCGCCAGCTCGCGGTACGTGAGGCTGCGTCCATCCTCTTTCCGCCGCCACGAGCCCAGGTGGATCTCGTACACCGCGATCGGCGCGTCAAGCGCGTTCCGTCCTCCACGCTCGCGAAGCCAGCGCGCGTCGCCCCACCGGTAGGAGAGGTCCCGCACCACCGATGCTGAACGCGGAGAGATTTCGGAGTAGAACGCGAATGGATCCGCCTTGAGCAGGAGCGGACCGTGGCGCGAGGTGAGGTGATACTTGTAGAGGGCACCTGGACTGACCCCGGGAACAAAGCACTCCCAGATCCCCGATCGACGGTGCGGTCTCATCCTATGCGTGTGGGGATCCCAGAGGTTGAAGTCCCCGACCACGGACACAGCTTTCGCCTCGGGAGCCCACACCGCGAACAGGGTGCCGTTCTTCCCTGCAACGGTGATCGGGTGAGCCCCCAACACCTCGTAGAGCCGGGTGTGCGAACCCTCCCCGAACAGCCAGAGGTCCTCCTCCGTGAGAAGGGTCGGCTCCCCGTCCTCGATTCGCGGTTCTCGCATCCCCGTCGCTCCGTTCCTGAACGCTCATGATAGGGTCCAGTCCCCGCACCCACAACCCGAATCTGGGGGGCGAGCGCGGGGCGAGCTACAATCCAGACGACAATGCAGAACATGTGTGATTTCGAGTTGCCAGAGCGGATCGGGGGGGTGGCGGATCTCGCCTACAACCTGTGGTGGAGCTGGAATCCCAAAGCGCGGGAACTCCTGCGCGCGCTCGACCTCCAGACGTACCGCGAGAGCGGGCACAACCCGGTGCGAATGTTGCAGCTGCTCACACCCAGCGCTCTCGCCCGCGCGGCGGAGGATCCGGGATTCCTCCACCTGTACGACGAGGTGATGGCCCGATTCCGCGAGGAGACGCGAGTTTCCCCAGCAGCGTTCTCGTCGCATCCCGGGACACACGTTGGGCCGGTGGCATACTTTTCGGCAGAGTTCGGCATCCACGTTTCGCTCCCCGTGTACGCCGGCGGCCTGGGGATCCTCGCCGGCGACACGCTCAAGGAGGCGAGCGACCTCGGGCTTCCGCTCGTTGGGGTCGGGCTCATCTACTCCCACGGCTACGTGCGCCAGCGGCTCAGCGACGACGGTTGGCAGGAGGAAGCCCACGCGCCCCTCGATAGGGCGTGCTACCCGATTCGACCTACCCTCGATCGCGAGGGGAACCCGCTGATCATACCTGTGCCCACGTTTGATCCCCCGGTCCACGTGGGGGTGTGGGAAGCGCGGGTGGGGCGGATCCCGTTGTACCTCCTCACCACGGACCTCGCGGAGAACCAGCCGTGGGATCGCGCGATCTCCCAACGCCTGTACACAGGCGATCTTGAGCAGCGGCTGCGTCAGGAGATCGTGCTCGGAATGGGGGGCATGCGGGCCCTGGGCGAGTTGGGAATCAGCCCCGGCGCTGTGCACCTGAACGAGGGTCACCCCGCGTTCGCCGCCCTGGAACGCCTGGCCGGCTCCATCGCCCGCGGCGTGGGTTGGTCGGAGGCCCTCGATGCAGTGCGGAAGAGCACCGTCTTCACCACCCACACCCCGCTCCACGCCGGCACCGACGTGTTCTCGTACCCCCTGATCGAGCGCTACCTTCTCCCCTACATCGAGCGGGCAGGGATCCCCCGCGAGGCGTTCCTCGCGCTCGGACTGGACCCGGAAAACCATGGGGCCGGGTTCAACATGACCGCGTTCGCGATCCGCATCAGCCGAAGCACCAACGCGGTCAGCGCTCGGCACAGCGAGGTCGCACGCGGTATCTGGTCTGGCGTTCAAGTTGACGGCAGGTCCGTCTCCATCCACGGGATCACGAACGGGGTTCACCTTCGCACTTGGGTCGAACCGCTTCGCGTGCAGCGGCTGTTCGACCGCTACCTCGGCCCCGGCTGGCGGGAGCGGCCTGACGATCCAGCGGTGTGGGAGAACGTCGATCAGATCCCAGACGAGGAGCTGTGGCGGGTTCACGAGGAACGAAAGGGGGCCCTCGTTGCAGAGGTCGACAGCCGGGCGCGGCGGCGGTGGGGAGAGGGAACCGCCAGCGCGGCACGGACCGTCACGGCCGGCCCCTTCCTCGACCCGCGAATTCTCACCCTCGGGTTCGCGCGCCGGTTCACGGCGTACAAGCGCCCGACGCTTCTGCTCCACGACCAGGAACGGCTCCGTCGGCTGCTCACCGATCCCCTGCGGCCGGTGCAGCTCGTGTTCGCGGGCAAGGCCCATCCTGCCGATCACGACGGAAAGCGCCTCATCCAAGACGTGCACCGGTTGGCCCTCGACCCCCGGTTCGCAGGGCGGATCGCGTTCGTGGAGGAGTACGACCAACACCTCGCCAAGTACCTCGTGGCCGGGGTAGACGTGTGGCTCAACACCCCGCTGCCGCCCCTCGAGGCGAGCGGGACGAGCGGGATGAAGGCGTCGGTGAACGGCGTTCCCGTCCTGTCCATCCTCGATGGGTGGTGGCCGGAAGGGTACACGGGGGATAACGGTTGGGCGTTCGGAGAAGAGGAGATCCCCGGCGACCGCACCGCAGCCGATGCCGAGGCCGTGTACCGACTTCTGGAGGAGGAGATCGTCCCTCTGTACTACGACCGGGATCCCGACGCGATCCCCCACGGGTTCGTGCGGGTGATGAAACAGGCGATCAAGACCGTCGCTCCCCGGTTCTGCGCGCGACGGATGATGCGCGAGTACCGCGAGGTCTACCTCGCCGCGCTCGGGCTCGCCCCAGCAGACGCGTAGCTCACGTAACAGTCAGCTCCCGTTTCCTCCGTGATCGGTGGCGCGTGATGGGTGGATACACGCCTCAAGGGCCGCCTCCGGTTCCACAGACCCAGCCCCACACAGCAGAGCACGGTGAGAGCCGCTGGGACCCCCACCGCGCAGGCCTACCATGTGGGCGATGCCGCTACGGGCACTTCCTGTCCATCATCCTGCCCATCATCCGCCCCAAGACCGCACGTCCCCGGGGCACGGCCCCCTCTCGGCCCATCAACCCGCCCGTCCGCGTGCGAACAAGGGCCAGCTGATCTTGGGTGATCTTCCCCTCGGCCAGTGCATCCGCGAACACGCCGCGCAGCGCCTGTCGGGCCTCCATCCGTGCCTTCATCTCTTCGGCCTGCTCGGCAGTGATCCGCCCCGCGGCCACCGCCTCGTCGATCAGCTCCACACGGGCCTTCGTGAACGCCGCGACGAGGTCGTCGACAGCCACGCCGAGGTTCGCCGCCACCTTCGCCAACAGGCCTTCCCGTCCGGACGTCGCGGTCTTGGTGTCGGTCTGGGCGAGCACCACGACCGCCACGCTGGCCGCCGCGACGACGGCCACCAACCCCATCACTGTTGCCTTCACTCGCTTGGTCATGTCAGTCCTCCTCTGTTCCTCCGGTTGCGGAGGCGGGAGGAAAATACCCCGACGACATGGAGCAATCAAGCCAAGACTGTGGCAGGACTGTGGAGACCCAAGGAACACCGACGGCAGGCGATGACCCCGAAACCCATCACGGATCGAAGACAAACGACCTGACGAGATACCCTGACCACCGGCTCAGGTCCGCACGTGACTTCGTGGCCTTCGTGACGGTGGTGGCAAAGGGAGTCCGGGGATGGCCGCGATCGACCCGCAGATCATGTCAGAGACTCAATCAGCTGCTTCACGTCGTCCTCTGCGGGAACGCCCGCCTGAGCCAACTCCTCCACCGGCCCGGCGAGCTCGGCGGCCCCGAGGAGGATCGCCCCCACGAGCTCCCCGTCCACGCCGAGGACGAACTTCACGTACCGTCCTGCCGTCGGGTCGGCATGCCGCAGTTCGCGCTGCGGTCCGCCCTGGGGCTGGGTGTTCCCAAGGCACAGAAGGTCCACTCCCGCCACCTTCAGCTTGTTCGACGGAGTGGTACCCGGATAGCGAACGCTCCCGGGTTCAATCACGTTCCGCGCCGCCACCTCGCCCTGTTCCCGTGCCGCAGGGATGATCCCGTATACATGGCCTCTCCATTCAGCGGCATCCCCAGCTGCAAAGACGTCCGGAGCAGACGTGGCGAGGTGGTCATCCACGATCACCCCGCGGTTCGTGGCCAGTCCAGCCTCAACGGCCAGCGAAGTCCGCGATCGAATCCCCGCCGAGATCACGACCAGGCCCGCTGCCACAGGGGCGCCGCTCGAAAGCCTGATCCCTTCTGCCTCGCGTTTCCCGTGGACCGCCTCACAGGACGCGCTCACGCGGACCTCGATCCCCTGGGACGAGAGAATTCCAGCGAGAACCTGACCCCCGCTCTGGTCGAGTTGCCGGCAGAGGACCCACGGTCCGCGCTCGAGGAGGGTCACCGCCAGACCGAGGTCGTGCAAGGCCCGGGCCACCTCAATCCCCAGCCACCCTCCACCGATCACCGCGGCCGTCGGTACCGCCGTGGCCCGCGTGCGGATTCGCTCGACGTCGGCGGCCGAGCGAACGGTGAACACGCCCGCCAGGTCTGCGCCCAGGATCTCCGGCTGTGCCGCCTCCGCCCCGCACGCGAGGAGAAGCCGGTCGTAGGCGAGCGTCTCCCCGGAAGCCAGGCGTGCCCGGTGCCCTGCCGGGTCGAGGGCTACCACCGCAGTCCCCGAGCGGTAAGAGATCTTCCGGTGTTCGAACCACGCTCGGGGAAACGGCGTGATGCCAGCGAGGGTCTTACGCCCGGCAAGAACATCGATCAATCCGGGCCGCAGATAGTACGGAGTCGGCTCAGCTTCGATGAGCGTAATCCCCGCCGTTGCGTCGAGCGATCGCAACGTCCGGGCCGCGGTGACCCCGGCCAATCCCCCGCCGACAACGAGGAACTCCATCAGCCCACGAGTTCGAACATGTCCTTCGGGGCACCACACTCCGGGCACAGCCAGTCCTCAGGGAGATCCTCAAATGCCGTGCGGGCTGAGATACCCTGGCTCGGATCTCCCTTCGCTGGATCGTAGATCCACCCGCACACCGTGCATTCCCATTTCTCCATCGCACACCTCCTAATATAGATTGCGCCATTATAGCGACCAAGACCGCAACGGGCGTCAGAGGACGAACGCGAGGCCGATTCCCACAACGAGCATTGCCCCGAGGACCGGGGCCATCGTCCGCCGCAGCGAGCGCCCACCGAGAACCGCGACCATCCCGCCCTTGACAAGGGTGTTCGCCATCGCGGCAACGACGATCGCCCGGCCTGCCGTGACCGGATCCACGCCTCCCCCCGGCCGACCGAGCTCGGCCATCGTCAGCGTGATCGCGTCCACGTCCGCCACCGCGGCTGCCACGCTCGACAGGTACACCCCGAGGTCTCCCAGGTAGAGGTGCGCGGCCCGGGCCGCGATGA
The DNA here is from genome assembly GCA_002479455.1 of Acetothermia bacterium UBA7521. Taxonomy (GTDB): domain Bacteria; phylum Bipolaricaulota; class Bipolaricaulia; order Bipolaricaulales; family Bipolaricaulaceae; genus Bipolaricaulis. The sequence continues at coordinate 18,680 of DLNB01000034.1, forward strand.
GGATTCCTCCGTACAAGAGACCAAACCGCACCGCCGGCCCAAGCTCGAACGGCGCCTCCACCTCCAGCGCCGGTGCCTCGCCCCCGCGCGCGGCCCGCAGGAGAACGAACGAGCCGACGAGCCCCACCAGCCCTGCCGCCACGATCGGGAAGACAATCCGCGAGAGCAGTCCAAGGTTCACCACCGCCACCACAACCAGAACCCGGCCAAACATCACCGTCCACGCGACCGCGATCCCCACGGCAAGGGCACGGGCGAGGACCGCCTCCTGCTTCCCACGGTGGGCGAAGCTCAGCGTGACCGCCGTGCTCGACACGAGCCCGCCGATGAGGCCGGTGAGGACAATCCCCTTCCCCGGTCCCAGTCGCTTCATGAGGACGTAGCCGGCGAACCCCACCCCCGACACGAGGACGACCATCAGCCACACCCGGTACGGGTTGAACGCGTCCCACGGCGGGACGCCGAACGTCTGGTTGGGAAGAAGCGGGAGTACGATCGCCGTGATCACGGCAAACTTGAGCGCAGCGAGCACATCGGCCTGAGTGAGCTGCTGCGCGAACCGGCGCAGCTCGCTCTTAAACGAGAGCAGCACCGCCACCGTCACTCCCAACGCGGCCGCGAGCTCGAGCATCCCCCAGTAGCAGAACGCGCCGATGAGGAACGTGAGCAGGGCCGCCATCTCCGTGGTTAGGCCGATCGCGCCCCGCCACGAGCTGATCCCGTGCGAGACGATGATCAGCAGCCCGACCACCGCGAGCAAGACGAGAAACGCCCACGGATAGGCGAGGATCTCGGCGAGAAGCGCCCCGCCCGCTCCCGCAAGCGAGAACAGGGCAAACGTACGCACCCCAGCGAACAGCTCCCCCTTCCCGCCTTCAGCGTGCTCCCGCTGCAGCCCGACCAGGCCCCCGATCACAAGCGCCAGCCCAAACCGGTAAAACAAGGTCACCGGATCCATGGGACGATCCTACCACGGCCCGGTCAGAAAGGCTTCGTGGCACGGTCTGAGCCGTTCGGAGGACCCGAACCGCTAGTGCAGTGTCCCTATAACAGCCTTACAATGAGCCACCTTATCGAGGGATGGCGTCCGCCTTCTTCGTCCAGACGAAAGGGGTGGGTTCCTGGTTGTTCACGCGGATGTAGTCCTCGATGGCGGCGACCAGTTCAGGCACACTGTGGAAGACGCCGCGGCGGATGCGCTTGCGCGTGATCTCGCCGAACCATCGCTCCACCAGGTTGAGCCACGATGAGCTGGTCGGCGTGAAGTGGAGATGAAACCGCGGATGCTTCTCCAGCCATGCCTTGACCTTGGGGTGGGTGTGCGTCCCGTAGTTGTCCAGGATCATGTGGATGTCCAGACCTTCGGGCACGTTGCAGTCGATCTGCCGCAGGAACTTCCGGAACTCGATGTTGCGGTGTCGCGGGTAGCAGGAGCCGATGACCGTTCCTTCCAACACGTCCAGCGCGGCGAACAAGCACGTGGTACCGTGGCGTTTGTAGTCGTGGGTCATCGTGCCACAACGCCCTTTCTTCATCGGTAGACCCGGCTGTGTGCGGTCCAGCGCCTGTACCTGGGACTTCTCGTCCACGCAGAGTACAACGGCTTTGTCCGGCGGGTTGAGGTAGACACCCACCACATCGGTCAGCTTCTCTACGAACCGCTTGTCCCGGGAGAGCTTGAACGTCTCGACCCGGTGGGGTTGAAGGCCGTGTGCCTCCCAGATCCGCTGGACGGTGGACTTGCTGACTCCCTGGGCCTTGGCCATCGAGCGCACGGACCAGTGCGTGGCAGCGGGCGGTGTGGTGTGAAGCGTCGCTTCGACGATGGCCTTGACACGTTCCGCTGGAAGAGCCCGCGAGCTCGGGCCATGGGGCGCGTCTTGGGCCAGGCCCATCGGCCCAAGCTCCCGAAAGCGCCTACGCCACAAGATCACGGTCGGGCGGGAGGTAGACAGGCGGGCGGCGATGGCGCTGTTGGACAGACCGTCGGCGGCCAGCAGGCAGATGCGTGATCGGAGCACGGTCCGCTGCGGGCTCGTCTTGGCTCGCACCCAGGTTTCCAGCGTGGCTCGCTGCGCTGCGGTCATTGCCAAAGGTTCGCTCTTTGCCCACATGCTACAGAGAGTGCCACGCCAAAGCCTAACCGCAAAGGCGTTCCTGGGACACTACACTAGTACTACTCCGTTAGGTTAGTTGTCCGATCTGTTTGGACATGGCATGATGGGGCATGAACGAGGAAGCGTTGTGCGAGGCGCGGGGGCGGTTGGAGGCGTTTGTGGACCCGCTGCTTCCCCATCTGGGGAGGCTGGAGCGCCGCCGGTGGGGAGCGTTCTACATCCAAGGGCTGCTCCTGGAGGGGGGAAGGAAGACCGCGGCTGGGATGGCGGAGCGGTACGGTGGCAACGAACAGGCCCTGCAGCAGTTCGTGAGCCAAAGCCCCTGGGAGTGGATGGAGGTGCGTCGGGAGTTGGCGGCGCGCATGGCGCGGGAAGCGGGGTCCCGGGTGGCGTGGGTGCTGGATGACACGGGCTTCCCGAAGAAGGGTAACCACTCGGTGGGGGTGGCCCGTCAGTACTCGGGAACCCTGGGCAAGGTGGGAAACTGCCAGATCGGCGTCAGCCTGAACTACGCCACGGACGAGGGCTGCTTCCCGATCGACTTCCAGCTGTACCTCCCGCAGGCGTGGGTGGAGGACAGGCCTCGGCGCCGGATGGCACGGATTCCGGACGACGTGACGTTCAAGCGCAAGTGGGAGCTGGGGCTGGAGATGATCGACCGGGCGCTGGAGTGGGGGCTCCCCG
>DLNB01000034.1:21615-22234 GCA_002479455.1 Acetothermia bacterium UBA7521
TCCCCGGTGAAGTGGGGGTGTGGCAACAGGAGGTCGAACCTGAGGTCCCGGCGTACCAGGGACGGGGAAGGCCGCGGACGAGGCCCCGGAACCTGCCGGCGCCGGAAAGCGTGGCCGACGTGGCCCGGCGGGCGCCTGAGGACAGCTGGGCAGACGTGGCGTGGCGGGAGGGGACGAAGGGGCCGCTCCGGAGTCGGTTTGCCGCTGTCCGCGTGCGGCCGTCGCACGGCCATGTCCACGGCCGGGTACCTGAGCCGATCCAGTGGTTGCTCGTCGAGTGGCCCCAAGATGCCGCCGCGCCCACCAAGTTCTGGCTGTCCAACCTTCCTGAGGACACCTCCCTCCGCGACCTGGTGTACTGGGCAAAGATCCGGTGGTGGGTCGAGCAAAACTACCAGCAGCTCAAGGAGGAGATCGGTCTGGACCACTTCGAGGGCCGCTCGTGGATCGGGTGGCACCATCACGTGACGCTGGTGATGGTCGCCTTTGACTTCCTGGTCCTCGAGGGCTTCCGCAGTAAAAGAAACTTCTGGGTGGACGCTCCGACGCGCCCGACGCGAGCTTCAACGGATGCTCATCGCTCGCCTTGGGTTCTGCCCCCTGTGCGGGCGGAGGATTG
>DLNB01000052.1 GCA_002479455.1 Acetothermia bacterium UBA7521
GGGTGGCCGGATCGCGCGGGGCGGGGAGGCTCACCGGTTCGAGCATCTGACCGAGCATCCCGTCGGCGAGGATTAGCGCTGGGACGCGGTACTGGTCGGAGAGGTCGAACGCGAGCCCGGCGAGCTCGGCCGCCTCCTGGGCGGTCGCCGGGGCGAGGACGATCAGCCGGTAGTCGCCGTGGCCGCCGCCCTTCGTGGCCTGGAAGTAGTCCCCCTGAGCGGGGGCGATGTTTCCCAGTCCGGGGCCGCCACGGGCGACGTTGAGGATCACGCACGGAAGGTCCGCCCCGGCGAGGTAGGAGATCCCCTCCAGCTTCAGGCTGATCCCCGGCGAAGACGAGGAGGTCATCGTGCGCACCCCGGCTGCCGCCGCGCCGTAACACATGTTGATCGCCGCGACCTCGCTCTCTGCCTGGAGGAACGCCCCACCCGCTGCGGAAAGGTGGGCAGCCATGTACTCCAGAATCTCGTTCTGGGGCGTGATTGGGTAACCGAAGTAGGTCCGGCAGCCGGCGCGGATTGCCCCCTCGGCCATCGCCTCGTTGCCGGTCATGAGCTGTCGTTCCGCCATCCACCCTCCTCTGCTACGGTTAGCTGGTTATCGGTTCTCGGTGCCGCGCGCGGCCGCACCGGTAGCCGCCGTTTCGCGGTAGACCTCGATCGCCACGTCCGGGCACGTCTGGGCGCACAGGGCGCACCCCGTGCACTTCTCGGGGTGGGCCATTGCCGCCACGGGGTATCCGGAGCTGTTGTACTCTGCGGACAATTCCAGTACCCCGAACGGGCACACCGTGACGCACAGGCTACACCCCTTGCAGCGTTCCCGGTCCACCACTGCCTCGCCCTTCGGCATCTTCGCCTCCTAGTCCAGCTCGAGTCGCTGCGATGTGCGCGTACCCCGGCGACGCTTGAGGCGTCCAAGCGCAGTTTCGGTTCCTTGCAGCCATGTCTTGAGGCGCCACTCGATCCGCTCTTCGGGTTGCTCGGGGAGTGGGGTGGCGGCGGAGCGGGTGCTGAGGGCGGACCGGAACTCGATCGCTTCCCGGTGGTACGCGATTGCTTCGCGGTCTTGGTCCGTGACCCGGCGCAACGAGAGGGCAGGACGCTCCAGACGGTCCGATCCGATGACCTTCACAAGCAGCTCTTGGTCTACGACGAGGTTCCGCTCGCCGGGGAGAGCGTCCTCGTCCGGGATCTCCGAGGCGTGGAGGAACCCCACCCCACCCTCGGGGAACCCGACCAGTGCGCCGTTGGGCTGAATCTCCAGCACCTTCCCCACGAGAAGGTCGCCGACCTTGAGCTTCGGGGTCATTGGGACCTCTTCAGGTCAGGACTTGATCTGTTCGCGCGCGTCACGCCTTGGTGACCTTGCCCGCCTTGATGCAGCGGGTGCAGACCCGCATTCGCCCACGACGTCCCTCGTGGACTGCGTGAACGCGCTGCAGGTTCGGCAGGCGCACCCGCCGGCTGTGCCGACCAGAGTGGCTGATCTTCGCGCCGAACTCGGGGCCGCGCCCGCAGATCTCGCAATTCCGTGCCATGTCAAACCTCCTTGTGTACATAGTGAGGCTCTAGCTGCTTCGGATCCTCTGCTCCCACTTCCTCGTACCGAGCCCATCCCAGGCGAGCGATCGCGCTTGGCCGGGGGGAGGCGAGTTCTGGTGAGGCGCAGACGATGGCCGGCGTCGCAGCCGCGATCTCAGCGCGGAACTCCTCTACACCGGACCCCACGACGAGCGTTCCCGATTCTTCCGCGGCTTTGGCGAGGGCTTCCTGCCACGGCAACACCGTCTCTGCCCCCACCCGGTCGCCACTCGCCCACGCCAGATACACGAACTCGCGCCGGTCGTGGATCCACACCGCAACCCTCCCCGGCCACCACGCAAGCGGTCGGGCAACGGCTTCGGTCTGGCGAACCCCCACCACCGGGATGCCCAAAGCCTGCGCCATCCCCTTCGCGAATGCAACCCCGACCCGAAGGCCGGTAAACGAACCGGGGCCGATATCAACAGCCACGAGGTCGATCGCCCTCTGGTCGGCGTGGGCCAAGCGAAGGAGTGATTCCACGGCAAGAGGAAAGTTCTCCCCTCCCTCGCGGCCCATCGGCGCAACGAGTTCCTGCACTTCGTGTGCGGAAACAAGGGCGATCCCGCCCCTCTTTCCTGAAGTCTCGACCCCCAATACCACGGGCCATCTTAGGGCCCAGCGCCGGGTGAGCGCAACTCCTCCTCCCCGAGGAGACGCGACGGAGAGGGCGTTCCCTCTAGCATCTCTTCAGCCAGCGCCCGATCGTGGCCGATCTGTTGGACAAGGGTTCCCTCAGCATCAAAACGCTTATCAGGACGGATAAATTTCAGGAGGTGCACCTCGACTGGTCCGTCCACCTCACCCTTGGGGGGGGCCAACAGATGGATCTCTGCCGAAGACGGCAGATCCGGGAAAGTGGGCCGATCTCCAATGTAGAACAGAGATTTCCCCTCGCCACCGGGCCACTGCGCCCACGCAGCGTACACGCCGGGACGTGGTGGGACGAGGTTGGGGAAGGGGTCGAGGTTCACCGTAGGGTACCCGAGCCGTCGGGCAAGCTTCGCCCCTGGCGTAGGCATCCCTGCGAGCCATACCGGCCGGCCAAGTAGGGAGGCCGCCTGCGCCACGTCTCCGCACGTGATGAGGTCTCGGATCCGTCGTGAACTGACGACCTCACCCTCCAGGCGCAGGGGTTCGATGACGTGGACGGCGAGACCGAGTTGAGGGGCGAGGCGGTGCAGCGTGGCTAGGCTTCCTGTGCGTCCCCGGCCGAACCTGTGATCCGGCCCCACGGCTACCGCAACGGCCCCGAGCCGCCCCGCGAGCTCATCGCGCAAGAAAACTGCGGAAGTCATGTTCTGAACTTGCTCCCAGGATACGACGATGACCTCGTCGGCGTGGTTCCCGAGGAGCGATACCTTGGCGTCGAGCGTGAGGAGGGACGGCCCGCGGGGCGGAAACGTGTACGCGGTTACGGGGAGCCCGGGGGCGCAGCGGCGCGCTTCCGTGAGAAGGTGCTGGTGCCCACGATGGACTCCATCGAACCGCCCCACCGCGACGACCCGGGACATCCGTTCAGGACGTCTTGCTAGCGAGGATGAGCCATCCCCTCGTGCGGAGGGACCCGTAGCCAATCTCCTCACCGTTCGGGTTCCAGCACGGAAACGCATCGCGCCACTCGTCGAACGTGAACGCGGTTCGCTCCCGTCCGTCGCGACGCATGACGTGGATGTCCGACGGCCCGCGCAGGTTCGATTCGAACGCAATCCACTCCCCATCGGGCGAGAACCGCGGACACCAGTCGAAGAACGGGTCCTGGGTGAGAAGCTCGATGCGATCTCCGTCGAAGTCAAGAATGTACAGGTCCCAGCTCAGGGCGGTGCCGATCTGCCATAGACCGACAAACGCCAGGGATTCACCGTCGGGCGAGAAGTCCGGCGTGTCCACCGGCCCCGGGGTCCGGGTGAGCTGCTGCAGCGTGCCCGTTTCCAGGTGCCACAGGTACAGGTCACACTGGCCACCGGCATGGCCTACGAATGCGACGCGACTTCCGTCGGGCGAGATCGTCGGTCGGGCGATGAGGTCGATCGGTGCCGACTGATCAGGCAGTCGGCTGAGATCTCCTTGGCTGAAGAGGAGGCTCTTCTCTCCATCGAGATCGGCCTTCCACACGACGTACCCGGCGTCGGAAAACGTGACGTAGACGAACCAGGCTTCCGGGCCAAACCGCGCCCAATCGGTGGCGGCTCCAGTGGTCATGCGCCGGGCGTCCCGGCCTTCCGGGGCGAGCCCGATCCAGATGTCGCCTTCGGCTACGTACAAGATGTACTGGCCATCCTTGGACCAGTCGAGTGCGGTCAGCCCAAGGAGCCCGCCCCCGCCCGCGACGGGAATGAGGAGGAGCAACCCAACGCATAGCCAACGCATCGTTTCCATTCTAGGGGAGATGAGGGAAGGAGACAACTCCGTTGCCGTCGGGGCCAGGACGCGACTACAATGGGCGGCGATGGCCAACCGCATCACCGCGCCAGAGCGCCAAGAGGGAGATCCCACCGGACGTACGCTGCGTCCTCATGCCTTGGCCGAGTTCGTCGGCCAGCAGCCGATTCGCGAGCGGCTCCAGGTGTACATTCAAGCGGCCAAGGCGCGGAAAGAACCCCTTGATCATGTGCTCCTCCTTTCGCCGCCGGGGCTGGGGAAGACCACGCTCGCCTACATCATCGCCCGGGAGATGGGAGGAGAGATCAAAGTCTCGTCAGGACCGGCGATCGAACGTCCGGGAGATCTCGCGGCGATTCTCACCCACCTCTCACCAGGAGACGTCCTGTTTGTGGACGAGATCCATCGCCTGCGACCGCCGGTGGAGGAGGTTCTCTACCCGGCGATGGAGGACTACAAGCTCGACATCGTGGTTGGGGAAGGGGCTCACGCCCGTTCGATCCGTCTTGACCTCGCGCCGTTCACCCTCGTGGGGGCGACGACGCGGGAAGGCCTCCTCACCACACCGTTGCGGGACCGGTTCGAGGTCGTGTTCCGGTTCGACTTCTACGGGCACGACGAACTGGCGGAGATCCTTGCCCGCGCTGCTCCCCGTATCGGGTGCGAGGTGGATCGCGACGCGGCGGGCGAGTTAGCCATCCGGGCCCGTGGGACGCCGCGGATTGCGATCCGTCTCTTGCGGCGGGCCCGCGATGTCGCTCAGGTCTCAGGCTCCAAGCGGATAAGCGTTGTTGCTGCACGGGAGACGCTCTCGATGCTCGGGATCGATGACGCAGGCCTCGACGTTCTGGATCGGCGAATCCTCACGATCCTCATCGACCGATTCGACGGCGGGCCGGTGGGACTGGACACGCTGGCTGCTGCGCTGGGCGAAGATCCGGACACGATTGCCGATCTGTACGAGCCTTTTCTGATCTCGCTGGGATTCGTCCGCCGTACTCCCCAAGGGCGTGTCGCCAGTGAGCGGGCCTACGCCCACCTCGGCCGTACGCCCACCCGTCTCCTCTGATTCGCTCTCCTCCTGCGTAGAGGATGCACAGGAATAGGTTCTCACGCGGAGCCTGGGATTCGGAGCGAGCCAAGGAGCTTATCGGGTATCTCCTTGCGTGCTCTGCGTTCAATGCGTCAGGCACGGCCGGGGGACTCCGGTGGATCGGAAGCGCTACGATCGGCGGAGAAAGGCGCGGGCTCCGGCTAGGAACTCGCCCACCACTCCGAGGAACCGGCGCCAGTCGAGGATCAGCGCCGCAGTCATCCAGATGAGACCTGCATAAACGACGACCGGATCGTGCCACAAGGCAATCACGAACGGCAAGAACACCCACGGACAGGCGAGGATCATCGTCACCGACTTGAACCGCAGAAACCCGCCCGTCCTCCAAAGCACCCCCAGGGAGACGATGGCTCCCGCAAGAAGGTAGGCCGCTCCGGGTACGGCGGGGACGAGGCCGGTCAGGATAAGGTACATGGCCGAGGCGAGGACCATCAGCATGTCGATGTGGAATTCGTGCTCGCCGATCCAGGTTGGATCCTTGTCCCACCGCCGCGCGAGCCGTCCATCGGCCATGTCCGTGGTCCACCCAATGAGGAGGAGGAACGCCACCGTTCGCAGAGCCGATGGCCCGATGGGGGTGAGACCGAGAATGGCGAATGCAATCCCCCCCCGGGCAGCAGTCAGCCAGTCCGGGATTGTTTTCTTCCTGGCCATACTTGATTCCATTATACCCCGGCCCCCCGCTTCTTTGGGTTACTCCCCGAAACTCAGTCCCTCGTCGAGAGGGGCGAACCGGACTTTGGCCTGGGGGAACGCTGGAACCTCGAGCACGATGCGAATCCCTCCCAGACCAGCAACGAGGCCGATGCGGAGGCACCCCGCGATTGAGCGCACGATGGTTCCTTCCAGCTGCAGGAGGAGCCCTGTACGGTGGTCGTACTCGATCGCCCCGGACAGAGACCAGTCAGGGCTCAATTCCCAGCTCACGCTCAACGCGATGCGCGCCAACGCGAGCGGGGTCATCCCCATCCGGGTGGCGACGAACAGGTCGAAGGTTCTAGTTGACCAGAAGAGCCGCGCTACCGTGTCTTCCCACGCCAAGCTGTCTCCGCGCAGTCCGCCTTCCACAGAGAGGTGGCTGGGACCACTCTGCATGGTGAGCGCCCACTTGGCTCGGCTCATGGAGAGGGGGAAGTTGAACGAGAGATCGGACGAGAAGCTAGATCCGGAGACGGTCCATCTCAGAGGGAGCGGCTCGCCACCGACGAGGTCCCATCCCCAACTGAGTCGCTCGTGCCATGCGCCTACCTGGGCAGAGAACCCGATCGAGATCTGGCTTTGGGAAGGGTCTGTGTCGAACCCGAACGGCGACCGACCGATCCCGGTTCGCCCGTGGTAGGAGAGGGAGAACGGTCCCCACGACAGAGCTGGGGTGACCGACCCTGTGAGTCGCTCTTCCGTTGGGTACTGAGCAAAGGTTGCCTGCAGGGGGAGGGAGAAAAACAACGGGCCGACCTGCCACCGACGGTGCCAGGTGACGGCCAGAGCGAGCCGCCAGCTCTCGATCCCCAGCTCGCGGAACACCCCGCCTGAGAGGCGGAACGCAAGGTCTCCTCCCAGCGAATCCCGCTCTGTGTGCCCGAAGGTGATCTCGGGCCGGCGTTCGTAGCGAACCTCTCCGTCGCTTTCGACCTGGCCCCACAGCACCGCCCAGTCCCACCCGGATGCTCTTCCGGAGAGATCCGCCTGTTGCACTGTTGGGGTCAGGTTGATCGTCCCTGCCCACGACCCCCGGTAACCTTCTCCGGCGAAGCGCAACCGGAGGGAGGAGGGAGACAGCGTGAGGGAACCCTGTTCCCACATCGCCCGCAGCGACGGGTCGAAACGCCCTGCGACGGGATACCAGGTGACACCGATCGCGCCCACGATCCGTTCCCCCAACGACCACGGAACCGCCCACTTCAGGAACAGGTCGCCCTCTTGCCATCCGAACTCGGGGAACAACGGGAACCCCTCTTCACCCAATCGGGCGACGTAGAAGGGCAGCCACCCTACGGAGATCTCAAACGACGTCACGACCACGGACCGGGCGAACAGCCACTGCTCGGGAACGAGCACGAACTCATCGGCCTCCACGGTGTAGGGCGCATTCGGAAAGCACGGGCAGGTGGTGAAGCGAACCCTGTGCGCTTCCACACGAACGAGCCTGCCCGAGGCAAACAACGCTTCCCCCTGTTCTCCAGAGTAAAGAAGGGTTTCTTCTTTCTCCGTACCTTTGAACGAGGACGCGCCGCTGAACTGCTGGGCGTTGACCATGCTCAGCTCGCCATCTGAGCTGAGTTGGGCGAAGAGCTGGGATGCCCGTAGTTCACTGTCGCTGCTCGTAAGCACAGCTCCTTCCGCTTCGATTTCCCACCCCGTGGCATGCTCGCGGGCGCGGAGGATGTCTGCTTCTAGGGAGTACTCCCCGAACTCAGCGCGGACCTGGTGGCCCTCGAGAACCGTGGCCCCCTCACCTACCACGAGCGCGTCGGCTCGGAACGAAGAGAACGGCGGTGTGGCCTCGACGTGCAGACTCGCCACAGCCAACACGAACAGGAATGGTAGCACGCCGCGCAGCCGGAGGCGGTCCACGACTACGAGGAGGAACAACCCCAGCATCCCGAACCCGAGGTGAGGAAGCCACGCCCCGAGGTACGGAGGAATGACCCCGCGCTGAGCAAGGGTCCTTGCCCACACGAACATTCCTTGCGCTGCTGCAGCGAGGAGAAACCCGGCGATGGCACCAGCGGCCCGGCCTCGTCGGCCGAGAAGCACGCCCAACGGCGCTCCGAACAAGACGAACACGAATGCGGCAGCGGAGACCGCGATCTTTGAGTGGTACTCGACAACGAGCGATCGTGGGTCGAGTCCGGAACGCTGGAGGAGTTGAATCCGCTCTCCAAGCTCGCGGAGGGACATCTCGGCCGGGGTCTTTCCCCCCAGCACAGCCCGCCGCAGGTCCTCCTCGACCTCGACGGTGAGGCGCTCGAACCGCACCAGCTCGTTCAGGCTGCCGTCGGCCGCGAACCGGAGCACCCTTCCTGTGGTGAGTTCCAGCGTCCCCCCCTGGAAGCGGCCTTCGTGGGCAGTGATCACGGTGGGGAAGCGACCCTCTACAGGGTAGATCCGGCCGGTGAGATCGTACACGAGGATTCCCATGAGACGGTCGCCCTCACTCCGCTCCACATAGTAGGTTTCCCCGTACAGGCCGCGGAAGAACACAGCCTGCTGTACCTGGGGGATCGCGCCCCGGTAGAGGATCGTAAGAAGCTCTTGGCGGTAGGCGGCTTCAGCAGAAGGGACTGCGAACTCACCGAGGGTGAACGAACCCCCGCTCACAAGGGCGCCGAACAGCAGGAAGGGTACAGTCAGCCGACGCAAGGAGTAGCCAAGCGTCTGGAACGCGAGGAGCTCTCGGTCTCCTGCCAACCGTCCCAGGGCGAGGAACGTAGCCAGGAGGGCTGCGGCAGGGATTGCGTAGCTGAACAGAGTTGGGAGCTTATAGAGAACAAGGCGCAGAAGCTCGGTTGCCCCGGCGCCGCGGGCGAACACGGTATCCGAGAGCGAGATCACGAGCTCGAGGCCGATAAACACGAGAAACGCGAGGATGGCCACAAGAAACGGCGGCACGATCTCCCGCGCGAGGTACCGATCCACCCTCCACTTCACGCTCGATCATACCGGGTAGAGCAGATCTCGACTACGCCATGACGGAGCAGGCTCATGCTCAGGTCGCGCCGCGATCATCCGGCGGAACGCGAACGGGCAGCCACAGGTTTTGACCCTGTGACCTCTTCGTCGATCCGGCCCAGCGCCTCGCGCGCGATGGAGCCCCGCTCTGGATCTTCCAACCACCGGCGGAGCTCCCCGGCCACCGCATCCGGGCAGGTCGCGGCAAGACGCACGAGGGCTCGGGCGACCGCGCCGCGCACATAGCGGCGCTCGTCGAGAGCGACCCTACGCAGGACGATCAACGCCCGACGGGCCATAGGGGAGGGCGCTCCGGCGAGAGCGGTTGCGACGTGCCATAGCACCTGTTCGTCATGGGAGGCTGACCAGCACGTGAGGCACTCAAACGTGTCGTCGGGGTAAGCTGCGAACAGCGCGTGGGAGAACACTCCTTCGAGGGCGCTACGTACCTCGACCGCCCGGTCCGTGAGCAGGGGATCGAGGAGCCGTAAGAGCGGCCCGACGCGGTCCAGGCGGAGTGGATCAGCGGCCACGCCGGCGATGAGAACGACTGCCCGGCGCACGAGCGGGTTGCTGTCGGTTCTCCACGCGCCGAGGATGGGGTAGACCTCGTCGAAGTGCTGTATCAGCAGGCCCCCCGCGGCGTGAGCAGCAGCGTCGCGGGTGTGGCGGTCTCCATCCGTGGCGAGTCGCTGAAGAAAGGTCAGCGCGTCTTCGGGGTGAGGAGACCGAGAGAGGAGTGTTGCTGCGAGGCGCCGACTCTCTGCCGGCCCAGGGAGGAGGCGGGTGGCCCAACCCAGGACATCTTCCTGAGAAAGCTTGACGAGAACACGATCTCGTGATGCCCCCCCTCGGCGCCATGCCTCCAGGACCTGTTCATGCGTCATATGAGGAGTAGCATAGCGAGCGGATGCGCATCTCGTCAAATCAGGGCCGTGGGGGCTACAATGGGTCTCCGAGGAGGGCGTTGTGTGGAGGCTTGTGATCGTAGGGGTATTGCTCGCCGTGGCGATTGTGGGGGGCGCGGCGAGCAATACCCCTACGATCACAAG
>DLNB01000058.1 GCA_002479455.1 Acetothermia bacterium UBA7521
GTGGTTTCAAAGTCAGGTCTGAGCGGGCAGTCCACCCTCGCGAAAGGGTGGCATTCGCTGCGCCGGTTCCTCCCATTGCCCCGCTTTCTGCCCCTCTTCTTGCGCCTCTTCCGTACGCTGGTTTGGTGCGTCGACCGGCCAGCGCCGCGAGCGCAGCGCCTCCTCGGCAAGGGAACGGTCGACGGCGTACATCGAGACGCGACCTCGCCCGCCCCGGGTCTCGACTGGGGTCAAGATCCCCACCTCGCACAGTCGCCGGACCATTCTCACAACGGTTGATCGGTCCACGTGCAGGCTTCTAGCCACCTCATTGTTGGCCTCTGCCCAGGTACGGCTTCCGTCTGCAGTAGCCTTGACGATCCTCCGGATGAGTTGCTCGGCGGTACGAGGCAGTACACAGTTGCCCTGGGGGAGCCGCTTCTTGCCTCGCTTGCGGGACCGGTCGACCCGCCCGGCCATGTGCGTGACCAGCCCTGTCTCCTCTCGATCGGCGACTAGCTGAGGGGTCACTGAGAACCTCCCCGTTCCTGGCCGTCTTTCGGGCGGCGCGGTGGAGGGCTGCTGCTCGAGTCTCCCGGGCCACGAGACGAGCCTTCCCCCGATCCGCGCTCGGAGAACGCGATCAGATCGGGCGGGAGCTCAAGACGCGGCCCCGTTCCAAGGTAGTGGACCAGGGCGTAGACCACGACACGGGGATCCAGCAAGCATCCCCGTGGGTCTCCTTTTCTCTACTCGCCGGAGTTCTACCGCAGCCGCACTCCGAGGTAGTACGGCCAGATCACCAGTGCGAGGATCGCCTGCCACCACAGGAGCTTCGTGAACGCCAGCGTGAACAGCCAACCCGCGAACCAGAACATCCCCGCGAACTCGCCCTTCACCCGTGTCTTCCCCTCTGACATGTTCCCTCCTTGCCGCCCATTGTAGCGACTCGCAACCGGCGGCCCAAACCGCGTCACCGAAGCCTCACCCCAGGAGAAGGGTCCCCGCTGCCAAAGCAGCCACTGCCAACAGCACGGCGACCATCCCGTTGGCCAGCTTGAGCCTGGGCAGAACCGGACTCGCGCTCCGCACGATGCGGTGCACCCCATAGCCCGCGACGAGGGTAGCCCCGACGATCGCCCACTCCCACGGGTTGCGCACCGTGGGCACGAAGAAGAACCCCCACGCGCCGAACGCGCTCAGTGCCAGGATAAGGCCCACCACCCCTGCCTCCGCGCCCCGTTTCGGGCCGCGGGAGCGCAGGAGCGGGAGGACCTTGGAGAACGCCGCCGCTGTGCCCACGGAGAGGGCCACGATCAACCCTTTGGCAAGAGGGGAAAGGCCTGCCGACAGGGCGCCCTTGGCAGCGAAACCGGCCAGCGGGGGAAGCCCGACAATCGCCCAACTCCCCACCGCCAGCCCTAAGGTCACTCCCCACGAGAGGTTTCCCGCGAGTTGGTCGAAGGTCCGCTCACCCCGTTCCTCGATCGCCGCGCCGGCGGCCAGGAACAACAAGCCCTTGTACAGCCCGTGGGCGATGAGGAACAGCGTCGCCCCGAACGCCGCCGCGCCCCCCACCCCGAACCCGATCAGCATGTAACCGAGCTGCGAAACGGTCGAGAACGCAAGGAACACCTTGAGGTCCGGTTCCCACAGAGCGTAGATCATTCCTCCCAGACCGGTGAACAGGCCGAGAACAGCGAGGATCAGCCCAATGGGAAACGCTTCGGCGAGGCGGGCCAGCGCGACCACGCCCATCTTCACCACCACCGAGGACAGGATCACGGATACGCCGGTCGGGGCGTGGCCGTGGGCGGGCGGCAGCCACAACCCGAACAGGAACACGCCTGCCTTCACGACTGCCCCCGTGACGAGGAGGCTCACACCCACCGCGAGAGGGGGATGGGAAAGGTTGGGAGCGATCTCCGCGATCCGGACGAGGGATAGGGTACCGAATTCGCCGTACACGAGCCCGATTCCGAGAAGGTAGACGAGCATCCCCAACGCGGAGAGGAGGAGGTAGCGGAGCGCCGCCCACGCGGCCCGCGGCTTCCGGTCGTAGGAGATGAGAACCACAGAGAGGAGGGAGCCGAGATCGAGCAGAACGTACAGGTTGAACAGGTCTCGCGAGAGGACGGCGGCCAGGCACGTGCCCACGAGCAGCGTGACCAGGCCGTGAAAAGTGGTGGAACGGTGCCGCTCGTGCCACCACACCGCGGCGTGCACGAGGGGGGCCAACGCCCAAAACGCGACGGCGAGCGTATCCCCGGCGAGGGGGATCCCCCACGGGGAGCCTCCCAGCACCTCGACGGAGAAACCCGGCGCCCAGAACAGGAGCGAGCCCCACGCTCCGATCATCGCGAGGAGCGCGGCCAGCCTTCCCGCGCCGAGGATCCCAGCCACCCCCAGGCCGAGGTAGAGGAGGACCCCTACCAGGGGCGCGGTCACGAGATCCCCTTCTGCTGCGTGTGGAATCCCATCGCCCTACAGCCAACCTAGCGTGACCAGACCCGCGACCCCCACCGCTCCCACGAGCAGGCTCACCACGGCCCAGTCGAAGTTCCACCGGGGGAGGCGGGGATGGAACCGCCGCAGCCCGAGGTACGTGCCGTACCCAGCCGCCACGATCAGGAACGCCTCGCCCCACGCGCGTAGGTTGAGAAGCCCGGAGACGAGAACCGTTCCTCCGAGTCCGAGGCCCAGCACGGCTGTGGCGAGGACCGGGAGTCCGCCGACCAGACCTCCCTCCTTTGGCCGGAACAGGGGGATGAGTTTGGAGAACGATGCCGCGGTACCGAGGCCGAGCGCGTAGAAGAGCGCCTTGGCCCACGCGGGCGCGCCGTGAGCGAGAAGGCCCTTTGCGGCGAACCCGGCCAGGGGTGGAAGTCCGGCGATCGCGCATGCTCCCACGCCCAGTCCCACGGCCACGGGGAGGGAGAGCTGCCCGGCCAAGCTCGCGATCTCGCGCCTGCCGACCCGCTCCACGGCCTCCCCTGCGGCGAGGAACAGGAGCCCTTTGAACAGCCCGTGGGCGACCACATAGAGGAGGGCTCCAGTTCCCGCGCCGAGGCCGAGACCCATCAGCATGTAGCCGAGTTGGGACACGGTGTGGAACCCGAGGAACACCTTGAGATCCTTCTCCCACAGGGCGTACAGGAGCCCACCGAACCCGGTCACGATTCCCAGAAAGAGGAGCACCGTCCCCACCGGGAACGCCTCGGAAAGCCTGGCCAGGGCCACGACCCCGATTTTGACCACGATCCCCGACAGGAGCGCCGACACTTCGGTCGGGGCTTGGCCGTGGGCCTGGGGGAGCCACAAGCCGAGGAGGAATACCCCCGTCTTCACCGCTGCCCCCGCAAGGAGCAGCCCCACCCCTGCGGCAAGAGCTGGGTCGGAGAGGTTCGGCCCTTGTGACGCCAACGCGGACACGGAGAGCGTCCCCATCCGGGCGTAGACGAGGCCGAGGCCGAACAGGTACAGGGTCAGCCCGACCTCGGTCAAGACGAGGTACTGGAGTCCGGCCCACACCGCGCGCACGCGGCGGCCAGAGGCGATGAGGACGAGGGCGAGGAGCGAGGAGAGGTCCATCAGAACGTAGAGGTTGAACAGGTCCCGGGACAGGGCACCCGCGAGGCACGTGCCGATGAGCACCGTGGTCAGGGGATGGAACGCGTCCCGTCGGGCGCGGGCGTGGATGAGCAGCGTGGCGTGGAGGACAAGGGCCAGAGCCCACAATCCCACCGCCCACAGGTCGCCGGCGAGGGCGACCCCCCACGGAAGGCCGCCCACGAGAACCTCGGGGAACCCGGGAATCCACAATGCGAACGAAACTGTCCCTCCCAGCAGGGCGAGCAGGGAGAACGTTCGCGGCGCCCCGATGAACCCGAGAAGGCCCAGGCCGAGGTAGGCGAGGACACCACTTAGGGCTGCGGCCACCCGCGCTCCTCGTCGCGCTCCAGTCGATCGACGTCCTGGGTGTGGCGGTGTTCGGTGAGGAAAATCACGTACACGAGGGCCAGTGCCAACGTAGCAAAATCGATCACGATCGCGGTCAGAACCAGGGCGTGGGGCAGCGGATCGACGGACGGGCCCGGCCCGAGGCCGACGATCGGCGGCCGCGCTCCCGGCCGATGGGCGAGCGCAACGAGGAACAGAATCGCCCCGCTCGCGGCTACATTCAGACCGAGAAGCTTCCAAATGAGGTTTCGCCGCACGATGAGGTGCCAGAACCCCAACCCCGCCAAGACGATCGCCAGCGCTACCCCTGCCAAACCTTCCACGTTACACCTCCCCCCGCGAACTCGCGAACCGGTGAAGCACCACCCAGGCGCCGATTCCCACCTCGAGGGCGATGAGGACGTTCGCTGCGATCAGGTATCCGCTCCCGCGGCGGCCCACGAGAAGCAGGCCCCCGGCCACGGCGAGGATGGCCACGATCGCCCCGTACTCGGCCCACTCCAGGGAGGGCTCGTGGATCTCCGCGCTCAACCGCTCTACACCCTTGGCCAACGCCAGGAGCAGGAGCGCCGTCCCCAGGATCGCCCCCGCTGGGAACCCGCCGCCCGGGCCGAGGTGTCCGCTCACTGCCACGTAAAGGGCGAACACCACGATGGGACCGAGAAGGAGGTCGGCCGACCGCCGTAGGAGCGGGGTCTCGCGGACCGGCGGAATCGCGTGCTCCCAGCGCAGGAGGCGCAGCCCGAGCTTCACCCCGACCATCGTCATCGCGTAGACGAGGATCTCGAACAACGTGTCCCACAGCCGGACACCGAGCACGATCGTTGCGACCACGTTCTTCGCTCCCCATTCCGCGGCCACGTCTTCCGCGGGTGGAACCGCAGGCCGGGGGAACACCCCGCTTACACCGAGGGCAAGGAGAGCCATCAGACTCAACAGAGAAAGCGCGGCCAGAACCTTCATCCGACGTACCTCCGCACCAGTTGGGCCAGCTCCCCGTTCGCCTCCAGTTTAGCAAGGAACGCGTCCAGCGCCTGGTGGACGTCCTCCTCACCCGGGGCGACTGCCAATCGAAACGAAGTTTCCTCGTGGTCCGTGATCACGACGGGTGGGATCTCACCGTTGAGGATCCACTGCCGAACGTGGAGCAGATCGGTCACCGCCCCGCCGACCTCGCCCGCGCCGAGAGCGGAAGCCAGCTCTCTGTGGTCCTCGTACGTCGCTCTGTCCGCAGGGAGGTGGTCCTCACCCCGGTCTCCGGCCACCGCCCCGAGGGGGCCTGGGGCGTAGCGCACGGTGACTATCCGTGTCGGCACGAGGGGGCGGGAGAGAAGGACTCCGTCTTCCGACTGTGGGAGAAACCCTCCCGCTCCGATGTCGGCCTCGCCTGCGCGGAGGAGGCGTGGGATCTCCGCTCGCGTCACCCACAGCACCTCGACGTCCTGGTGGAGGTGCCGGCCGAACCGGGACAGGATCTCCCACTCCAACCCCGCCACCCGCTGCCCCTCCTGGTGAAGAAGGGGCGGCGTCTCTACGGCCACCACGGTCAGCTTTCCCGTGCGGCGCAACGCGAGGAGGTAGATGAACGTGACGAGGCCGAACCCGATCGCGGCTTGGGTGAGGGCGACGTCGGGAGCGGCGAGGAACAGATACACACCGGCCAGCGCCAGCGAGTGCGCGCCGACCCCGATCACCCCCCACAGAAGCCGGCGCTGGGTGAGGGCGAACACGGCAAGGGCCAGGGTCAGCGCCGAGAAGAGGATTGCGCCCATGCCGCCTCACTCCTCGTGGGGGCGCTCGCCGCGCACGAACGCGCCCTTGGCGATGGCGTGGGTCGAGAGAGGCCCCGTAAACACGAAGAACACGGTCAGGGCAACGAGTATCCCCCCGGTCGCCTCCCAACCCAAGCGCACGACCAACCCCACCAGAAACAGGACCGCTCCCCCGATGTCGCCTACCCCCGAGGCTTGGAGCCGCTCGTACGGCCCGCGGAAGCGCAGCAGCCCCACGCCGCCCAGGAACAGGAGGGACAACCCGGCGATAAGGAGGACGGTTCCAATCACCGTTGCCCCCGTTCCCCGAACCGGGCGACGAGGACGGTGCCCAGAAACCCCAGTACGGCATACGCGAGCGCCACGTCGAGGAGGATTCCGTGCCCAGCGAACGCGGCTTCCGCCGCCAACGCGAGGGTCACCCGCACGTTGAGCGACGCCGCGCCCGTCAGACGATCCCACAGGGTGGGCCCCACCCACAGCCTCCCCAGCGGGGGGAGCGCGGTGAAGACAAGGGCGACCAACACAGCGGTTCTCATCCCCATAGCCTCATGAGCAGGTTCTCGACGAGCGTGGTTTCCGACAGGCACGGGCCCGAGGGTCGATGCAGGCAGTGCACGTAGGCCGTGTCCTCCTCCACAAGCAGGGCAATCGTCCCCGGCGTGACCGTGATCGCCCACAGGAGGAGGAGCTGCCCCATTTCCGACCGGACGCGGATCGGGATGGCGATGATCCCGGACCGGACGCGGCCGGTGAGGATCGCCCACCCTGTGCGGGCTACGGCCGCGACGACGAGAGCACACACCGTGCCCGCGAACGCCAGCCACAGGTCCAGACGGAACCAAGCCGAGAGGGGGAAGTCCATCGGCAGGATGCCCGCCTTCGTGGCCCCGAGGGTGGCCATCGGGAACAGGCCCCCCAACGCCGGGATTGGCCATGCGGCCCCCCGCCAGAGGAGGACCCACATCCCCCACAGAAGCCCCCCGACCACGATCCCGCCGATCCAGCGCCTCATCGGGGCAAGTATAGCGGACGTTTCCCGTTCTCCAGATTTCTCCCGATGGGCTCCGCGCAGATGGGCAGGGGCAGATCGCAACGCCCCGGGTCGTTACAATGGAAGGCGATGTGTCGGTCTGTGATCGTGGCGGTTGCTGTGCTGATCGCCTTCCTGCCCGCAGCAGGGGAGGTGGTGCGGCTGTCCCTCGATGGGACGGTGAACCCGGCCACGAGCAGCTACGTCGTGCGCGGCCTGGCGGAAGCCAACCGCGTCGGCGCATCGCTTGTCGTGCTGGTCCTCGACACCCCGGGCGGCCTCGACACGGCGATGAAGGAGATCATGGAGTCGATCCTCGCCTCCGAGGTCCCGGTGGCAGTTTGGATTGGGCCGCCAGGGGCGCGGGCCGCGTCCGCGGGGACGTTCATCCTCATCTCCGCCGACGTGGCGGCGATGGCCCGCGGCACAAGCACCGGCGCCGCTCACCCGGTGGCGATCACCGGGGAGTCGGCTACGGAAGACGATCCGATCGTCCAGAAGGCCGTGAACGACGCTGCGTCTCGCATCCGGGCCGTCGCCGAGCTCCGGGGTCGCAACGCAGACTGGGCCGAGCGGGCCGTGCGGGAATCTGCCACGCTGACGGCCACCGAGGCCCTTGATATGGGGGTGATCGAGCTCCTCGCCGACTCGTTCCCTACCCTCCTCGCCGCGCTCGACGGCTACGCCCTGCCCGACGGGCGCGTGGTGCACACTGCGGGCGTTCCGGTGCGCGAGATTGGAATGACGTTCAAGGATCGGCTGTTCTCGTACCTCGCCAACCCGAACCTCGTCTACATCCTTCTCATGCTCGGGCTGTACGGCCTGATCTACGAGTTCTTCACGCCGGGGATCGGGATCGGTCTCGTGGGAGGCGGAATCTCGCTCCTCCTCGCGCTCCTCGGCCTGCAGATCCTTCCTATCAGCTTCATCGGGATCGGGCTGATCCTGTTTGGGGTTCTGCTGATGGTGCTGGACGTGTTCACCCCCACCGACGGGATCCTCACCACCGGGGGCGTGGTGAGCCTTCTCATCGGGTCGTTCTCGTTGTTCGAACTGGAGGGAACACCGCTGCGGCTATCGTGGATCACCGTCGCCGCCACGGTGGGGACGGTGACGCTGCTTTTCCTGTTCATCGCCTCGAAAGGACTTCTCGCCCAGCGCCGAAGGCCGCGCGCTCTCACGACGATGGTCGGCCTGACCGGTGTGGCCAAAGACGACCTCGATCCGGAAGGCTGGGTGCTCGTGAGGGGCGAGTACTGGCGGGCCCGCGCCGAGGGCGACCCCGTGCGCCAGGGCGACCGGGTCAGGGTCGTAGATCAGGAACGGTCGCGCCTCACCGTCCGCCGCGAGGAGTAGCTCCCCCCCGCTCCGACGACAGAGCATGCCAAGGAGGACTTGCTCCTCGGAACACGAACCTCTTTACGAAGGCGCTCCTGAAGAGACCAGGGGTCAAGGAACCCTGAGGCTCAAGTCCAACCCCTGGACCTCTCTTCCTGAATCCCCGATCCCCTTGGCCTACCTAGCGGTCTGCCTCTGCGTGCTCCGCGCCCTCGGCGGGGAAGATGCTGCGTCAGTCTGCATCCTCGGCTAGCCAGCCCTTGATCCGGGACTTGATCTTCTTCTCGATCTTCTCCCCGAGCTCGTCCCAGTCCATATCCTTTTCCGCGCCGACCCAACGGGCGAAGCCGCTCTTGATCTTCCGCTCGATGTCGCGGCCGAAGTCCTCGCTTCGGCGCTCGGTGCGCCACGCGGTTCGGAACTGCCACCGTACGCCGATGCCAGTCCAGGAAAAGAGAAGGATGATCATGAACCACAGGCCACACGTTTGCAGGTACGACAGAGAAACCGCGAACCCGAGGTGCCGCACGACGATGCTGTTCCAGAGCATCATGATGACCCACGAGAAGAAGAAGAACGCCGCCACTCCGCCGCCAGCCACAACCCTTGTCAACAATCTCATCCGATCCACCTCCTTTAGGATGCGAGTGCCATTCTACCGCCTTATGGCGTCGCGGTGACGGCGAAGACCCCGGCACGACCGACACGCAAGCATCTGTTTTCGTCGCCTTGGTAGCGTCGGACCTCGTGTCCAACGGTTGTTCCACGATGCTGTAGTGTCGCAGCGTGCCTGCCTGCTGCAGGCAGGTCTGCGACGAACGACCGTCGGGCATGAAGCCCGCCGCTACAGCCGAACGCCCATTTCAGAGATAGCGCAGTGTTATGAGCGCACGGGCCAGACGATCTTCTTTCCCCCGAGGTAGTCGAGGAACCGCCCGAACGCCTCGCGGATCTTCGGATGCCGAGCGGACAGCCCATCTCCCTCCGCCCAGTACCCGAGCACGTGGAGTGTCCCCGTCTTCGTCTCGTACTTCCCGTCGAACCGTCCCACGAACCGATTCCGGTGGAGCACGGGGAGCACGTAGTACCCGTAGGCACGCTGTTCGGGCTTCTTGTACACCTCCCATGCGTAGGCGAACCCCCACACCTTGGCCAGGGCGTCCCGGCACCACAGGAGCGGATCGAGCGGGGCGATCATCTGAGCCTGATCGTCGAACGGGGCCTTCTCTGCCGCGCGCAGAACCTTCGCCGCGTCGGGTCGGGCGTAGAACGAGGTGCGTACCCCATCCACCTGAACCAAGGTCAGGTCCCCCTGTTCGGCCATCCGTTGGGGCAGCCCGCCGCTGCGGGCCTGGCGAAGCGACATCCACGTCTCGGCCGCCCCGCCCGCGGGAAGGAGCCCCACCATGTCCACCCGTTTGCGCAGGAGCTCGCGCAGGAACTCCTCCCCGCTCAGGGTGGGTCGGGCGAGGAGCTTCCGCGGGACGACTCTATCTGTGAGGTCGAAGTAGCGGCGGTAGTTCACCCGATGCGAGATCGAAAGCCGGCCCTTGTTCCACAGGACCTCGAGCGCCGCGCCGGCGGCCTGGGTCGTCTTCCACCCGCGATGCGCGCCCTGAGCCACGGAGAGCTTCTTCAGTTCGGCCGTGGAGAGCGGGCCATTCTTCCGCACCGCCTCCAAGACGGCGTCCTTGGCCCCCGGGTGGTCGCGGTCGAGCCGATCCTCGCGCAGCCGTTCCCACCGTTCCCCTCCTGCCTCCATGAGCGCCCGCAACAGGGGAAACTCCGCGATCGGGATCGCGCACAGCATCTTGTCCCAGTACTCGAACCCCAGCCGCTCGCGGTGCAGAAGGTCGAGGAACATCCCCGGATGCGTGCCCCCAACGCGGGACTGGAGGACGAGGTCATGGTTCCGCCCCAGGATAGGGAGCGGGTCGAGCTGCACGGCCCTCAGATCTCGGAACGCTTGACGGATTCCTTCTTCTCCTTCAGAGTACCGCTTGCCGTGCAATCCAACCGCGGCGAGTTGGTAGAGCCGTGCCTCCTCCCGGGTCCAGTGCAGGTCCATGACCCGACTCTAGCGGGAACGGGGAGTTCGGCCAACAAGGCCTGTCCGCTGTTGGCGATAGTGACAGCTCTCTCTATACTCCTCCCGATGCTGAGCCCCAAGGACATCCAGCGAATCGTGGAGGACCACGCCCGGAAGATCGTCGCGGCGCTTGCGGCCCTTCCTCCTGACTGTAACGAGGCTGAGCTACGGCACCGGATTCAGCCGGTCCTGCAGTCGTTCGCCAAAGCCATCGGCCTCTCCACCCACGAGCGCAACGAGCTCGTTGTCGCCGAGGGGACTCGCGCTGACGCAGTCTTCGGTCAGCTGGTGATCGAGTTCAAGCGGCCGGGCGCCCTTGCCTCAGGGCGAACGCTTGCCTCTGCACGGGAGCAGGTGGCCCAGTACATGAAGGCCATCGCCAGCCGCGAGGGGCACAAGCGGCTGGGAGGCGTCGTGTTCGACGGACAGCATCTGGTCTTCGTCCGACTGCGGGATGGCCGCATCCGCAGCGAGGCCCCGCGTTCGGCGGACGAGGCGGTCCTCGCCGACCTCCTGTGGTGGCTCGCTGGGCTCACCGGGACCGCGCTCACCGCCGAGAACCTCGCCCGCGACTTCGGCATCGAGAATGTCAGAAGCCGCAACGCCATATCTGCCCTCTACTCTGCTCTTACCCGGGCTGTGCTGGCGGATCCGGAGGGGATGGTGGCGAAGCTCTTTCAGCAGTGGAAGCTCTTCTTCTCCGAGGCGGTTGATTACCAAGAGGCATTCGGCGGCCGCAAACTTGACCCACTCAGGAAGTGGGTCGCCAAGGCCGGGCTGGAGATCGGGTCCCCGGAGGAGGCGGAACGGTTCTTCTTCGCACTCCACACCTACTTCGCCCTTCTCGTGAAGCTCATCGCCTGGCTCGCCCTCTCGCGCCACCTTGGCCCCCGGGTCGGCGCCCCGCTGTTCGAGGAACTGGACCGAGCCTCCTCGTCTGAGCTTGTCGCCCGTCTGCGGAAGATGGAACAGGGTGGAGTGTTCCGCGAGTTCGGGATCGAGAACCTCCTCGAAGGCGACTTCTTCGCTTGGTATCTCTACGCCTATGGCAAGAATGTCGAGGAGGGCGTCCGGGCTCTCGTGACGCGCCTCGAGGAGTACGATCCGGCCACCCTGCGCATCGACCCCGACGAGACGCGCGACCTCCTGAAGAAGCTCTACCACTACCTCCTTCCTCGCGAGGTGCGCCACAACCTGGGCGAGTACTACACTCCGGACTGGCTCGCCCAACGGCTCCTGGAGCAGGTGGACCAGGGGTTTTTCGACGACCATGCGGCCACGGTCCGGCGCCAGCGGCCCCGTGTGGCGAAGCTTCGATGGCTCGACCCAGCCTGCGGGTCGGGCACGTTTCTCGTGCTTCTGATCAAGCGCTGCCGCGAGCTCGGGGAGCGGCTGATGCTCCCCGAAGGCGAGCTTCTGCAGACGGTTCTCGCGAACGTGGTCGGGTTCGACATCAACCCGCTGGCTGTCATCACGGCCCGGGTGAACTATCTTCTTGCCCTCGGCGATCTTCTCGAACGCAGGCGAGGACCGATCACGATCCCGGTGTACCTGGCCGACTCGGTCCTCCTCCCCGAGTTAGGTCACGACCTCGAATCGTCGGGACTGTACCAGGTACGAACGTCGGTCGGCGTGTTCGCGGTGCCAGAGGTCGTATTCGGCCATGGGCGCCTGGGGCGCTTCTGTTCGATGCTTGAGGACGCGGTGCGGGCCGAGGAGCCTCCCGAAGCGTTTGCGGAAGCCGTTGCAGAGAGACTGGAGCTCTCCGAGGGTGAGATGCAAAGCGCCGTTGGACCGCTGCGGGCGCTGTGCGAGCAGCTCGCGGACCTGCACCGAAGAGGTCTCGACGGGTTATGGGCGAGGCTTCTCCTCAACAACTTCGCTCCCCTCACCGTAGGGGAGTTCGACTACGTGGTCGGGAATCCGCCCTGGGTGAACTGGGAGCACCTCCCCGATGGGTATCGCAGCGCCATTGCCCCGCTGTGGATCAAGTATGGGTTGTTCCAGCAGAAGGGAATGCGTGCGGCATTCACCAAGGACGACATCTCAGTCCTCATGACCTGCGTCGCTTCCGACCGGTTCCTCAGGACCGGGGGGCGTCTCGGGTTTGTCATCACCCAGTCTGTCTTCAAGACCCAGCTCGGAGGTCAGGGATTCCGACGGTTCCAGCTTGGGGAGCAAGGGGGCCCACTTCGCGTCGTCCACGTGGATGACATGGTCGATCTGAACGCATTTGAGGGGGCATCGAACCGCACCGCGGTGATGGTCATCGAGAAGGGGCGGGAGACGCGGTACCCAGTTCCCTACACCGTCTGGAAGCGGAGGAAAGGGGCCCGGTTCACCTACGACTCCACGCTCGACGACGTGAGGTCCGCCACGCGGCTACTCGACCAAAAGGCGGAGCCGGTGGATCCTGACGACCCCACCTCTCCCTGGCTCACGGCAGGCAAGGTCGTCCTGCCCACGGTGAAGAAGGTCCTCGGTAAGTCCGACTACACCGCCCATGCCGGTGCCTACACCGGCGGTGCGAACGGGGTCTACTGGGTGAGGATCCAGGAAGCGCGATCGGACGGCCTGGTCGTGGTGGAGAACATCACCGAAGGAGCCAAGCGCAAGGTGCCCAAGGTCGCAGCCGTTCTCGAACCGGTCCTTCTCTACCCACTCCTCCGCGGACGGGACGTGGGCCGCTGGCGGGCCGAGCCTTCGGCCCACATCCTGCTCACGCACAGGCTTGGGATGCGCCTCAACGCCATTCCAGAGGATGAGATGGAGGACAGCTTTCCGCAGACCTGGGCGTACCTTAGGCGGTTCGAGGCGATTCTGCGAAGGCGCGGTGGTTGGACCGTGAAGCAAGCCATGAAGGCCGGGCGGCCGTTCTACTCGATGTCTGAGATCGGCGACTACACCTTCGCCCCGTGGAAGGTGGTGTGGACACGGATCGCGCAAATCTCAGCCGCCGTAGTAGGCCAACTGGAGCACAGACCTGTGATTCCTCAAGAGACGATCACCCTTGTGGACTGCCAATCCCAGGCAGAGGCATGCTACATCGCTGCGTTGGTCAACAGCGGTCCTTTCCAGTTCGCCGCGATCTCGTACAGCCAGGAAGGCGGCAAGAGCATGGGCTCGATGCATGTTCTGGAGAACATCCGCATCCCGAAGTACGACCCGACCAGACCGGTGCACCGAGCGCTGGCCGAAGCATCGCAGGAGGCTCACGCCGCTGCTGCCAGAGGCGATACCGAGCGCCTGGCCGAGATCGAGGCCCGCGTGGATTCCCTCGCCGCCCAGATGTGGGGCCTCACGGACCGCGAACGCGCCTCCCTCCGCCGCAGCCAGACCTGATACTGCCTGGCCGGACCTGCCTCTTAGGAAGAGACTCCGCCCTGCCCCAGTTCCGATAGGAGGAGCTGCCGATGCTTGTCGGCCAGGCGTGGAGACAGTAGCCCTCCCTCCTGAATCCGACGTAGCAGCAGAGGCGACGCATCCTCAACCCGATGGTACAGGTCGGGCCACTCTGAAGGGAGTTCCACCAGATCGCGCGCCCGACAGACGAAGGCGCGGCCGTACTCGATGACGGACTCGTTCTTGATCCGAGGATGCACGTTAGGATGGAGAACGCAGGTAGCATCACTGGTGCTCCTCCGGGTGGTCGCGTTGACAAGGAGCACCGAGTCGTCAGGGCTATGGGCCGACGTCAGGGCGAAGTAAAGGTGTTGTTTCGAACTCTGGTGCCTGATCCAGAATGCAGCGCCCGGTCGGATCATCCCCGCACTTCGTAGCCGAGGGCGCGCCTGAGCGCAGCATGCGCTTCGATGTCCTCGACAAGCTCGTCGCTCTCTTGGCTCCTCCCTACCGCGCACAGGATGTCCTTGTACGTGATCTGTTCCGAGCTCCCGCGGGGGTCTCTCCACTCAGGGAATCCGTGCGTCAGGTCCACAAGCTGCCAGGGGGTGTAGCTTCCGTAGCGTGCGAACACTTCCTCAAGCAGCTCCCGCTCGTCAGGAGAAAGGATGTCCAGAGGGCCTGCATCTGTGGCTTCCACATCGTGGTCCGTCTGGCGAATGCACCTCGTCCAGATCTTCGCCCCAGAGAACTCAGGGTCGTCGGTGATCAGATCCTTGATGCGGCTCACAACAGGCCCGTAGGGAAGGGAGAAGTACGCGTCGCCCGTCAGAGGGTAGCCCCATCGCCTTAGTGCCTCTCGGTCCGCGATGTACATCAGCTTGATCAGCTTCAGGTAGTTCATCCGGCGCCTAGGACACTTCTGCAGGAGATACGCGGCCATCGCGGTGGACTTCTCTTCATCAAAGAAGGAACTCGGTGCCATCTGATCCACCTCCCGTATGACAAAACGATGGTAGGGCTCTCGGGGGTACGGGTCAAGTGGCGCAGGCGGTTGCTGGGCAACCACCGCAGAGGGCCGCTTGCATGGGCGGGTCAGCATAGCGCAGAGTGTGTATCCTTGCTCGGTGGACAGTGCGTCCCATCCCAAGAATCAAGGGTAGGGCAAGCAAGACAGAGGAGGTACGGCATGAAGCGTGCAGCATGGGCGTTGGTCTTGGGTGCGATGGTGGGTTGGGCAGCGGTGGCAAGCCCGATGGTTGAGGCGCTGCGCCCGGAGATCGAGTTGAGCATGGAGGCCGACGGGCTTGTCCGGATCCGGTGCCGGGTGACCCCGGTCGGCCCGGCGGGGTTCCGTAGCCGGCAGGCCAAGCTGGACTGGTCCCTCGTGCCGGAGGCGGGATCGTGGCGCATCGTCGCCTCGTTCTCGGAGACCCTGACCCTCGATCCCGGCGCGGAGCGCGTGTTCACGGACTGGCGGATCCGGCTCCCTGTAGGCGCCTACACGCTTACGTGGGGGGACCCCTGCGAAGGGTACACCGTCGTGTCCTTCTCCGTGGCCGAGGATGCGAGTGGGAAGATGGTTCTCATCGCCCCACAGCGTTTCCTTGAACCTCTGCCCCCGTTCATGGTTGCCGTGGCCGACGAGCCATCGTGGCTAGCAGCCCCGGAGGCCCGCCGCGCGGCGGCGTGGGCCCAAGCCTCTCTCGCCGAAGACCTGGCCGTCTGCGCACGGAGAATCAAGATCGTCGAGGTCCTCGACCGCGACTTTGCGGACACGAGCCTCGGGGTGCGCGAGCCGGGGATGATGTACGCCCAGATGATCACGGCGGGGTACGTGGTTCGCCTGAAGCTGGTGGATCGGGAGTTCGAGTATCGGGTGGCGGGAGACCTCCTGGTGCGGGTTCCCGACGTTCCTTCCGGGCAGATTCCTGACGACGTGTGGGTTGTCCGCGTGTACGCCTACCACGCCGGCGTAGATCTGCTCCTCCACGGCGCCACGGCCTGTAGCCCCGAAGCGGTGATGCCCTTGGCCCGCTGGTTGCCGACCCACGCCGATCCCGTCGAGGGGGCGCTGAAGCTCTTGCTCGGCCAAGGGCTCCTTCCCTGGGAGATCGAGGAGGGCTACGCCTCGGAGTACCCCCTTCCTGGGGTGAGGTTGAGCGTGGTGTTCCTCAAGGACGGGCTGCTGACCATGTCGCTCTTGGATCCGGAGCACAGGACTTCGGGCGGGGCGTGCCGGACGGGGATCCTGCGGGCACAGGTCGAGAAGACGGCGCTTCAGTTCCCGGAGGTACGGGAGGTCCGCATCCTTCCACCCGAGGTCCTCCAACCCTAAGTATCTGGGCAGGGACGGCTAGGCGAGCGGGGTCGCTTCACCTCGTACCGCAGCCAGAGCACGTCTTCGGCGATCTTCTCGAGATGGACGAGCCGCAGGGGGATCGGAGCGATGTCTTCGATCGCCTCGGGGGAGACGAACAAGCTTCCGGAAGCTGGCCCCCCAACGAGGGTTGGGGCCACGAGCACGCTCACCTCGTCCACCAACCCTGCCCGAAGGAGCACCCCGTTGAGAACGCCGCCGCTGTCCACGCGCACGGTCTTAATCCCAAACCGCGTTCTCAGTTCCTCCAGGGCGAGCGCGAAATCCACGCGCTCCTCGCCCGCCACGACGTACTCGACGCCCGCCCGATCGAGCTCGGCCAGGCATGCCCGAGGCGTGTGCCGGGAGACGAGGGCGATCACGTCCCCCCAGTAGGGCTGGGAGCGGAGGAGACGCCAGAGGTGGATCCGGGCTCGACTGTCGGCAACGATGAGCTTCGGCACGGCGAGGGGATGGAGCTCCTTCGTACCCGCGAGGGGGTTTTCCTCGGGAAGCTCCTCCTGCCCGGCGAAGCCAGTGAGGATCGTCTCCGAGCCGGAGAGCATCGCGCCGGCGTGGAAGTGAGCGGCGATGCTGTAGTAGAGGCCCATGTCCACCGTGCCAGCGACTCCGCCGTCCAGCCGCCCGTCCAGGCTGATCGCGTTGAAGAGGATGACCTTCGGTCGCGCCACAGAGCCTTTCTTGCTACACCCCGCCCTACTCGCCGGGACCGCGGTGAAGCGTGAGCTGGAGGGTCAGGTTCCCCAACGCAAGCCCGAACGAGACGAACCCGCTGCGGAACGTGAACCCGTCAGCCGACCACAGAGCGAGGTCCCCGTGCCGGCGAAGCGCGGGAGACCCGCCGGGCGCGCTCAGCTGGAACGAGGCCCCGACAACGATGCCCAGGGGTCCCAGGCTTCCGCTGAGGACAAGGGTGTGACTGCTCAGCTCCGGGAGCGCAGGATCCCATGCCGTGGTGAGGGCCCACCCTGAGTCCACCAAGCGAAGGGTGAAGGTCGTGCTCGGGGAGACGACGTCCGAAGTGAACGTCATCTGCGTTGTCCAAGCCCCGGACAGATCCACGGCCAGCGCTGCCCAACCGACCAGGAGCAACGCCATCCCGCCTGCCAGCGCCTTTTTCATCCCACGTCCTCCACCGGCATGATAGCGTGGCCAACCATGGCGGGCGAATGTCGACGGCGTCTCCTGGCTTCTCATCGACGCGAGCAGTAGACTAGATTTGATTCTCTGGGAGGTGACGGTCGTGCAAAGGATGATGGTGGTCGCTCTAGCGCTCGTTCTGGCGGGTGTGTCGGCGTTCGCGGCGCAGCCCGAGAACGCGGTCCTTCCCGAGTTCCTGGCCGGTACGCTCGGCGGCTACGCGGGAGCGGTGATCGGTGCGTACACCCTATCGTGGGCGTTCGCTTCCGGCGCCACGGGCTGGGATGCCCTCGCTCGGGCCATCCTTGGGGCGTTCCTCGGTTTCACCGGGGGCACGGTGGTGGGATCGAGCTTGGGGGTGATCGTGGCTGGATCGCTCTTTGGGATCGACGGCAACATCGGCTTGTGCTTCCTCGGGGCAGCCGCGGGAACAGGGGTCGCTCTCGGGATCGGGATCTCTCTCCAGATCCCGGAGAACGTCCTTCCGTTTGCCCCACCCCTCGCCGCCGCAGGGGCTACGGCTGGGTTCAACGTTGGCGCCAAGGCGCGCGAATAGCGGCGGATTGTTCCCTGCTGGCGCACGCTCGACTCGGGAAATCCAGGCGGTCTTCGCCTCGCCTGCCCTTGATCCCCGTCCAGTTCAGCCCTCCACTACGCCGGTCTGGCGGTGGAACCAGCCAGGTGCACCCCCTACCGGTGTACGCTCTCGGCGCGATCGCTCGACGAGCTGACTTCCAGTTCGAGTCCTCGCTGTGGGACCGCTTGCAGACGCTCCCACGCGTGTCGTAACTTCGTGCGTACAATCGGGATTGGGACACAGGGCGCTCTGCGCTCTGGCCAAGGAGGCACCATGCGAACCCAGGTTAGGGGCAGGCAAGCATTGGGGACGATCGTAGCGGCGGTCGTGCTCGCTGTGGTGAGCACCGTGGGATGGGGCGCGGGAGCGCTTGACGTGATGGTTGAGATCGCGAACACCGCGGACCCGACTCTGTTCGGAGCCACTGTGTACGAGTTCTCGGCGGCCGTGTTCATGAAGGACGCGAGCTCGATCTCCATCCGTTCGTTCTACCCGTTCCTCGTGGTCGCGCCGGGGCAGACGCGCCAGCTCGGGCCGTTCGAGCTAGAGGAGACCCCCAACGCCCTCATCCTCCTCGGTCGGAAAGGTCCTCCCGGACCGACGATGGACAGTCTGGCCGTGACGATCGCCCCGCTGTTCTCCGGCGTCGTGTACGAAGAGGAAGCACTTCGGATCACGGTTCGGTTTGGCGAAGAGCCCCGCGAGGATCAGGTCTCCCTCACCGGGTACCTCCTCTCGGTCCGTCAGTTCTGGTGCTCGCGGAGCGAGGGACCGCTCTACCTTCTCCAAACGACGGAGTTCGGCTTGGGACTCGACGGGTTCTACGTGCTTGTAGGGGAACCACGCTGGCCGTGGGAAGACGATCCACTGCTCGAGTCGCTCACGGGCAAGAACGTGCAGGTGCGGGGAAGACTCGTTCCGGCAGGCGAGGAGGTTTGGATCAGCGTGGACAGGTCGGCGACCTATCTGCTGCCAGCGCTGATCGTCGAGGAGATCCACGAGGCCGAGCTTCGCGAGCGCTGCGGGTTTTGAACCGTCATGGCAGCCCCCGAGCAGGTGATCGGGCAGCTCCAGTCCCTCGTGAAGCCGTGGCACGACTCTGTGGCCGATCCCGCTGCGCGCCAGGAGGAAGTGCTGGCGAGGCTCCTCCAGATCTACCGGGGGACAGGGTACGGCCGGGAGCACGGGGCGGCATCGGTGGGGAGCCTCGCCGACTACCGAACGACGTTCCCCATCGCAACCTATGACGACTACAGACCCCTCATCGGGCGGGTGATGGCGGGAGAGGTGGACCTTCTCCTCACCGAACCGCCGATCGGGTGGGCGATCACCCGTGGCACCACGAGGGGTGAGGAGAAGTTCATCCCGATGACCCCCACCGACCTCCGGATGCGAGTCTCCGCTGGCCGGGCGATGGTCAACTACGCGCTCGAGACAGGACGGTTCGATCTCTTCCAGGGCGTGAACCTGAACCTCAACTTCCCGTCTGTGGTGGGAACGGTGCAGGTGGGGGACCGCGAGGTCGAGTACGGCTACAGCTCGGGGATCTACACCAAGCACGTCTCCCGCGAGACCCCGATTCGGTCTGTGCCGTCGCAGGAAGAGATCGACGCCTTGGGTGGAGGGAAGACGGCCCGCGACTGGAACGCCAGGTTCGAGCTCGCCTACCAGAAGTGCAAGGACGAGAACGTGACCCTCGTCGGCGGGGTCGCCCCGACCGCGATCAGGTTTGGCCGGTGGCTGAAGGAGACCCACGGCGTGTACCCCAAATCCCTGTGGAAGGTGCAGATCATGACCCTGGGGAGCGTGCCGGGGATCAATACCCGCCTCGCCCCCGCCCTCCGCGCCCTGTACGGGAAGACGGCGATCCGGGAGATCTACGGCGCCACCGAGGGGATGTTCGGCCAGCAGAGGGACGACAAGAGGGCGTGGGTCCCGAACTACGACCTGTTCCTGTTCGAGGTCGAGACCGGCCGGGGCAGGGTGAAACTCCTCCACAAGATGAAGCGGGGGGAGATGGGGAGCCTTGTCGTGTCCACGCCGATCCTCGTCCGGTACAAGATCGGGGACATCATCCTCGCTCTGCGGCCGCCCCACTTCCGCTGCATCGGGCGTGACGCGTGGTGGACGCCGCTGCGGTACCTGTGGGACGAGCTTTCCACCCTCAACCTCGGCCGCCTGTAGATCCGACAAGCGCTCACCGCTGAGGTCGCGGAGAACGCAGAGAAATCCCGTTATCCGTAGACCGTCATTCACTACCCGGTGTCCGCAGTCCAGGGTTCTCGGTGCCTTGCTCCCAGACCGAGAAACCGAGAGCCGGTGAACCGTCCAGCCGTTGTTCGCGGCGCGCTCTGCGATCTCGGCAGTTAGGCCGGATCTTGTGTCCTGTTCACCGGCGGCGGAAGAGGACCCCCCGGAGAAGGATCGAGACGCCCACCACGATGAGGATCGTCGGCCACACCGTGTCCCAGCCCACCACATCGTGCAGGCCGACACCGATGAGGACCACGCCCACGATGAGCGCGCCGAACACCGCCCGCCTGAGCGATGGGATGAGGAGCCGAAGCAGCACCCCCACGATCACCAGCGCCCCTGCCCCGGCGAGGATCACGGACCACGTGCCGAGATTGGGAAGGCCCCACCCCCCGGCGAGCCTCGCCAGGTACCCCGTGTTCGCGGCGAGGAGCACCAGCCCCGCCCAGATGAAAATGCACGCCCACACGAACGCGCCCACCGGATCGTGGCGCCACTTTTCGTCCCAGCTCTTCTCCTGCTTCTCGTGTCGCTTCTCTTCCTCTTTCTCTTCTTCCTTCTCGTCCTTCTCGCCCCGTGGTCGGTCGGACATGAATGCCTCCTTTCGTGCTGCGGGCATTATAGCAATCGGCTTCCGATGGATAGATCGAGAAGAGGACGTTCTGCACCCAGGAGGGACCGTAACGTCGTGCTTCATGCCCGACGGCTGTCGGGAGTTGAGAAAGAGCACGAGCTCGTGGCCTGTACTCTGTGGGCCGAACGAGGCGGTACGGATCACGAGCTACATGCTGGAGGGTACGCACCCCTCAGTTTCTCTCAGGGACTGCGCAGGATCACCCTGAGGCCGATCGCATTGCCTGGAGACGAGCGAATGCCCGGCCGTATCCCTTGTCCTGCTTTGCCCACTCTATAAGGCGGGAACAGGGAAAGTCCGCGCACTGGGAGCAGTGGGCGAGGCCCTTCTCATCCACGCAGCAGTGGAGGATCCAGCAGTCCGCGGACCAGTGATCGGCGCGGTCGCCCCGGCACCACGAGCAACGGATCGCCTCCGGCTTCACGTCGAGGTTCCGCTTCTCCTTGAACCACTCAATGATTGTGCGCTGCAGTTCCGGGTCCGCTGGTGCACGGCGGATGTCGCAGTCCGTGCAGTCGATTCCGCACGCTGAGATCAGCCTCCCTTCGTCAGGCATGTTCCCTCCTTGGACCGAGGTCGCGGCCCTTCCAGGCGAACCACAACGTGCCCGCTGCTCCGAACCCGAACGCGGTGAGGAGGTTCGCCTCTGGCCGCACCGACCACAGGAGCGCCCCGCCGAACGCGGCCACGGACACGATCACGTCCCGCACGAGGTAGTACAGCCCGAACATCCCCGCCTTCCGTCCCTCCGGGGCGAGGTCCATGATCAGCGCCTTGCGCGTCGGCTCGCCGAACTCCTTCAACCCCCGCAGGACGAACGCCGCCACGAGCATCCCGAACGAACGGGAAAAGAGAAGCAGCGCCGGAAACAGGGTGAAGAAGACGAACGTCGCGACCACGAACGGCTTTTTGTGCCCCCGGTCCGCGAGATAGGCCACCGGGATGTAGATGAGGATCGCCGTGGCCATCTCGATCGAACGCAGGATCCCGAACTGGAGGGCAGACACCGGGCCGGGGGCGGTGGCCGTTCCCACCGCCCACACCACCACGAACGCGTAGGGGATCTGCTCGCAGAACCGGACCAGAATGTCCGCCACGAGGAGCCGCCGCAGGTCCCCACTCATCTCCCTCCAAAGCCGGAGCGGGTTCCCCTCCGCCTGGGAGGCCGCGCGCGCTGTCCCCGGCTTGCGGTCGTCCTCGATCAAGACCTGCTGCAGAATCGCCGCCACGAGGGCCATGACGAGCGCCCCCACGAACGCCAGGCGCACCCCCAGCTCCACCCCCCACGCGCCGATGAACGCCCCGCCGACCATCGGTCCGAGCGCCATCGGCACCCGGCGCACGAGAGAGTGGACCGACACCCCCATCGTCCGCTTATCCTTGGGCAGGGCGCGGGCCACCAAGCCCATCGTTGCCGGGAGAGAGATCGCCGTCCAAGAGAGGAAGAGGACCGCCCCGCCCAGCACCGCCTGCCACGCGGGGATGAGGACGACGATGAGGAACCCAACCATCGACAGCACATTGAACAGCAGCAGAGCACGTTTCGTACCCATCCGATCAGCCAGGTAGCCGCCGGGGAACGAGTACAACGCGCCGAGGAGGTTGTCCATCCCGTTCAGGAACCCGACCGAGAGGAACCCGCCGCCGAGGGCGATCAGATAGAGGGGGAGGAACTGCTCAGCCATGTGCTCCCCCATCCCCACGAGGACGACCATCGAGAGCAGCCCAAGGATGCTCCGCTTCAGGCCGAGGAACTCCACAAGCTGGGCGATCCTAATCCGTAACCGAACGCTACTACCCGCCCTGTCCAGTTGGCCCAAGTCTTCTCCCTTCTACAGAATTTGCATCTCCACGGCCCGGGTGGCGTGATCTTCCCTCTGCTGACGGGAGCGATCAACGTCGTTGGGCTTCGGGGATGGGACCATGCAACAGCTGATCCTCGACCTGGACGTGGTTGAGGTGCTGGTACAGCCCTCCCCGGGCGATCAGCTCGTCGTGCGTTCCCTGTTCCACGATTCGCCCATCCTGGAGCACGACGATCGTGTCGGCGCTGCGCACGGTGGACAGGCGGTGGGCGATCACGATCGTGGTCCGTCCCTCCATCAACCGCTCCAGCGCCTGCTGGATGAGGACCTCGGTCTCCGTGTCCACCGACGAGGTCGCCTCGTCGAGGATGAGGATCGGCGCATCCTTGAGCACCGCGCGAGCAATGGCCAGCCGCTGTCGTTGCCCACCGGAGAGTTTCACACCCCGCTCGCCGATGAGGGTGTCGTACCCCTGGGGAAGCTGTTGGATGAAGTCGTGGGCGTTGGCCACCCGGGCCGCCTCGATCATCTGCTGCTCCGTCGCTCCGGGCCGGCCGAACAGGATGTTCTCGCGCACCGTCCCGTGGAACAGGAACACCTCCTGGAGGACGATGCTGATCTGGCGGCGCAAGCTGTCCAGGGTCAGGTCACGCAGGTCGTGCCCGTCGAGGGTGATCGCGCCCGCGGTCACGTCGTAGAACCGAGGGATGAGCATGGACAGGGTCGTCTTCCCCACGCCGGTCGGGCCGACGAGGGCGGCGACGGAGCCGGGGGGGATGTCGAGGTGGATGCCTTCGAGCACCATGTCCCCCACGCTGTAGCGGAAGCTCACACCTTCGAACCGGATTGCCCCCGTCACCCGGCCCGGAAGGTCGATTGCGCCAGGTCGCTCGGCCACATCCGGCGCCTGCTCCAAGAGCTCGCCGATCCGCTCTGCCCCTGCCATGGCCTGCTGGATGCTCTCCCAAACGTCACTCAACGCCCGTACCGGCTGGTAGAGGAGCTCCAGGTACAGGAAGTACGCGACGAGATCGGCGATGGGCAGAGCCTTATCCAGCACCAACCTTCCGCCGAAGTAGATGAGGAGGATCGTTCCCATCGAGGCGGCGAACTCGACCGACGGCCGGAACACGGCCATCAGCCGCAGGGCGCGCAAGAGGGAGTCGCGGTAGCGGACGATGCGGCTCCAGATACGGCCCGCCTCGGTGTCCTCCCGCGTGAACGCCTGGATTTCGCGGATGCCGGAGAGGTTGTCGTTGAGGGCGGCGTTGAGTTCCCCCAGCTCGACCTGGCGCTGTCGGAACGCTGGCCGCACATAGCGGGCGAACCCACGCATCGCCAACACGATGAACGGGATGGGGATCATCGAGAGGAGGGCGAGCTGCCAGCTCATGCGAACGAGCACCGCCGTGACGCCAGCGAGCATCAGCACGTTGACGAGTACATCGGGGATGGCGTGGGCGACGAGGTGTTCGAGGAGGTCGGAGTCGTTGACCGTGCGCGACATGAGCTGCCCCGTCTGCTTGTCCTCGTAGAAGCGCAGCGACAGCCGCTGCAGGTGGCGATAGACGTCGTGCCGGACGTCGGCCACGACGTGCCACCCGGCGACGTGGGCCGCGTAGGAGCGCACGAACTGCATCACCGACCGCAGCGCGTACACCACGAGGGCGAGCAGCGCCAGCTGGGCTATCAAGCGGAGCGCGTCTGGGCCGGCCTCAGGATCCGTGACCGTGGCGACCATCGTACGGATGAGCCACGGGGCGACGAGCTGGATGCCGACGAGAGCCAGCATGCTCATCACCGTCAGCGCGAGGGCGAGCTTGTACCGCTTGGCGTAGCGAAAGATCGATTTCAGGGATCGCACAGCGCTCCTTCAGCCCGCGAGGGCGGGGAATTGTAGCGCAGCGCGGTCTGTCCCTCTCGTCTCACGGGCCCGGTAGATGGCCAGCCGCGCAGAAAAGGAGACGGAGGACGGGAGATGAGCTAAGCTCCATTGCAGAGCAGATAGGGGCATTCGTGGGCCAGGGTACGACCGCCTCGGTAGGGGCGACCCAGGAGGTTGAGATGAAACCAAAGACGTTCGAGACCGATACGATCGGGGCATCGGAAGGCGATCTCCAGATCACGTTCCTTGGCCACGGGTCGCTCCTGTTCGCGTTCCGCGAGAGATGGATCTACGTGGACCCGTTCAGCCGCGTCGCCGACTACGCGGTGCTCCCGAAGGCGGAGCTTGTCCTGATCACCCACGACCACCGCGATCACCTCGATCCGGATGCCCTGGGACACATCCGGACCTATGCGACGGCGATCGTCTGCCCCGAGCGTTGCAGGGAGAAGGTCCCGGGCGGGATCCTCATGCGCAACGGAGAACGTCGCGTCGTCCACGGCCTGACGATCGAGGCGATCCCCGCGTACAACATCGTCCACACGAGGGAGGGCGGCGAGCCGTTCCACCCCCGCGGTCATGGCAATGGCTACATAGTCGCCTTCGGAGATCTTCGCGTGGTTGTGGCGGGCGATACCGAGAACACGCCGGAGCTGAAAGCCCTTCGGGATATCGATGTGGCGTTCCTGCCGATGAACCTCCCCTACACGATGACCCCGGAGATGGTGGCCGAGGTCGCCGTCGCGATAAGGCCGCGCATCCTCTACCCCTACCACTACGGGACCAGTGATACGTCCCGTCTGGTGGAGTTGCTCAAGGCTTACCCCGAGATCGAGGTGCGGATCCGGAGGCTGGCCTGACCAGTCTGAAGCACGAGAGTGCTGCACGGGCGAGCGTAGCCCGCATCACGTACTCCGCGATGCCCTCTCGCTACAATGGCACCGAGGTGATGACCGCATGAAACGGGTGGCTCTGTTGGTGCTTGCAGGTCTTGTGCTGGGCGGGGGGCTGGTGTGGGGGCAGTGGGTCCAGTCCTGTCCTTCGCCTTCGTGGTGTCCCCCTCCGCCTTGTTGTCCTCCTCCACCGCCTGAGCCTTCGTGCTATGAGGGGTTCTGGGCTGGGGAGCCGATTGTTGTCGAGGTAGTTGTCCCCACGGGCCGCGGTTGTTGCTGCCCGATTACGCTGAAGATCACGGGTTGGTCGGTGGAGGCCTTGGGTGGAGGGGTTGTGCACGAGCACACCTATCCCACGCCGGCGAGCGCAACCACCTTGATCTTGTGGCACCAGAAGACGTCCGATGGCATTCAGGTCTCGCCTGGTTTCTACCTCATCACGGTTAGGACGTCGGATGGAAAGGCTCTTCGATCCTACGTTAGGATTGCGGACAGGTCGTACTGCCGCTCTTCCCTGTGCACACGACCTGCCAGGCCGTGTGGTGTTCCCATTTGCGATCCTCACCTCAAGCTCTCTGCGCTACCTGTCATCGGGCCGTGCTGCGACCTCTGCTGCGACCCGTGTTGTCTCCAACCGTACTACATCATCGGCGGAGGACGGTAGGCAGCGGGATCTGGCTTGCTTCGATCGTGCATCGGCCCCCGGATCGGGAACGCCCCGATCCGGGGCCCTTCTCTGCCTAGTACGGCATCGTTGGAGGAGCACAGTCCCACTGGGGAAGTCAGGGCGGGAGAGGGGTTCAGCGGAGTATCCCGCCTTGCGAAGGTCGGCTCTATCCTCTCATCTGAGCGATGTGGCCACTCCCCGCGTCGAAGGAGACGTTCGCGAGTGCGCCGTTGATTAACGTGAGCTGCGGCGGTCTGTGTCCGATGTCCACATCGTAGAGGACTGTGTACGGAACATTGGCGAGGACTGCCCGCAACGCCTCCTCGTAGGTGAGGCTATCGGCGCCCGAGGGCACTGGGCCATTGTTACGGCCGAACATGAGCCCGGAGAGCCCGTCGAACCACCCGTTCAGCCGAAGCCCCCACAGCGCACGGACCAGGGCTGCGGGACCCATCTCGGCGTTTTCCAAGTAGAGGATTGCCCTATCCCCTCCAGATTCGCGGACGAAGCGGGGGACATCGCCGTAGGGTGAGCCCGCCAGGTGCAGGATCGTGTCCAGGCAGCCTCCGATCAGCCGACCGGAGAACTCGACCGGCGCCGTTGCCCCGTCCAGCCGCTTCCACGCAGTGGGTTCAGTGAGGTTGAGTGAAGCGTCAGGATTGACCCTGAAGTCGTTCCACTCGATCTGATGGTGCGTCGAGGCATGCTGCACAACCGGGGTGGACGGGTCCAAGCTCAGAATCTTCAGTGTCGAAGTGGTCAGCGGATCGGTCTGGCTCGGTGCGAGATCCATCAGGTTGGGCCCGTGGGCCGTTGCCCAGCCGGAGATCAGGGTCAGCGGGAGTTGAAGTGTGCTAAGGTCCGAATACCCCAGCAGCCACTTCGGTGGAAGGGAGCGCAGCCTCTCGAAGTCGACGAAGGTGAGCAGTTCGATCGCGAGCTCGCCACCCCACGGGGGCAGGATTGCCGCAACCTGGGGGTCCGTGAGGAAGCGCATCAGCTCATGGGCACGTTGGTCCCGCGGTGCGCTCGCGTTCTTGCGCTCTCCGCGGAGGCATTCCCCTTCTACGATCCGGTACCCGTGCGCACGGAGATTCCTAAGGACGAGCTCCAGTCTGGGAGTCTCGGCAGCAGCCACGCCGGAGGATGGGGCCGTGACCGCGATGAGATCACCTGGTTCAACGGGCTTCGGAAACCGGATCATCGAGGATCATGCTAGAGATGTCCGACAGCCCGGTCAACTCAGAGGCGCTCCGCTCGACCATGGCCGCGCAAGCGGATCTCCCCGGGCCAGAAGCAAGGAGCACACGCTGCACGCGATCAACGCCACCGTTGTGGGCTCTGGCCGCGTTGGGGGCTGCAGGACGCCTGATTCCAACAAACAGAGCTGGTCCAGGAGGTTGCCGCTGTGCCAGGGGGATGTGTATCCTCCGGTTCTGTGGCTGCCTGAGGCGATTAGGAAGACGAACTCCCCGCCCGTAGGAGGCTTGAGATGGCGAAGTCGCTGGATACGAGGAAGGACAAGAAAAAACCGCCGCAGAAGACGCTGAAGGAGAAACGCGCTGCGAAGAAGGAGAAGCGGGAGGGCAAGGTCTGATCTCGGCAAGTGGATCGCCCCCGCTGAGTTGTGGTTCAGAGCGTGCAGCGGGAGTGCCTCGGCAACGCGTGGATCTGTAATTGGACAGCGCGCGAGCGGGTGGCTCGGGTGGACGCGGGTGAGTTCTATTGATTGGGGAGGCAGATCGACCACAGGAAGGAGGCCTGCGCACATCAGGCAACCGATGATCAGACCGCCAAACGATTGTGGGGAAGATCAACTGAGAATCCGTCTGGCTCGGACCAGCGATCGTTCCGATCTTGTTCGGATGATAGAGGAGTTCCGTGCAACGCTGGCCCAGCTGCGGGGCAGACCGTGTCCAGCAGGCTCTGAGGCGGCGAGCCAGGAGTTGGCCGAGTACCTTCAGAGAGGCTTCCCCATCTACGTGGCCGAGAGCATGGGTGGGACCATGACGGGGTACCTCGTCTGTCGGGTAGACGGGGGTGTTGTCTGGGCGGAGTCCCTCTACGTGATGCCCGAGTGGCGGCGGCAGGGAGTGGGCTCGCGGCTGTACGCTTGCGCCGAGAAGTTGGGTCAGGATTTAGGTGGCGACACGGTGTACAACTGGGTGGATCCGGACAATGACGCGATCATCAGCTTCCTGGCGGCGCGGGGCTATACCGTGCTGAACCTCATCGAGCTGCGCCGTAGCCGCTCTGGCGAACAAGCTCGGCACAGCATCAGCGTCGGACCTTACAGATTTGGGCTCTACCGGCTTTCGTGCGG